>JBCDLN010000068.1:0-15210 GCA_038745295.1 Pseudomonadota bacterium | reverse complement strand
CGCTGCTCAGCGTCCGTGACGGTATCCCCCTTCACCGCTCTCACCCCATCAAAGCAATCGGCAAGGGTCGCTTGATCGGTCAGAGCCTCAAGAACAGGCCCGCGTGCACCCTTGACGAACTGCCGGCCGCAAAACTCCATCAGATTGTCCCACCACCTCCGGAAGGCTGCACCATCTAAGGGCGGCGGCGTGCTGGCAAGACAGTGTTTTTGGGCGCCCACCAGTGAAGGGCGCCCAGCGTGAGCAAACATCTTCTCAGCCCAGCGCTCAGTGTGCGCATTGCCGAGGCATGGCCCGACTATGCGCTCCTCGATTGCGGTGAGGGCCAAAAGCTTGAGGCCTTCGGTGGCGTCCGCCTCATCCGCCCCGAACCCCAAGCCATGTGGCCCAAGACCGCGCCTGCGCTTTGGCAAACCGCTTCAGCCCGGTTCGAGGGGGTGGCGGAGGACGACGGGCCCGGTCGGTGGAGCGGCCCGCTTGATGACTTTTCTGTCGCCATCGGGCCCATCACCATGATGTGCCGCCTCACGTCCAATCGCCATATTGGCCTCTTCCCCGAACAGCGCCCCCATTGGCAGGCCGCCGCAAACGCCCTCCAGGACATGGACGGCCCTGAGGTCCTCAATCTGTTCGGCTATACGGGAGCAGCATCGTTGTTTCTGGCCGCTAAGGGGGCACGGGTGACCCATGTGGATGCGTCCAAAAAGGCCATCCAATGGGCGCGGGAAAACCAGGAGGCATCGGGCCTCACCGACGTGCCGATCAGGTGGATTTGCGACGATGCTTCAAAATTCGTGGCCCGCGAGGTGCGCCGCGGCCGACGCTACGATGCCATCCTCCTTGACCCGCCCAAATTCGGCAGAGGCCCCAAAAACGAAGTCTGGAACCTTTTTGACGATCTGCCGCCCCTCCTCGCCGATCTTGGACACCTCCTGTCGGACAATGCCCGCCTTGTGACACTCACCGCTTATGCGATCCGCGCCTCGGCCCTTGCCGTCTCCCGCGCTCTCGAGGCAGCGCTCGCACCCTATGGGGGCGCCATTGAAACGGGCGAGCTTGTGGTGCGCGATGGGTCAGGCGCCCTCCTCCCAACCTCCATGTATGCCGAGTGGCGGTCCCTATGAGCCGGGCCGGCACAGTCAAAGAAATCACCTCGACGGCCAACCCCACGATCAAGGCAGCACGGGCGTTGCAGGCCCGAAAAGCGCGCAACGAAAGCGGGCTCTTCCTGGCTGAAGGGCAAAAGCTCATCGAGGATGCGCTCAGCGTCGGTTGGTGGCCTCAGATGGTGTTTGCCCTCCAGGCAGCGGGCAGTGAGGGCCACCAGGCACAGCTTGCCGCCAAGGTGCGTGCGGCAGGGTCTGATGTGATCTTTACCAACGCCACGGTGATGGAAAAGCTCTCCCGGCGTGACAATCCGCAGACCATGATCGGCGTTTTCGATCAGCGCTTTACAGCGCTCAACGCGATGACCGGCGGGACCCTCGTTGCCCTTGAAGCGCCGCGCGATCCTGGCAATGTGGGTACCATCATCCGCACCATCGATGCTGTTGGCGCATCGGGTCTGATCCTTGTGGGGCCAGCCGCTGATCCCTTTGGCGTTGAGACGGTGCGCGCCACCATGGGGTCCATCTTCCACGTGCCCCTAGCCCGGGCCGATAGCGCTCAGTTCGGAGCGTTTGTGGCGCGCTGGCAGGGCCAGATCATCGGCACCCATCTTGCCGCCAGTAAAGACATTCGTGCCATCGCCCCCCAAGAGCCGCAACTCCTGGTGATGGGCACCGAGCAGGCAGGGCTGACCGATGAACTCGCCCAAAAATGCACCACCCTTACAAAAATTCCCATGGTTGGCGCGGCCGACAGTCTCAACCTTGCCGTCGCGACAGCTCTCGCCCTTTACGAGCTACGCCGCCCGTTTCTGTGAGCCCGCGCTGCCCGGAAAACCAATCCATGTTCCTCTGGTGAATCAGGACCCGATCATGTTCCTCCGGAGCCATCATGCGTTCGCTCTGACCCGGCGGGTGCACCGTGTCACCGGGCAACGCCCGGCCGAAACAACGTGGAGGAACCGCGCAGCGGTTTGACGCGGTGCACCCGCCGGGTCACGCTCGCCGCCATGATGATGATCGGCCGCGCGCTCCAAGGCGGTTCACCCCATACGGCGCTCGACAGCATCCCAAAACATTCCCGCCACATCAGGTCCGCCCAAAGCCTCCACGGCGCGGATCCCTGTGGGTGACGTGACATTGATTTCGGTGAGATGCCCATCGATCACATCAAGGCCCGAAAACAGAAGGCCCATCGTCTTCAACTGAGGCCCGACCCGGGCGCATATTTCCTGCTCCCGTTCGGTGAGATCGGTTTGGTTTGCTGCGCCGCCGCGTACCATGTTGGAGCGAATTTCCCCTTGGGGCGGCACACGGTTGATGGCCCCTGCAAATTCACCGTCAATGAGGATGATCCGTTTATCGCCCTCGGTCACTTTGGGCAAAAACCGCTGCACGACAGCCGGCTCCCGGAACATTGTGTCAAAGACATCAAGAAGCGCGTTGAGGTTGGGATCGTCAGCGCCGATCTTAAAGACCGCCGCGCCGCCGTTGCCGTAGAGGGGTTTGACGACAATGTCGCCGTACTGCGCCTTAAACTCTGCAATTTCGGCCCGGTCCCGGCTGATGAGGGTATCGGGCATAAGATCGGCGAACTCGAGCACATAAAGTTTTTCCGGGGCGTTTCGCACCCCGGCCGGATCGTTCACCACCAACGCGCCGGACAGCTCCAAAAGATGCGTGGAGGTGACGTAGGCCATGTCAAAGGGTGGGTCTTGGCGCAAAAGGACCGCGTCGACCTCGCTGAGCGGCAGTTTTTCAGGCTCGCCAAGAACGGCGTGCTCGCCAACGGCATCGCGCACCGTCAGCGGCTCGGCGCGGGTGGCAACGGCCCCATTTCGGTAGCTGAGCCGCTCTGGTGTGGCGTGTAAAAGCGTGTGACCGCGCCTTTGGGCCTCCAGCAGAAGGGCAAAGGTGGAATCGCCTTTAATGTTGATGCCGCCGATGGGGTCCATCTGCACCAAGATGGTGGCCATGATACGTCTCCTTACTAAGCCGGATGCGCCCCGTGACGGGGGAACGGCGATGGTGCGTTTGGGCGCGTTAAGGTGAGGGGCGTCCGGGCGCCCTCACTAGCGCATGTCTCGCTCGATCTCGATCTCGATCAGATCGAGCGAGGAAAACATGCGCGCTCTTGAGGGGCGAGCACGTTTTCATCCGCTCAGCTTGCTTCAAACTGAGCGGATCGTGCTCTAAGACGTCGGCGCCTTGAGCGCTATGGCCATGCGGTAAAGATCGCGCCGGTTGAGGCCTGTGCGCTGGGCAACGTCTTGTGCGGCAGCGCTTGCTGGCATGCGCGTTAACGCCTCTTCCAAAAGGGCCGTCGCTTGGGCTTCGTCAGCAACACTGGCCTCAGCCGGTGCGACTAAGATCACGATCTCCCCCTTCACAGCCTCGTTGCGGTAGCGCGCGGCCAAACGGTCGAGCGGGTCCCGGTCCACCGTTTCGAACCGCTTGGTGAGTTCGCGTGCCACAACCGCGTCCCGCGGCCCCAGTTCGGCGCATAAATCATCAAGGGCAGCGCTCAACCGATGGGGCGCCTCATAAAAGCATAGCGTGGCGGGGGTATCTTTAAGCATCTTGATCCGCCGCTGACGGGCTTGGGACTTTTGCGGCAAGAAGCCGGCGAAGAAAAACGCGTCGGTGGGAAGACCCGCCACGCTCAGCGCGGCCACGACAGCCGAGGGTCCAGGCACAGCGTGGACGGCATGGCCAGCTGCGCGCACCTCAACGAGGAGGCGAAAGCCGGGGTCGGAAATCAACGGCGTTCCCGCGTCGCTAATGAGGGCCACCGAACCGCCCCCCTCCAACACAGACACGATTTTGGGGCGCTGTGACGCCGCACTGTGCTCATCATAACGCAACAGCGGCACTTTGATGCCAAAGTGGGAGAGGAGCCGGCCTGAATGGCGCGTATCCTCCACGGCGACACGATCCACCCCCGCAAGTGTCTTCAGAGCACGCAAGGTGATATCGCCCAAATTGCCGATGGGCGTTGCCACCACATGAAGGCCTGGCAACGCGGCAGCCGCCTCGATCACGACCCCGTCGATCACGAAGGTCCGCTCACCCATTATTCCCCCCACCTTGAAACCAGCGCGATCAATGGTAGAGGATGGCCCTGTGGGCAAGAGACAAGCCATGATCAAACGACTGAGCGTCATCGCAGCCAGCCTTTGCGTTGTTGCAGCGGGGTGCGCGGGCGTGGGCGAAGTCCCCACAGCGCCGGCCATTGTGGGGGGAGCAAGCTCCCTGGCGACTGAGCAAAGGGTGATCGGCGACGGCGCGATCACAACGGCCATGCTCTTACCGATTTCGGGAGGCGGCAGCGCCAGCACTCTGGCGCAATCCTTTCAAAATGCTGCCGAACTCGCCCTTGAAGAGGTGGGGCAGGACAATGTGCGTATCATTGTCCTCGACACGGGAGGCGAAAGCGATCAAGCCCGTGCGGCCGCAGAGGCAGCCATCAGCAACGGCGCACAGCTGATTATGGGCCCTGTCTTTTCGCCAGCTGTTGCAGGGGCGTCAGGACCTGCACGCACCGCGGGCGTGCGCGTCATCGCGTTTTCGACCGATGCCAGCGTCACCGGCCGGGGCGTTTATCTTCTCAGCTTTTTACCACGGCAAGACGCGAGCCGAATTGTCTCCTTCGCCGGTGAGCGCGGGGTGAAAGCGTTCGCTGCGCTTGTTCCTGATAATGGCTACGGCCTCGTCATGGAGGCAGCGTTTCGCGAAAGCGTTGCCTCAGCAGGCGGGCGGGTCATCGGCGTTGAGCGCTATGGCGAAGACGGGATTGATGCTGCTGTCACCGCCCTATCCGCCCGCGGCCCTTTTGAAGCGCTTTTCGTCCCGGGCGGCGGTGACGACCCCGCCAACGTTGCCAGAGCGCTGCGGGCGCAAGGGCTCGACGCACGCCTTTTGGGAAGCGGTCAATGGGATAACCCTGCCGTCATATCCGCAGCGGGCCTTGATGGATCGTGGTTCCCCGGTCCCCAAAAGGGCGGTTACGACGCCTTTTCCAAGCGCTACGAGGCCCGTTTTGGCAGCGTGCCACCGCGCACCGCCTCACTCGTTTATGATGCGACGCTGCTGGCCAACGGCCTCGTTGGTGCGCGCGGACCGGGTGCCTTCCAGGCAGCCTCCCTCCAGTCGAGTGACGGCTTTATCGGGGTTGACGGCGTCTTCCGGCTGACGAGTGATGGCCTCTCCCAGCGCGGCCTGGCGGTTTACGAAGTATCGGGCGGCACGGCCAAGCAGATTGCGCCAGCCCCCACCCAGTTCAGCCGCACCTTCTAAAGGGCCACAGTGGCGCGGATCCTCATTGTGATCTCAGGCGGCATTGCCGCCTATAAGGTGCTTGAGGTAATCCGCAGGCTGCGCGAACACGCACATCAAACCCCCGTCATCATGACGGAGGCTGCCCAGGCGTTCGTGACACCGCTTTCCGTGGGCGCGCTGTCATCCGCCCCGGTCCTGACCGACCTTTTCGACCTCGACCAAGAACGGGAGATTGGCCACATCCGCCTCGCGCGCGACGCTGATCTCGTCTTGGTCGCGCCGGCGAGCGCTGATTTTTTGGCCAAGATGGCGATGGGACTTGCCGGCGACCTTGCAACGGCCGCGCTCCTCGCCACCCGGGCGCCCATCCTTGTCGCGCCTGCCATGAACCCTGCCATGTGGTCCCATCCCGCCACCACGCGCAATGTGGCTCAGCTTTTGAAGCGCGGCGTCCATATGGTGGGACCCGAAGCCGGCGAAATGGCCGAAAGCGGTGAAGCCGGGGTCGGCCGGCTGGCTGAACCGATGGCCATTGTGGAGCGGGTAATGCGCCTCCTGTCGCCACCGCCGTCCACCCTGATGGGCCGGCATGTGGTGGTGACCTCTGGACCCACACACGAGCCCATCGACCCTGTACGGTATATCGCGAACCGCTCTTCGGGTCGGCAGGGGCATGCCATTGCCGAAGCGGCAGCCGCCGCCGGCGCCCGGGTGAGCCTCATCAGCGGGCCTGTCGCCATCGCGCCGCCCGAAGGCGTCGATCTCATCGCCGTGGAAAGCGCCTGCCAGATGCTGGACGCCGTCACCGCCGCGCTGCCGGCCGACATTGCCATCATGGCCGCTGCCGTTGCGGACTGGCACGTTGAGCCCGCGACCCACAAGCTGAAGAAAACTGACGCAGGACCACCCACGCTCACCCTTCACCCCAATCCCGACATTCTGGCCACCATCGCCCGGCACCCTCAAAGGCCCGGGACGCTCGTGGGCTTTGCCGCCGAGACCGAAAACGTCATCGCCAACGCCAAGGCAAAGCGGCTCAGAAAGGGCTGTGACATCATCTTAGCCAATGATGTCTCGAAGGGTGTTTTTGGCGAAGACTTCAACACCATCCACCTTGTCTCAGACGACGGTGAGGAAGCCTGGCCCCGCCTCACCAAGCGAGACGTGGCCGACCGGTTGGTGGCCTATCTTGCGGCAAGGCTTGGGGTGGGTCAGTCCACGTAGCGGGTTGCATTGGTGTTGAGCATTGCCGCGACATGGTCGAAGTGTTTGCGCCCTGCGGCCACCTCAGCATCAAGCTTCGCCTCGAGCGTTTTGATGTGTTCAAGGCGCTCAATGACCGCGTCGATCTCCATAAATGGCACCACAACGACCCCATCACGATCGCCCACAATCATATCGCCGTTTTCCACGGTGCGGCCGCCGAGTGAGACCGGTAGCCCGACGCGCCCAGGTCCGCTGGCAAAGGGCGATGATGGCGTAATCCCCGTGCACCAAACAGGAACGCCAGCTGCAACAATGCCGGCATAGTCGCGCACAGGCCCATCGGTCACGAACCCGCCGCCCCCACTGTTGGCGACCATCCCCAACACGCGGTCCCCCGCAGCCGCACACCCTTGATGGGCGCCGAAGGCTGCCACCACAATATCCCCAGCGCACATCAGATTGAGGGCAGCGAAGGTGGCAAGGGCATCGGCAGGCCCGTTGTCGGCGGTGTGGGCCGGGCCAGCGGCAACGCACGCAAGGTCCCGCCCCCCGCCGAGCGGCGCAATGTCTGGCGAGAGGGCACCGCCTCCACCCATCGCGTCAGCCACGAACGATGTGGGCACGCCCTGAAACGCTTCGATCTGCGCATCTGTCGGGCGGCGGAGCGTGCGCGCGATGGTGAGGCTAACGGGTTCTTCGATCATCTCGTTGTTCCTTCCGGGGGGCGGGCCATATTTGCCGGACGGGCCCGCTTTGTTATGGGTGGCTCATGATCAAGGTGCCGGTATCACAGCTCCCCCATGGTGAGGGACTTTCCCTGAAGTATGCGACAGACGGGGCCGCGGGGCTCGATATTCCGGCAGCCCTTCCGGCCGACGCACCGCTCACCCTTGGCCCGTGGCAGAGGGGGAGCGTGCCCACTGGCCTTCAGATTGGTTTGCCTCACGGGTATGAGGCGCAGGTTCGGCCCCGGTCAGGGCTAGCCGCCCGCCATGGTGTGACAGTGCTCAACAGCCCCGGCACCATCGACAGCGACTATCGGGGCGAAATCAAAGTGCTGCTCATAAACCTCTCCGATGAGCCCTTCACCATCGCGCGGGGTGAACGCGTGGCGCAGTTGGTGGTCGCACCGGTCACGCGGGCAAGCCTGGTCGCCGTTGACACCCTTGATGAGACTGCGCGGGGGAGCGGCGGCTTTGGATCCACCGGCCGATGAGCTTTTCAGCCGACGAGGTTGAGCGCTACGCCCGCCATTTGGTGCTTGCAGGCGTCGGAGGGCCTGGCCAGCAGGCGCTGAAAGCGGCGCGGGTTGTGGTGATTGGGGCGGGCGGGCTCGGCTCCCCGCTCATTGCTTATCTTGCCGCTGCGGGCGTGGGGACGCTGCGCATCGTGGACGATGATAAAGTCGCCCTATCCAACCTCCAGCGGCAAATCATCCACAAGACTGACGATGTGGGTCGGCAGAAAACCCAAAGCGCTGCCGACGCCGTCCGTGAGATTAACCCCCATGTCACCGTGGAACTCTGTGCTGAACGTTTTTGCCACGACAACAGCGCGCGGCTTTTTGAAGGGGCGAGCGTGGTCGCCGATGGCTCGGACAATGCCCTCACCCGTTATGCTGTTGCCGACGCGGCGGCGGCCCACCGTGTCCCCCTTGTGAGCGGAGCCGTCCATGGCTTTGACGGGCACCTCACCACATTGATCCCCTATGAAACCCGTGCCGATGGCCTCTTGAACCCCACGTACCGGTGCCTCTTTCCCGAAACGCCTGACGAGACGGACGTGGATGCGTGCGCAAGGGTGGGCATCTTGGGCGCCGTCACCGGTGTGATCGGGAGC
Organism: Pseudomonadota bacterium; assembly: GCA_038745295.1. Classification (GTDB taxonomy): domain Bacteria; phylum Pseudomonadota; class Alphaproteobacteria; order Rhizobiales; family Amorphaceae; genus Acuticoccus. The sequence goes on along the minus strand of JBCDLN010000068.1, from coordinate 6,781 downwards.
CTCCAAGCGAATGAGGTGCTGAAGCTCATTACAGGCTTCGGCACCCCCCTTGTGGGTCGCCTGCTGATTTTTGACGGGCGCGACATGCGCTTTGAGACCATCACTTATGAGCGCGCAGGAGCCGCCGCACCGCAACAGGCCACAGCCCCCGCCGCCTAGCTCTACATGGTGTAGTAGAACTCTTCGCGAACAATTTTGCCGTTCGCCACGGTGTAAATGGCGACCTCTTTGAGTGCCAATCGCTGCTGGCTCACTTTGTTGGTGGCGTCGACCTCGTAGATGACGGCAAAGCGGTCATCGCCATGCAAATAGGGGCCATCCACACTGCCGCCGTGGGTTTCCATGGTCTCGTTCCACCAGGCTTGTTTGCCATGGATGCCCTCAAGCCCTTTGACTTCGCGGCCCCGCGACGGGTCCATCGCAAACGCTTCGATGGAGACGGCGTCCTCAGCATAGTCGGTGTTGAGTAGCTCATTGACCGTGCCGTTTCGGTTGGCTTCGACCAAGCGGTCGGCGATTTCGCGCAGTGACATCACGGTGCTTCCCTTAAGATGTGCCCCACCCGATGTTTCGGGTTCGTTCTAGTTTTGCTGAGAAGTTCACCCGGATGCAAGCGCCTTACGGTTGATGGAAAGGAAACGAGCGGTTGCGACGGCGATGCGGGTTGGCTAGCGTGCCGGCCCGAAAATCAGGATCAGCGATCGCCGTGAGCGGTCGCACACGGGAGGACACTCAATGATTCGCACTCTCCTTGCCGGGGCCGCTGTTGCGGCGCTCGCCACCACAGGCGCGGTTGCAGACGAATTTACGCTGCGCATCCAAACCCACTTCTCAGCCGAATCAGGCAACGGCAAAAACGCCGCCATCTTCTTCGATGACATTCAGACGATGTCCGGCGGGCGCATCACGGTCGAGCCGTTTTATTCATCAGCCGTGGTGAAGTCGACCGAGACCTTTGATGCCGCCATCAACGGCATCTTGGATGGCGATATGACTGGCGGCGCCTACCAAACCGGTAAGGATCCCGCCTTCCAATTCGTGGGCGACCCCATGGGCGGCTACGACACGCCGTGGCAAATGTATGCTTTCCTCTACAACGGCGGCGGCCTTGAGGCGGCTCGCGAACTTTATGCCGAATACAACATGTTCCTGGTGGGCTGGTGGATCCCCGGACAGGAGTCGCTCTCTTCTTCAACGGCGCTCGACGGGCCGGATTCGTTGAAAGACTGGAAATTCCGCTCGCCTCCCGGGATGCAGACCAAGATCTTTGCCAACATGGGTTCGTCCCCCATTGTGATGGACTTTACGGAAGTTTTCACCGCGCTGGAGTCGGGCATCATCGAAGGGGCGGATGCATCAAACCTGTCCACCAACCAATCCATCGGCATCTATGATGTGGTGAAGCACGCCACCTATCCCGGCTTCCACTCCATGCCGGCCGACCATCTGGCCTTCAATCTTGATGTTTGGAACGGGATGCCTGAAGATATTCAGCGCATCATCGAAGTGGCGATGCAAAAGCTCTCCTTCCGCACCACACTGGACTTCCAGGTGGACATGCAGCGTGCCGCGGGCGAACTCGCCGCCGCCGGTGTGACGCTTCACAACTGGAGCGATGCGGACCGCAAAGCCTTCCGCGCCGCCTCAGTCGCCGCTTGGGAAGACTTCGCCACCACCGATGCGGCTAAGGCAATCGTCGCCAAGCACAAAGAATTTCAACAGAAAATCGGCCTTGCCTCGCAATAAGGGGCTGACCGCATCTGCGATTTAGTGCTTGATCGGCACGCAGTTGCACGACACTGTGTCGGGGCGGCGGACGGACATTGTGTTCGTTGCCCGGACGCCAAAATTCTCGCACCATGCGGGGCAACAAGACGGCGAAAAAGCGGTCTGAAGTTTAGGGAGACTCCATGATCGAAACACCGCCCAAGAGTGCGATTGACTATATCAGCCTCGGCATCAGCCGGGTTGGCATGGTTCTCGTGGCGGTGATTGTTTCGATTATGTTCTACGAAGTGGTCATGCGCTACTTCTTTGAAAAACCCACGTGGTGGGTGAATGAGATGAGCCTATGGATCGGCGGGTTCATCTACCTTTTGGGCGCGCTCTATGTGTTACAGCAGCGCGCCCACATTCGTATTACGCTCCTTTACGACATTGTCCCCCGCTGGTTGCAGCGCATTTTTGACCTCATCTCGGCAATCTGCATCGTGATCTTCGGCGCCATGGTCATCCACGGCGGCTATAACGAGGCGGTCGCTAAGTATTGGCGTTGGGAAACCTTTGGCACAGCTTGGGATCCACCCATCCCGGCGACGATGAAACCAGCCATCCTAGTCATCTCTGGCCTCATTATTTTGCAGGCGATTTCCAACCTGATCACCGACTGGAATGATTCGCCGGCGCCGGAGGGTGCTGACGATGTCGCCAAAGAGCTTCGCCACTCTTATGCGGAGACGGCCAGCGACCGGCACGACTAAGTGCTCACACCAGAAAATCTGACAAAAAAGCCACGAGCATCGCAATGACAGAACTCATGCCATTCAACCCATGGCTCGCGCTGCTCTTGGTCTCCATAGGCTGGTTCTTCTACCTGTCGGTGCGTAAAGAAGACCTGCTGGCGGCCATCTTCCTGTCAGCATCTCTGGTGCTTCTCATCTTTGTGTTCCCGCCGGACGTGTCGACAGGGCCTAACACAGAGCCGGTGCGCGATGCCTTTTGGTCCGCGTTCGACACCTTGCCCAAAGTCTCCGGCATGGGGGTGGCGGAGCTCTCGGTCTGGCTCCTCGTGGGCATCATCTTTTTGCTCGCGATCGGGATGCCGCTGGGGTTCGCATCGGGCATTCTGGCCGTTGTGGTGCTTTACTTGCGCTTTGGACCGGACGTTTTGTTCCGCTCGTTTGGTACCGGGCCGTTCTCGGTCCTTTCCCAGCGCATCTATGGGTTGATGACGGACTACGTCATTATCTCGGTGCCTCTGTTCATCTTCATGGCCTCGCTGTTGGAGCGGTCAGGCCTTGCCAAGGACATGTACAACTCCCTCAACATTTGGCTGTCGAGGACCCGAGGCGGGATTGCGTTGGTGACCGCCATCATGGCGATCATCATGGCGGCCATGTCGGGCATTATTGGCGGCGAGGTGGTGCTCCTGGGCCTCATCGCACTCCCGCAGATGCTGAGGCTGGGTTACAATCAGAACCTTGCCATCGGCACCATCTGCGCATCGGGCTCGCTGGGAACGATGATCCCGCCTTCGATCGTGTTGATCATCTACGGGCTGGTGACGGAAACCTCGATCCAGAAGCTCTTCACCGCAGCGTTTGTGCCAGGCTTCATTCTGGCCGCCTGCTATCTCATCTACATTGTCGTGCGCACCCAGCTGAACCCATCCCTGGCGCCGCTGCCCGAACCCACCGATGACGATATGACCGGTTGGGCAAAGCCGGTGCGGTTTTTGGCGTTCCTGATCACCCTTGTTGTGGGTGGCTCGATGGTGGCGGGCTTCTTGGTGCTGATGCAATCCAACTTCGGCGCGCGGGAGACGGGGCTGTTGGTGGCCGACCCGATGACGGATGTGGCCTACTTTGTGGGCGGTGCTGTCATCTTAACGGCTGCCATGCTGGCGACGATGGGCCTCAAGCGCGTTCAAGAGGCTTGGAACATGGGCAAGGGGCTCGTGGCGCCGCTTGTGGTGGTGTTTGTGGTGCTGGGCTCCATCTATGGCGGGGTGACGGGGATCACCGAAGCGGCCGGCATGGGCGTGGTGGCAGTGCTCCTTTTCATTACGCTGCGCGGGGAGTTCACCTGGTCGCTCCTCTACCAATCGTTGCAGCGCACGTTCCGCTCCACGGGCACGATTTTGATGGTGACGTTTGGGGCCACCGCGCTTGCTGGCGCCTACTCCATCGCCGGCGGCCCAGCCTACGTGGCAGGCCTCATCACCGGGTCTGAGCTGACGCCCTTTGTGGTCATCCTCATCATGATGGGGATTTTCTTGGTGCTCGGCGCACTGATGGACTGGGTGGGGATCGTTCTTCTGGTGATGCCCGTCTTCTTGCCGATCGTCTTGGGCCTCGACTTGGGGCTGACGCCGGAAGAGGCGCGGATTTGGTTTGGCATCTTGTTCTGCGTGAATATGCAGGTGTCATTCCTGTCACCACCTTTTGGGCCCGCAGCGTTCTACCTCAAATCCGTGGCGCCGCCCCATATCTCGCTCACAGACATCTTTAAAGGCTTCTTGCCGTTCATCTGTCTCCAGCTGTTTGTGCTGGCGCTGGTCCTCTTCTTCCCTCAGTTGACGCAGGTGCTGATTTAGCGACAGCGGGCGGTGTGTGGGCGGCGCGCTTGTGCTAGTCGGTTCTGCCGGAGGTCGCCATGCACACGTTCGTTCGTCTCAATGAGGATGATGATGTGGTCACCGCCACGCGGCCGCTGGAAGCCGGCGCCGCCGTGGAAGACTGCACCACCAACGCGCTGATCCCGCGCGGGCACAAGATTGCCACCCGCGCGCTCAAGGCAGGCGACCCGGTGCGCAAGTACGCCCAAATCATCGGCTATGCGGCGAGCGACATTGCGGCCGGTGACCATGTCCATGATCACAACCTGGCCTTCCGCGCCACCGACTTTGAATACAGCTTCTGCAACAACTTGCGCCCGCCGCCGGCCCCGACGGCGGAGGACACCTTTCTCGGCTTTCACCGCGAAAACGGTAAGGTCGGGACCCGGAATTACATTGCCGTTCTCACTAGCGTGAACTGCTCGGCGACCGCCGCCCACAAGATTGCCGCCCACTTTACGCCCGAGCGCCTCGCGCCCTACCCCAACGTGGACGGTGTGGTGGCGTTCGCCCACGGCACCGGCTGCGGAATGGCCGGCTCCGGCGATGGGTTCGCAGCCCTTCAAAGGACCATGTGGGGCTATGCCCGCCACCCCAACCATGCGGGTGTGTTGATGGTGGGCCTCGGCTGCGAGATCAACCAGATCGATTGGCTGCTGGAAGCGTATGGTTTGAAGCAAGGTCCGCTGTTCAACACCATGAACATTCAAGATGTTGCGGGCCTACGGCGCACAGTCGAAGCCGGGATCGCCAAGATTGAAGCGATGCTGCCACGCGCCAATGAGATCAAGCGCGCGCCTGCGCCAGTCTCAAAGCTTACCGTAGCGCTTCAATGCGGGGGGTCTGACGCGTGGTCCGGGATCACCGCCAACCCAGCGCTCGGCTATGCATGCGATCTTCTGGCCGCCCAAGGGGGGACGGGTCTTCTCGCCGAAACGCCAGAAATTTATGGCGCCGAACACCTTCTGGCAGAGCGGGCCGCGACACCCAAGATCGGCGAAAAGCTCATCGCGCGGATCAAATGGTGGGAAGACTATGTGGCGCGCAACCAGGGCTCGATGGATAACAACCCGTCCCCCGGCAACAAGCGGGGCGGGCTCTCTACCATCTTAGAAAAGTCGCTCGGCGCGGCTGCAAAGGGTGGCACCACCCCGCTGACAGGGGTCTATGCGTACGCTGAGGAGGCGACAGAGCCTGGCTTCGGGTTCATGGATTCGCCGGGCTATGATCCAGCATCCGTCACAGGACAAATCGCATCGGGGAGCAATGTGGTGGTGTTCACCACCGGGCGCGGCTCTGCCTTCGGCTCAAAGCCTGCCCCCACCATAAAGATCGCCACAAACTCTGAACTCTACACCAAGATGAACGAAGACATGGACGTGGACGCAGGCCCGATCCTGACTGGCGAGGAGACGGTGGAAAGTGTCGGCCGCGCAATCTATGAGCGCATTATCAAAGTGGCCTCTGGCGAAAAAAGTAAATCCGAAGCGCAAGGGCTCGGCGACTATGAGTTTGTGCCTTGGCAAATCGGCGCTGTGATGTAGCGTTTGGCCGCGGAGTCAATCGCGCCGCATTTGGTGCGAAAAAGCCTCGCCCTGTCACGAACCGCCCCCCGCATCGGCGCGGATTGAGCCACACGCCGTCGCATGCTTAGTTGAAGTCGGGTGCGCTTAAGAAGACTTTGACGCGCTCAATGGTTTGCCTGTCCCACAATAAAGGCGCGTGGCCTTCGCCGGGGACCACGTAGGTCTCCACAGCCCCCGCATGCCGCCGCATGGCTTCCACCGTGGCGGCCGACAAAATGTCAGAATGAACGCCGCGCAAAATGAGGACCGGGCGACGCGCCAAGGCGTCGAATGCGGGCCAAAGGTCCGGCTCAGCGGCACTCTCGCTCGTGGCTTGGAAGACATCGCCAAGCTTTTCGTCATAGTCAAAACGGATGCCGCCGTTGCTGTGAGGCGAGGCCACCTGGTGGGCAAAGCGGATGAAATCGTCCCCATCAAGGCGGGGAAACTGGGGGCCGAGGCGGGTGGCTAAGGTCTGGGCCAACACCTCGTAGGACGGGTATTCCATGGTTTGGCCCACTTCGCCGGCAATACGCGTGAGGCCAGTGGGCTCAATGCGCGCGCCAATATCGTTGAGGACGGCACGCTCCACCCGCTCCGGCGCGGTCATGGCGAGTGCCATCGTCAAAATCCCGCCGCGGGACGTGCCAACGAAGCGCGCCTCATCGATCTTGAGGTGATCGAGCACGGCAACAAGGTCGCCAAGTTCGTGGGGGATTGTGTAGGTGGCGGGATCGGCATGGGTGGAGCCGCCGCGCCCGCGCGCATCGAGCCCCAGAACGCGCATCGCAGGGCCGGCGCTCGTGTCGCCGGCGAGCGCATCGGCCAGGGCGTCAAAGTCTCTTGTGTTGCGGGTGAGACCGGGCAGGCAGATCACCGG
>JBCDLN010000067.1:0-15444 GCA_038745295.1 Pseudomonadota bacterium | reverse complement strand
GCGCAGAACCGGCAGGTCATAAAGGTCAAGCCCGTTCCATGGCGTGAACGGGTTGCGCCGCAAGATCCCGTAAAGCGCTGTCCGCACCGTGGGTTTTTGAGAGGGTGTGCGCTTGTGGAAGCCGAACGTATCAGCCACCACCAAAGTGTTCGCTTTCACCGGAAAGCTCTGAAGCCCCCCGTAGCCCAGCGCGCCTAACCCCGATTCTGCCAGTCGAAAGGAGCCCGCCGCATGGTGGACGTTCCCCTCCTGGGCGGCATTGAGAGCTTGGGCATGCTCCCACTCCAGCCGCGCATCGGTGAGGATGTGTGACCCCGGCACATACGAGAACGGCCCTTCATCGGCCCCCACATCGTGGAGGAAGAGCCAGAACTTAGCGTTGGGATGAAAGGTATCGGCGTGGAGCATCGCCTGCGGGTCATCTTCGCCGCCGAGCGGGTTCACCTCTATGGTTTGAAGGCTGGTGAGGATGTGGCCTGTTCTGCCGGCGGCATAACCCACCAGTTCGCGCACACTTTGAGAGGCAACCCAGTCGCGCAGCGCTGCCATCGCCGTCCCGTCCGCTTTTGGGGGCAACGGCATCACTCTGTTGGCGGCATGGCCCTGCCTCAGCTCCCAAGCATCGCGCGGGACGGTGGCAAGCTCGTGTTGCACCGCGTCGAAGAGGGCAGGGGGGAGGGCGTTTTGCCGGATCACGAACCCATCGCGATCAAACTGGGCCCGCTCGTCAGGATCAAGGCGGCCCGCAAGGCGCGCCCGTCGCCAGGCGCTCAGCCGCGCAGCAGCCACCACCCGCCCGCGGTGCAGACCGCGCGCGTTGAGCCGTCGCGAGCCGATGACGGGGTTTCTGCGAAACGACTTTTCCGCACTCACCACGGCTGCCGCCGATAGCGGAAGCTGCAAGAGTTGAGGCAAATGCATCGACTTGGACCCTCACATGAAAGGCGGCTGCAGCTCAGCACCCACCCAAACGCGCTATGCTCATAGCCGAACCGCAGTGAACTCGCCAAGCTGTGTCCACGACGCGTGCCCATTCTTGAGTTGAGGCTTGACGCTTCAGGGTGACGGAGCTATGTCAGCCGGGCCGAAGAGGTGGTTGCCGTTCGCGGCCGTTTGCGCGCGTCCGCAACCCCGTTTGGAGTTCCGGTTCCGAGTTTTGCGTCCGCTGCCTCGCGAACTCACGCCAGCGCCACCTGGTTGCCGAGTGTCGGGAACCGGGCCGGCGCATTTGTCCATTGGCCGACGGGCCGCAAGAGTTGCGCCAACTTAGGCGCTGGCGCCATGTCGCCGAGGATTAGGAAGGTTTGATGCCGACGATTAACCAGCTGATTCGGAAGCCGCGTGTGGCGCCCGTCAAGCGGAACAAAGTCCCGGCGATGGAGGCCAACCCGCAAAAGCGCGGTGTGTGCACCCGTGTTTATACAACAACGCCGAAAAAGCCGAACTCAGCACTGCGTAAGGTGGCCAAGGTCCGCCTCACCAACGGTTTTGAAGTCATCGGCTACATCCCTGGCGAGGGTCACAACCTTCAAGAGCACTCCGTGGTGATGATCCGCGGCGGCCGGGTGAAAGACTTGCCGGGTGTGCGCTACCATATCCTGCGGGGCGTTCTTGACACGCAAGGCGTGAAGAACCGCAAACAACGCCGCTCGAAGTACGGGGCCAAGCGGCCTAAATGATGCGGATCGCCGGCACCATCCTCGCTGCCGCTCTTTTGGTGGTGGGCGCCCTCAGCGCCCATGCTGATGAGGGCGAGGTGAGCGCGCCGGTGTCGGAGACTATGGCCACACCAACGCCCATTGACGTTCAGGGATGCGCCGCTGTCGCCATCGACCGCGACACAGGCGCAGAAGGCAACGGCCGCGGCGCAACGCTCGCCGCAGCACGGGAAGACGCTCTGGCGGTGTGCCGGGGCGATGGGGCGAAATCGTGTGAAGTGGTCTCCGCCTCATGCAACCCCGACGGAAATTGACGATTTAAAACGCGTGCCGCTGTAAGAGGCGGAAAGGGCCGGTCCACGCGTGTCCGGCCGCACTCGATAGGGAATTGAACACGAATGTCGCGACGTCACAGGGCAGAAAAGCGGGAAGTGTTGCCGGACCCCAAGTTCGGTGACGTGGTGCTGTCGAAGTTCATGAATGCCATCATGTACGACGGCAAGAAGTCGGCCGCTGAGAAGATTGTCTACGGCGCGCTCGACATGTGCCAAGCCAAATCCCGCACCGACCCTGTTCAAATGTTCCACGACGCGCTCTCCAACGTGTCGCCTCAGGTTGAGGTGCGCTCGCGGCGCGTGGGTGGTGCCACCTATCAGGTGCCGGTTGAGGTGCGGCCAGAGCGCCGCCAAGCCCTCGCCATCCGTTGGCTGATCACCGCAGCGCGCAAGCGCAACGAGAAAACGATGGTTGACCGCTTGTCGGGCGAACTCCTCGACGCGGCCAACAACCGCGGCACCGCCGTTAAGAAGCGGGAAGACACGCACAAGATGGCCGAAGCTAACCGCGCCTTCTCCCACTACCGCTGGTAAACCCCGTCACCGTCTTAACCCGCTCGGACTGAGAACAATGGCCCGCACGCACAAGATTGAAGACTATCGCAACTTCGGCATCATGGCGCACATTGATGCCGGCAAGACGACCACGACTGAGCGGATCCTGTTCTACACCGGCCGCAGCCACAAGATCGGCGAAGTGCACGACGGCGCTGCGACCATGGACTGGATGGAGCAGGAGCAAGAGCGCGGCATTACCATCACGTCCGCTGCCACCACCTGCCACTGGCAAGATAAGCGCCTCAACATCATCGACACGCCGGGCCACGTGGACTTCACCATCGAAGTGGAGCGCTCGTTGCGCGTGCTCGACGGTGCCATCGCCTTGCTCGATGCCAACGCTGGCGTTGAGCCGCAGACCGAAACGGTTTGGCGGCAGGCCGACAAATACGCCGTGCCGCGTATGGTCTTCGTCAACAAAATGGATAAGATCGGCGCCGATTTTTATCGCTGCCTGGAGATGATCGAAGAGCGCCTCGGCGCAACGCCGATCGTCATGCAGCTTCCTATCGGTGCGGAGAGCGATTTTGCCGGCTGTGTCGACCTTGTGAAGATGCAAGGCATCATCTGGGATGGTGAGAGCCTGGGCGCAACGTTCGAATACACCGACATTCCTGCCGACCTTCAGGAGAAGGCTGCAGAGTACCGCGAAAAGCTCGTGGAAGCCGCTGTCGAAATGGATGAAGCGGCGATGGAAGCTTACCTTGAAGGCAATGAGCCCGATGAGGAAACGCTGAAGTCGTTGATCCGTAAGGGCACCATCGAAACGGCCTTCACGCCGATCTTCACGGGCTCTGCGTTTAAAAACAAAGGCGTTCAGCCGCTTCTCGATGCGGTGGTCGACTATTTGCCCTCGCCGGTGGATGTTGCCGCCATCAAAGGGATTGACGCGAAGACGGACGACGAAATCATCGTTCAGTCGTCCGACGACACGCCTCTGGCGATGCTTGCCTTTAAGGTGATGAACGACCCGTTCGTTGGCACGCTCACCTTCTGCCGTCTTTACGCGGGCGTGTTGGAGCAGGGCAGCGGTGTGATGAACACGGTGAAGGAAAAGCGCGAGCGCGTCGGCCGGATGCTGCAAATGCACTCCAACAGCCGCGAAGAAATCAAGATCGCCTACGCAGGCGACATTGTAGCGCTCGCGGGTCTTAAAGAGACCACAACGGGCGACACGCTGTGCGACCCGCAAAAGCCGGTGATCTTGGAGCGCATGGAGTTCCCTGAGCCGGTGATCGACATTGCGATCGAGCCGAAAACAAAGTCTGACCAAGAAAAGATGGGCCTGGCGCTTAATCGCTTGGCAGCTGAAGACCCCTCGTTCCGGGTCAAGACCGACTTTGAAAGCGGCCAGACCATCATCTCGGGGATGGGCGAACTCCACCTCGATATTTTGGTCGATCGCATGAAGCGCGAGTTCAAGGTCGAGGCCAACATCGGTCAGCCTCAGGTGGCCTACCGTGAGACCATCACCCGCAACGCCGAAGTGGATTACACCCACAAGAAGCAAACGGGCGGTACAGGTCAGTTTGCGCGGGTGAAGATCACCATCGAGCCCACCGAGCCGGGCGAAGGATTTGTCTTTGAGTCCACCATTGTGGGTGGCGCGGTGCCGAAGGAGTACATCCCCGGTGTCGACAAAGGCATCCAGTCGGTGATGTCATCGGGGCCGATTGCGGGCTTCCCGATGGTCGACATCAAGTCGACGCTCATTGATGGCGCCTACCACGATGTGGACTCTTCGGTGCTCGCCTTTGAGATCGCCGGCCGCGCTGCCTTCCGCGAGGCTGTGCAAAAGGCGAACCCGAAACTTCTGGAGCCGATCATGAAGGTCGAGGTGGTGACGCCCGACGAGTTCGCCGGCACTGTGATGGGCGATCTCAACTCCCGCCGCGGCCAGATCCAAGGCACTGAAACCCGCGGAATTGCGAGCGTTGTCAACGCGTTCGTGCCGCTTGCGAATATGTTTGGGTACGTCTCCAACTTGCGGTCCATGACCCAGGGCCGTGCACAATACACCATGCAGTTCGACCACTATGAGCAAGTGCCACAAGCGGTTGCTCAAGAAGTTCAGGCCAAATACGCCTGATAATCATCGCCAACCCGATCGGGCGGTGATAAGAACCAGCCGCTCGAGAGATCGGGCGGCCCTTTTCATCAGACTCTAGCGACAGCGCCAGACCCAAGAGGAATGTGGAGAATCGCCAATGGCGAAGGAGAAGTTTGAGCGTAATAAGCCGCACCTGAACATCGGCACCATCGGTCACGTTGACCATGGCAAAACATCGCTAACGGCAGCGATCACGAAGGTGTTGGCAGAAGCGGGTGGCGCAGAATTCAAGGCTTACGATCAGATCGACGCAGCGCCTGAAGAAAAAGCGCGCGGCATTACCATCTCCACCGCGCACGTGGAGTATGAGACCGGAAACCGCCACTATGCCCACGTCGACTGCCCCGGCCACGCTGACTATGTGAAGAACATGATCACCGGTGCCGCACAGATGGACGGTGCGATCCTGGTGGTATCCGCAGCCGACGGTCCGATGCCCCAAACGCGCGAGCACATTTTGCTGGCGCGTCAGGTGGGTGTGCCGGCGATCGTGGTGTTCCTCAACAAAGTCGACCAGGTGGACGACGAGGAGCTTTTGGAGCTTGTTGAGATGGAGGTGCGCGAGCTCCTCGATTCTTACGAGTTCCCGGGCGACGATATCCCCATCGTGAAGGGTTCAGCTCTCGCAGCTCTCGAAGATTCCAACGCGGAAATCGGCCACGACGCTGTGCTGAAGCTCATGGAAGAGGTGGACGCCTATATTCCTGAGCCTGAGCGTCCCATCGACGGTGCGTTCCTGATGCCCATCGAAGACGTCTTCTCCATTTCCGGCCGCGGTACTGTTGTGACCGGCCGCGTGGAGCGCGGCATCGTGAAGGTGGGTGAAGAGGTGGAAATCGTCGGCATCCGCGACACCACCAAAACCACCGTCACCGGTGTTGAAATGTTCCGCAAGCTCCTCGACCAAGGTCAGGCTGGCGACAACATTGGCGCTCTTCTGCGGGGTGTGGGCCGTGAAGATGTGGAGCGTGGCCAGGTCCTGTGTAAGCCGGGCTCGGTGACGCCGCACACCAAGTTCAAGGCGTCAGCCTACATCCTCACCAAGGAAGAGGGTGGCCGTCACACGCCGTTCTTCACCAACTACCGTCCGCAGTTCTACTTCCGGACAACGGATGTGACGGGTGTCGTGACGCTGCCCGAGGGCACCGAAATGGTGATGCCGGGCGACAACGTTGAAATTAACGTTGAGCTCATCCAGCCCATCGCCATGGAAGAGCAGCTTCGCTTCGCGATCCGCGAAGGTGGCCGCACCGTCGGCGCCGGCGTGGTGGCCACCATCGTCGAGTAAACCGACGCAACCCACTCACTGTAGTATCGGGCGCGGCTTTCAAAGCCGCGCCTTTATTGTATCTGGCACTTTGCACTGCACGCGCCGTTTCTAGCCGTAACGTATCTGGCGGGAGCCCCTGAGAGGGCCGCCAACGTATCGTGATGCCTGGTCATGCCGACACGGAATCGAAAACCTCTTATAGTGGCTCTACGATCGACTGCGATCGGTGAAGCCAGTTGCAGATACCAGCCCATCACGATATAGAAATCCAACGGTTTTAAAGACGAAGCCATAACATTATTCTGGCGATTTTTCAGAAGGAGGGTTTAATGGCTAAGAATTTCTATTTTGTTTTGATTGCGGGGCTATTAATACTGCCGGTAGATGCTCTTAGTCAGAGCAAACCTTTGACAAAGGCTGAAATCACTCGGCTGATTTCAGGTAAAACCGAGGTCGGGAGGGTTGTGCGGCCCTCCGGCGGGGACATCGGCCCAAAAGGAACGCGATACACAATCCGGTACGCGGCAAACGGCACCTTCCGATACAGCGCCGGCAGTAGGTCAGGTCGCGGTCAATGGAACATCAGAGACAACGCCTTGTGTCGTGGTTTTGACGGCGGAAGAACCAGCTGCCGGAAAATCCAACGAAGCGGCAACGGCTATGTGGGTGTTGGCTTTCGCAGTGGGTCGCGCCGTTATACTTTTCAAATTCGTTAATAGAACCAGGCTTCACCGCGTGCGATCGGCACTCATTGAATGACCGAGTTCATGCAGCGACTGGGGCTTTTGGTGAGCTAAGCTATACCAACATCCGAGACCACCGGCTCAAGATGGCCCTTTAACGCCCGCACGCTCACCAAGCACGGACATGCTTGCGTGGCCCAGCTGCGGCGCTCAGCCGACCCTTGAACGGGCACACGGCGCTGCGCGGCAGCCATGCAATCCGTGGCCGTTACCTTTTCGTCATTTTATGTCCAAAGGGGCTAGCAATCGCGGCGGTTTTCGATTAGGTACCCCAACGCTCCAAGGCAATGGAGCCATCCATTTTGAGTTTCGTGCGCCTTATCGGCCCACCTTCATGGCGGCCGGTGGGGCCTTTTTGTCCGTTGCAACAAGGGTTTGCGGCGGCAAGCGGGTACCAACGAAGAAGCTGATGAACCAGAATATTCGCATACGCCTGAAAGCGTTCGATCATCGTGTGCTCGATTCATCGACACGCGAAATCGTGCAAACCGCACGACGAACCGGCGCGCAAGTTCGTGGCCCTGTGCCACTGCCCACGCGCATCGAGCGCTACACGGTGAACCGCTCGCCGCACATCGACAAGAAGAGCCGCGAGCAGTTCGAAATCCGCACCCACAAGCGGCTCCTCGATATTGTGGACCCCACCCCCCAAACCGTTGACGCGCTGATGAAGCTCGACCTTGCAGCCGGCGTCGACGTTGAAATCAAGCTTTAGGGGGGCGACATGCGTTCAGGTCTCCTCGCCAAAAAGCTCGGGATGACCCGCATCTATAATGATGCTGGTGAGCATGTTCCCGTCACCGTGCTGTCCCTTGAAAATTGTCAGGTGGTCGCCCAACGCGCCAAGGAGCGTGATGGGTATGTGGCGCTTCAGCTCGGCTCTGGCCGTGCCAAGGCTAAGAACATTGGCAATGCCATGCGTGGCCATTTCCGCAAGGCCAAGGTTGAGCCCAAGCGGGCGCTCGCAGAATTCCGCGTGTCGGAAGATGCTTTGATCGACGTCGGTGCAGAGCTGACAGCCGACCATTTTGTTGCGGGCCAGCATGTGGATGTCACCGGCACATCCATCGGCAAAGGCTTTGCAGGTGCCATGAAGCGGCACAACTTCGGTGGTCTGCGCGCATCCCACGGTGTGTCCATCTCTCACCGCTCCCACGGCTCGACGGGTCAGTGCCAAGAGCCGGGCAAAGTCTTTAAAGGCAAGAAGATGGCCGGCCACATGGGCTCTGTCCGTGTGACCACCCAAAATCTTACCGTGGCTAAAGTGGACACTGATCGCGGCCTCATTCTCGTAAAAGGCGCGGTACCTGGCTCCAAGAACTCCTGGATTATGATTCGCGACGCTGTGAAACGTGCGTTGCCGGCCGAGGCGCCCCTTCCGGGCGCCTTCCGCATTCCTGAGCCCGAGCAAGACGACCCCGTCGCTGCTGAGGCTGTTGCTGACGCCGCGCCTGCCGAAGAGGCCGTCGTGACAGAGGCGGCGCCCGAGGCGGCAGCGCCCGCTGAAACGGCTCCCGAAGCTTCTGACGCGCCTTCCGCTGGCGACGACACCCAGAAGGGCGACGCCTGATGGAACTTTCTGTCAAATCCCTCGCCGGCGAAGACGTCGGCACCGTGACCTTGCCTGAAGACACGTTCGGGCTTGAGCCGCGGACTGACCTTGTTCACCGCGTGGTGCGTTGGCAGCTCGCCAAGCGCCAAGCCGGTACGCACAAGGTGAAGAGCCGCGGCGAAATCAGCGCCACCGGCAAGAAGATGTACCGCCAGAAGGGCACCGGCCGCGCCCGCCATTCTGACAAGAAGGCGACGCAGTTTAGGGGTGGCGCCAAGCCCCATGGCCCACGAGTGCGCAGCCATGCCCACGACCTTCCCAAGAAGGTGCGTTTGCTTGGCCTCAAGCACGCGTTGTCGGCCAAGGCCAAGGGCGATGACCTCATCGTTCTGGAGAGCGCCGCGGTCGACGCGGTGAAAACCAAAGCGCTGCGGGCCCAGTTTGCCGCGCTTGGTCTTGATAACGCGCTGATCATCGACGGTGAGGTGGCGCCCGATTTCGCCAAGGCAGCCCGCAACATCCCGGCAGTCGATGTTCTGCCCCTCGCCGGCATCAACGTTTATGACATTTTGCGCCGCAACAAACTGGTGCTTACCCGCTCTGCGCTCGACGGTTTGACCGCGCGGTTCGGCGACGCTCCGGCCGCAGGCGCATCGGGCAGCGAGGAGGCGAACTGATGGCCATCGCGCTCACCCATTACGACGTGATTTTGTCGCCGATCATTACCGAGAAATCGACCGAAGCGTCTGAAAACAACCAAGTGATGTTTCGCGTTGCGAAGACCGCCACCAAGCCTGAGATCAAGGCGGCGGTGGAATCGCTCTTCCAAGTGAAGGTCACCGCGGTCAACACCTTGGTGCGCAAGGGTAAAACCAAACGTTTCAGAGGCCGTATGGGCCGTCAGTCGGACGTGAAGCATGCGATTGTGACGCTGCAAGATGGTCAATCCATCGACGTCACCACCGGGCTTTAAGGACGGGTTCGAACCATGGCTTTGAAAACATTCAACCCGACGTCGCCCGGCCAACGCCAGCTGGTGATCGTCAAGCGCGACGGGCTCCATAAAGGCAAGCCCGTCAAGCACCTCACCGAAGGGCTGAGCAAGTCTGGTGGGCGCAACAACGTCGGCCGCAAGACGTCGCGTCACCGCGGTGGCGGGCACAAGCGCAGCTACCGCATCATCGACTTCAAGCGTCGCAAGTTCGATGTGCCGGCGACTGTTGAGCGTCTTGAATACGATCCCAACCGGTCCGCGTTCATCGCCCTCATCAAGTACGAGGACGGCGAACTTGCCTACATCATTGCGCCGCAGCGGGTGAGCCCGGGCGATCAGGTGATTGCGGGTGAGAAGGTGGACGTGAAGCCCGGCAACGCGATGCCGCTTGCGTCGATCCCCGTGGGCACCATCATCCACAATGTGGAGATGAAGCCCATGAAAGGGGCGCAGATCGCGCGCTCTGCCGGCACTTACGCCCAGCTGGTGGGGCGTGACGGCGGGTATGCTGTGCTTCGCCTTCAGTCGGGCGAGCAGCGCCGGGTGCTCGGCGCCTGCATGGCCACTGTTGGCGCCGTGTCGAACCCTGATAATTCCAACACCAACATGGGTAAAGCGGGCCGCAATCGCTGGCTTGGCATCCGCCCTCAGACCCGCGGTGTTGCCATGAACCCGTTTGACCACCCGCACGGCGGCGGTGAAGGCCGCACGTCCGGCGGTCGCCACCCTGTCACCCCGTGGGGCCAGCCGACGAAGGGCAAGCGCACCCGCTCCAACAAGTCGACGGACAAGTTCATCGTCCGCTCGCGCCACGCACGGAAGAAGTAGTGCGTCGCGCCGGGCTCACTTTGGGTTTTCTTATTTTAGGAGCAGCGTCCGCAGCGGCGCATGGATGTGGCCGAGAGGACGTGGATCGGGGCCTTGAACGAGTTGGCTGCGAAGACCCGAAGGAATCATCGCATGCCTCCTTCGCTCGGGAGGCGGGCGACGGTTACGTCGATTTTGGGTTCTCGTACGTGGAGTGCTTGAACCGTACAGAGCAAGTGATTGTCGTCCATGTTCAAGGTCGAGGATGTGCGATTGTCGAGGATACAGAACAGGCGGTCGCTGCAGTCGATACCATTTTCAGCCTGTCAGCGCACAGCGAAGGTAAATAAGAATGACCCGCTCAGTTTGGAAAGGTCCGTTTGTCGACGGATACCTTCTGAAGAAAGCCGAAAAAGTCCGGGAATCGGGCCGCAACGAAGTGATCAAGATTTGGTCGCGTCGCTCAACGATCCTGCCGCACTTCGTGGGGCTAACGTTTGGCGTTTACAACGGCCAAAAGCACATCCCGGTGAATGTGTCGGAAGACATGGTCGGCCACAAGTTTGGCGAGTTTGCGCCGACACGCACCTATTATGGCCACGGCGCCGATAAGAAGGCGAAGAGGAAGTAATGGGTAAGCCCAAACGCCCCCGCGAGATGGACCTTGGCGACACCGAGGCCCGCGCCGTCAACCGCATGATCAAGGTGAGCCCGCAAAAGCTCAACCTTGTGGCTGCCACCATCCGTGGTAAGCCCGTCGAAAAGGCGCTGGCTGAGCTGGAGTTCAGCCAAAAGCGCATTGCGCGCGACGTGAAGAAGACGCTGGAAAGCGCCATCGCCAACGCGGAAAACAACCACGACCTCGACGTCGACTCGCTGGTGGTGAAGGAAGCCCATGTGGGTAAAGCGATGGCCATGCGCCGCTTTCGTCCGCGCGGCCGCGGCAAGGTGGGCTCTGTGACGAAGTTGTTCAGCCACCTCACGATTGTGGTGCGTGAAGTTGAGGAGGCCGCCTGATGGGCCAGAAGGTTTCGCCGATCGGGCTCCGGCTCGGCATCAACCGCACCTGGGATTCGCGCTGGTACGCTGAAGGCGCCGAATACGGCAAGCTTTTGCATGAAGATATCGCCATCCGCGCGATGCTCATGAAGGAGCTGAAGCAGGCGGCGGTCTCTAAGATCGTCATCGAGCGTCCGCACAAGAAGTGCCGTGTGACGATCCACTCAGCCCGTCCCGGCGTCGTGATCGGCAAAAAAGGTGCTGACATTGACCGTCTTCGCAAGAAGGTGGCGGCGATGACGGACTCTGAGGTGCACATCAATATCGTGGAAGTGCGCAAGCCTGAAGTGGACGCGACGCTGGTGGCCGCCTCCATCGCCCAGCAGCTTGAGCGCAGGATTGCCTTCCGTCGCGCCATGAAGCGTGCCGTTCAAACAGCGATCCGCATGGGCGCGGGAGGCATCCGTATCAACTGCGGCGGCCGGCTCGGCGGTGCGGAGATCGCGCGGACCGAGTGGTACCGCGAGGGCCGTGTGCCGCTTCACACCCTGCGCGCTGACATCGACTACGGCACCGCCGAAGCCGAAACCGCCTACGGCATCTGCGGCGTTAAGGTTTGGATTTTCAAGGGTGAGATCCTGGAGCATGACCCGATGGCGTCCGAAAAGCGGGCGCTTGAGGCAGCGAACCAGGGCTCTTCGGGTCGGCGTCGCGGTGATGATGACCGCGGCCGGCGCGACGATCGATAGGGGTTACCAATGCTGCAGCCGAAGCGGACCAAGTTCCGCAAACAGCACAAAGGCCGCATCCATGGCCTCTCAAAGGGCAACACGGACCTGAACTTCGGCCAGTACGGGCTGAAGGCCATGGAGCCAGAGCGGGTGACCGCGCGCCAGATCGAAGCCGCTCGCCGGGCAATGACGCGCCACATGAAGCGGCAAGGCAAAGTGTGGATCCGCATTTTCCCTGACGTGCCGGTGTCGAAGAAGCCGACCGAAGTGCGCATGGGTAAAGGGAAGGGTTCGGTGGAGTATTGGGCGGCTCGGGTCCATCCCGGCCGGATCATGTTTGAAGTGGATGGTGTGCCCGAAGAGGTGGCACGCGAAGCCATGCGTCTTGCCGGCGCCAAGCTTCCCATCAAGACGCGCTTTGTCCAGCGCGTGCCAGATTAGGAGTGGGCGGTGAAGGGTGAAGACGTCCGCGCGAAGACGTCCGACGAGCTCGTCGACCAGCTTCGCGATTTGAAGAAAGAGCAGTTCAACCTGCGTTTCCAAGTGGCCACCGGCCAATTGGAAAATACGGCCCGCTTCCGTGTGCTGCGCCGCGACATCGCGCGGATCAAAACGGTGCTGGGGCAACGCAGGGCAAAAGAGGGTCAAAATGCCGAAGCGTAACCTTGAGGGTCTCGTCACCTCCAACAAGATGGACAAGACCATCACCGTTTTGGTGGAGCGGCGCTTCTCGCATCCCTTGCTGAAAAAGACCGTGCGCCGCTCAAAGAAGTATCATGCCCACGATGAGGGCAACATCTACGCCGTCGGTGACCGTGTGCGCATCGAAGAGTGCGGGCCGATTTCGAAGATGAAGTCGTGGACTGTTGTGGGCAAGTTGACCCCCGCCGGCGAGTTGATCCCTGCCGATGGGTCTGCTGAGACAGGCGCGGCTTGAGGGCTGACGGGAACACTTTCAACGTGGTCGATCCACCGGCGACGGTGGGTGGAAACCTGGAGTGCTGACGGGGCTGCCCGGCGGCAGTCCTAACGAAGAGACGAATAAATGATACAGATGCAAACTAACCTCGCCGTCGCCGACAATTCCGGCGCACGCCGGGTCATGTGCATCAAGGTCTTGGGCGGCTCAAAGCGCAAATACGCCTCCATCGGCGACATCATCGTGGTGTCGGTGAAGGAGGCCAGCCCGCGCGGCCGTGTCAAAAAAGGCGACGTTGCCAAGGCCGTTGTGGTGCGCACAGCCAAAGACATCAAACGGGCCGATGGCTCGGTGATACGCTTCGACGGCAACGCCGCGGTGCTCGTCAACAACAACAAAGAACCCATCGGCACGCGCATCTTTGGCCCGGTGCCGCGCGAGCTGCGCCAGTCGAACCACATGAAAATCATCTCGCTCGCGCCGGAGGTGCTCTAATGGCCGCGCGCATTAAAAAGGGCGACAAGGTGATCGTGCTCGCCGGTCGCGATAAGGGCAAGTCGGGTGAAGTGCTGCGCGTCATCCCTAAGGAAAACCGCGCTGTCGTGTCAGGTGTGAACACCGTCATGCGGCACCAAAAGCAAACCCAAGCCCAGGACGGCGGGATCATTCCAAAGGCCGCTTCCATCGACTTGTCGAACCTTGCCATTGAGGATCCTCAAGACGGCAAGCCCACGCGGGTCAGGTTTGAAGAGCGCGACGGCAAAAAGGTCCGGATCGCCAAACGTTCCGGGGAGGTCATCGATGGCTGATGTGATGGATGCGCCTGAGGCGGACGTGAACGCGATGCCCGAAGGCTATGAGCCGCGCTATGCCAAGCTCTACCGCGAAAAGGTGGTGCCGGGGCTTAAAGAAAAGTTCGCCTACAAAAACCCCATGATGGTGCCCAAGCTCGACAAAGTCGTCATCAACATGGGCGTTGGTGAAGCTGTGGGCGACACGCGCAAAGTGCAGTCGGCCATGAAGGACCTGGCGCTCATTGCCGGCCAAGCGCCTGTGATGACACGGGCCAAAAACTCCATCGCGGGCTTCAAAGTGCGCGAGAACATGCCCCTTGGCTGCAAGGTGACGCTGCGCCGCCAACGCATGTTGGAGTTCTTGGATCGCTTCGTGACCATCGCGCTCCCGCGGGTGAAGGACTTTCGCGGACTGAACCCCAAGTCGTTCGACGGTCGGGGCAACTTCGCCACCGGCATTAAAGAGCACCTGGTGTTTCCGGAAATTGTCTACGACCGGGTCGATCAGGTCTGGGGCATGGACATCATCGTGACCACCACGGCGAACAATGACGACGAAGCGCGCGAAATGCTGCGGCTTTTCAATTTCCCCTTCCGCGACGCTGGCGCGAGGAGCTGAGGCAATGGCGAAAAAAGGCAAAATTCAAAACAACAACAAGCGCATGAAGCTGGTTGATCGCTACGCGGGCAAACGCGAAGAGCTGCGCGCCATCACCAAAAACCAAGAGCTTCCCATGGAAGAGCGTTTTGCCGCGCAACTGAAACTCGCTGAGTTGCCGCGCAACTCTGCCCCCAACAGGGTCAAGAACCGCTGCGAAGTGACAGGCCGGCCCAAAGCTTTCTACCGCAAGCTGAAGATGAGCCGGATTGCCCTTCGTGAAATGGGGTCGGACGGCAAAGTCCCCGGCCTTGTGAAGTCGAGCTGGTAGGGGAGGTATCATGAACTTGACAGATCCCCTCGGCGATATGCTGACCCGCATCCGTAACGCACAGATGCGCAAGCGTTCGTCCGTGTTGACGCCGTGCTCAAAGCTTCGCCGCAACGTTCTCGATGTGCTGAAGTCCGAAGGCTACATCCGCGGCTACGAAGTGCGCGAGCAAGACGGCGGTCGCAGCGAAATCAGCATTGAGCTCAAGTATTACGATGGGCTCCCTGTGATCCGTGAGATCAAGCGCATCTCGACCCCCGGCCGGCGCGTCTACTCGTCGGTGGCCACGCTGCCGCGGGTGCGTGATGGGCTTGGGATTTCCATTTTGTCGACGTCGAAAGGCGTCATGAGCGAGCACCAAGCGCGCGACGAAAACGTCGGCGGTGAAGTGCTCTGCCAAGTCTTCTAGGGGGTGACATGAGCCGTATTGGCAAACTGCCCGTGCCCATCCCTAAAGGGGTCACGGCAAAGATCGACGGACAGACCGTGTCCGTGAAAGGTCCTAAGGGCGAACTTTCCTTCACCGTGCCCGATCGGGTGAGCGTGAAAGAAACGCCTGAAGGCATCAAAGTCGATCCCATCAATGACGAGCGGGAAAGCCGCTCCATGTGGGGCCTTTCGCGCACCATGATTGCCAACCTCGTCACCGGGACGACGGAAGGTTTTTCCAAGGCGCTGCAAATCAATGGCGTCGGCTACCGTGCTGCCGTTCAAGGCAAGGAGCTGGTGCTCGCACTCGGCTACTCGCACGATGTGAAGTATGCGATCCCCGAAGGGATCGACATCAAGTGCCCCAAACCCACCGAGATTGTGGTGTCTGGGATCGACAAGCAGCGTGTTGGCCAGGTGGCGGCTGAAATTCGCAAATGGCGTCCGCCCGAGCCCTATAAAGGCAAGGGCGTCAAATACGCGGACGAAACCATCGTGCGCAAAGAGGGCAAGAAGAAATGAGCCGGGAACGCATTCGCTCAGAGCGTCGCCGCGCGCGTGTGCGCCGTCAGCTCAAGGCGGCGGCCAACGGTCGTCCGCGCTTGTCGGTGTTTCG
>JBCDLN010000066.1:0-15494 GCA_038745295.1 Pseudomonadota bacterium | reverse complement strand
GCGCCCTCCCAAAAGGGCCAACTGGAGCTGCTCGAGTTTCGCGATCTTGAGTTTCCGGACAAAGACGCATTCATAAGCGTTATCGCAGCCTCAATGGCCAACGAAGCGCCCGGCCCCGCCGCCTTGGCGGCAATCCCGCGGCTGGGGGCGTTTGCGCTGCGCGGGCTCAACGTCGAGACTGGGATGCCGGGCCTTGCTCCCATCAATCTCGACACGTTGGAGCTTAATCTCGACGATTATATCGGCGCGATCCCAAGCCGGCTCGGCGTGGTAATTGAAGGCCTTCAGATCCCTGCGGCCCTTTTGCCCAACCCGCAGGCCACATCGATCCTTGGTCTGTTGGGCGCCGACCCCGTGCGCGCCGATGGCGCCATCACCCTGTCCTGGGCCGAAGACACCGGCGCCATCACCCTTGATGAAAACCTTACCATTGCGGGGATTGGTCAGCTGCGCGCCAGTGCCAATGTGAGCGGCATCCCCCGCGCCATCTTCGACAATCCCACCCGCGCGCAAGAAGCCATCGCCACCGCCTCCATCGGCGACATCTCGCTCCGGTTCGATGATGGCGGCATCACCCCGTTCATGCTGGGGATGATGGCGGAGCAGTCAGGCATTGGCGCAGCTGAGTTTGCGGCCGGTCTCACCCAGCAGGTGGAAGCGCAGATTGAAGGGATTTTGGGCGCACGCGGGCTTGCCTCGGAGGTGGGAGCTGCGCTCAGAACCTACCTCAACGACCCCCAAAACATCACCATTGCCGCAACGCCCGCCAATCCTGTTCCGGTGGCACAGCTCATCGGCGCAGCAATGGCAGCGCCAGCCCAAATCGCCGGCATTTTGAATCTGAGCATCACCGCGAACGAGTAGATCGCGAAACGCTAGAAGAGCACGATCCGCTCAGTTTGAATCAAACTAAGCGGATAAAAACGTGCTCGCCCCTGAAGAGCGCGCCTGTTTTGCTCGCTCGATCTGAGCCAGATCGAGCGAGACATGCGCTAGGCCCTCGGTGATGGCAGCGTGCCACGCCAAAGCGCACTCCACAAAAGCACCTTTTGTCCACCAAGCCGACCGGTCTTGGCCTTTAGCGGGGCAGTGAACGGGCCTACACGCCTGGGCTTAGACCGACACCAACACCGAGCCATGGCCCGCCGGGCGCTTCCCGTTTAGCGCACCAAGGCAAGACCGTCTTTGCGTGGATCGCTGCCGGCAGCGTAAAGGCTCCCGTGCCGCACAATGGCTTGGGAGCCGCCAAAGCCAAAGGCGACGTTTGGAGCTTCGAGCACCACATCGTGGCCCCGTTCTTTCAGCCCTTCAACGGCCCCATCGTCCATGTGCTGCTCCACGGCCACCTGGAGCCCGCTCAAAACGCGAAAGCGTGGTGCATCCATCGCCGACTGCACGCCCTGACCGAACCGCATCATCCGCGTGAAAAGCTGGGTGTGGCCCTGGGCTTGGATAGGCCCTCCCATCATCCCGAAGGCCATAAAGGGGGCGCCATCTTTGGTGGCCACCGCAGGGATGATGGTGTGGAAGGGCCGCTTTCCAGGCCCCACCACGTTGGGGCTGTTCGGATCGAGCGAAAAGGCCGACCCTCGGTTTTGAAGGCTAATGTTAAACCGGGGGGTGACGCAGCCTGATCCGAAGCCTTCATAGTTGGACTGGATAAAGGACACCATCATCCCGCTGGCATCGGCCGTCACCAAAAGAACCGTCCCGCCTGTGGAGGGCATCCCCGTCTCGTGCGCGATGGCTGTGTCAGGGTCCACCAAAGCGGCCCGGCGGGTGAGATAGTCTTCATTTAAGAACGCGGCTGGGTCGATGGGCATTGCCGCAGGGTCGCCCACATGGGCGTAAAGATCAGCGAGCGCCAGCTTCACCGCTTCGATCTGGCAGTGGAGTGCATGGGCGCTATCGGGCTCGGTGCCCACATCAAGCCTCTCCAAGATCCCCAGTGCGATAAGCGCGGCAATCCCCTGCCCGTTTGGAGGCAACTCATGAACTTTGACACCACAGGCGTCGATGGACAGCGGGTCCACCCAATCGGCTTTGTGGGTGGCAAAGTCGTCCATGGTGTGCGCGCCGCCCTGGGCTTGCGACTGGCGCACCATCTCTTCGGCAATGGCGCCGCGATAAAACGCCCAGCCATTGCTTTCGCCGATGAGGTCCAGCGCATCGGCGGCGCCGGGCATCTTGAAGAGGTCGCCCGGCTCGGGCGCTGCCCCATTGTTCAAGAAGACGTCCTCGTAGCCGAAGCCTTTGGGAAAGCGGCTCACTTGGCGTTGCCAGGAATCCGCCGTGACCGGCCCGACCCCGTAACCCTCCCGCGCATAGTGGGCAGCGGGCGCCAAGAGCGCTGCAAGGGGACGGCTGCCAAAACGCTCCGCCAACGCCACCCAGGCCGAAACGGCGCCCGGGATGGTCACAGCATCCCACCCCCTCAGCGGCATTGCCTCTTGGCCGGCAAACCGGTCGAGCGTCCACGCCTTGGGGGCGCGGCCCGAGGCGTTGAGCCCGTGGACGGCCCCGTCCTTGGCCACCAGCGCAAACGCATCAGAGCCAAGCCCGTTGCTGGTGGGCTCGGTGATGGTGAGCATTGCGGCTGTTGCAATGGCAGCATCCACTGCATTGCCGCCGCTCGTCAGCACGTCGAGCCCCACCGCTGCGGCCAGCGGCTCGGACGTTGCAACGGCCATCCGCCCGAAGTTTGTCGAGCGTGCGCTCCGATACAATTGACGTTGCGAAAATTTCATCATGTCCGCCAGCACAGTTTTTAGTCAGAAGAGCTTGGAATAGTGGTAATACCAAGCGCGGGGCGATGCCAAACTCATGTTGACATCGACACTTTATTTGTTAACACCCGGGTTCAGTCGAATAGCACGACACAACCGTGCTGCGTGGCGCTCAGTGGTCACCAGCCAAAGATGAGACATACTAGACATTACTGATCCGTTGTTCTCCGAGCTCGGGCTCAGCAGTAAAGTGCTGGGTGCCGTCGAAGCGTCAGGCTACACCAAGCCCACGCCCATCCAAGCGGCTGCGATCCCGCATGCCCTGGAAAAGCGGGACGTTTTAGGCCTTGCCCAGACCGGAACGGGCAAAACGGCGTCATTTGTGTTGCCGATGCTTTCGCTGCTTGAGCGTGGTCGCGCGCGGGCCCGAATGCCCAGAACACTCATTTTAGAGCCCACCCGCGAACTGGCCGCCCAAGTAGAAGAGAGCTTTGATCGCTACGGCGCCAATCATAAGCTCACCGTTGCCCTTCTGATCGGTGGGGTGTCCTTTGGCGATCAGAACCGGAAGATCGACCGTGGGGCAGATGTGGTCATCGCCACGCCGGGCCGGCTATTGGACCACATTGAACGGGGTAAGCTGCTATTGCAGCAAATCGAAATCTTGGTGGTGGACGAAGCTGACAGGATGCTCGACATGGGGTTCATCCCCGACATTGAGCGGATCTGCAAGCTCCTCCCCATGACGCGCCAAACACTCTTTTTCTCCGCCACCATGCCCAAAGAAATCCAATCGCTGGTGGACCGCTTTCTACACAATCCTGTGCGGGTTGAGGTGTCGCCGCCGTCCTCCACGGCCGAGACCGTGGAGCAGTTTTTCGTCAAATCGGGCGGAAGTCCTGCCGATAAGCGCAGCACCTTGCGCAAGCTGATCGACGGCGAGGGGGAGCTCACCAACGGCATCATCTTCTGCAACCGCAAGCGCGATATCGGCACACTCTATCGCTCGCTGGAGCGGCACGGCTATTCGGCAGGCGCCCTCCACGGCGACATGGACCAACGCAGCCGCATGGCAACGCTCGATGCGTTCAAGTCCGGAACCATCAGCCTCCTCGTGGCGTCGGACGTGGCGGCCCGCGGGCTCGACATTCCGAAGGTAAGCCACGTTTTCAATTATGACGTGCCCCACAACAGCGAAGACTACGTGCACCGTATCGGCCGGACAGGACGGGCGGGCCGGTCTGGTAAAGCGTTCACCGTGGCAACGCGCGATGACGATAAACTCGTCAAAGCCATCGAGGCGATGCTGAAGCGCGATGTGCCGTGGCTCACCGAGGCTGCCCCTGCGGCCGAAGATGAGCCCAAACCTAAGTTGTCAAAACCGCGTCGCTCCAGCCGCTCCAAATCGCACGCGGAGGCGGACGCTCAAGCTAAGCCCGTCGATCAGCCGGTGCAGAAGCCCCGGAGCGACCACGAACGTGGGCGCTCCCGCCGCGATGAGCCAGCAGACGCGAAGGTGGTGTTTGCCGATACGCCCTATGTTCCAGCATTCTTGCTGCGCCCCATCGCCCCCCGCCGCTCCACGGCGAAAACCACTGAACGCGCCTAACAGCACGCCCTGCCAAGGGGCTGCATCCTTGTGACGGATGCGCTCGCCATTATCGCGTTGTTGATTGTGGCGAACGCTGCGGGCGCTCTTCTCTTCATCAAAGATAAGCGCGATGCTGTTGCTGAAAGGCGCAGGGTGCCTGAGCGGGTGCTTCTCACCCTTGCGGCCCTTGGGGCCGCACCGTTGATGGTATGGTTGAGCGGTAAAATCCGCCACAAAACCCGAAAAGAACCCTTTCGCAGTGTTTTGCGCGCGATCGTGGCCCTGCAACTCCTCGCTTCAATTGGTCTCCTCGCGGTTTGGTTCGGGCTTTTGTAGCGTCCGGCCATGCAAAATCTGCCTGATAAGAACGCCCTCCTCGCAAGGGTAAAACACGGGCGCGACGGGTGGGCCCACTCCCGCCGCCCATTGCGCGTTGAACCTGTTGGTGATGGTGAAGAATCGGTTTGGGATTTTCCCCGTCCGCCCCGCGTCGAGCCTGTAAAGGAGCGGCTGAGGGTGGTGTTTGCGGGCCAAACAGTTGCTGAAACCACCAGCGGCCTTCGCGTCTTGGAAACGGCGGGCGCACCCGTCTACCATTTTCCCGCGGCCGAC
Source organism: Pseudomonadota bacterium (assembly GCA_038745295.1). GTDB lineage: Bacteria > Pseudomonadota > Alphaproteobacteria > Rhizobiales > Amorphaceae > Acuticoccus. The sequence continues at coordinate 10,565 of JBCDLN010000066.1, read as the reverse complement.
GTGGTGGCCGATGTCCTGCGTCCCACAGGCCGCATGACGGTGTGCGAATGGAAAGGCGCTGCAGTCTATTTTGACCTTGTGGTCGGCGGGAAAGTGAGCCGGGAAGCGGCATACACCTACCCCGATCCCTTTGACGACCTTGCCGAGGGCTATGCGGCTCTCGCCGGGACTATTGTCTTCTATGCAAGCCGTGTGGATGAAGCGTTTATTGGTGACACTGCGGTGACGCCGCAACCGGGAGGCTACTATTCAGGCTGGGTGACCCCTTGGCTGAAAGGCCCCATCAAAGGCGCGCCGGGGAGCGAGGGCTGGTAGCCTGGCCCAACCGCGCAACTCGGTTGGGGCGCCGTCTCACTGGGCAACGGTCGGCTGATGCACGTTCTCCTTGTCGTGCGACACACGCACCGGTAGCATTTCGCCCATTGATCTAACGTCAGGTGGGGTTCTATGCGGGTTTTAAGCGCCAGTCTTGTCGTGGCCATCACGTGCACCGTCAGCGCAGCGCAGACGGCACCGCCCGATTTGCGCGGGCTTTGGAAGGTGTCGCTGAGCGTTGTGGGACACAAACCAGCTGGCGACGCAGCGGGCGCCGACCGCCACTTTATGGAAGAGTTTGAGATCGACGTCAGAATTGACTGGCAAGACGGGCATCGCTTTGGCGGTGCTGAGCTTGTCCAAGGCGGCGGCGACCAGCACACCATCATTCCTGATGAGCTTTACTCAGGTGCCATCAGCCCAGATGGCAGCAAGGTGCACATGGTGGACGACAACGGTTTTGACACCTGCACATTGATCTCCCCGGAGCGGCTTGAGTGCGTTTACCGGCACATCGAGCCCAGACACTCCGTGGTAGGCAATAGCGTTTGGTCGAAAGTGAAGTGAGACGCTCTGCGCACCCTGCGCTGGCCGGCTTGGCCTGCGCCTGTCGGCCCTAGAGCACGATCTGCTGAGTTTGAATCAAACTGAGCGGATGAAAACGTGCTCGCCCTGAAGAGCGCGCATGTTTTCCTCGCTCGATATGATCCAGATCGAGCCAGACATGCGCTAGCGATCTTTCACATAAGGGACGCTCAAGGCCCGTGGCGGCGTCGCCCGGCCGAAAAAGCCAGCCAAAAGCACCACGGTCAGCACGTAAGGGGCGATCAAGATCACATCGATGGGTATCTCCCCAATGAAGGGAATCTCCACGTTGGAAAGCCGCGCGGCCGAGCTTTCAAGCGCGCCAAACAACAGGCACGCAAATAGGGTCGGCACCGGTTGCCATTTGCCAAAAATGAGCGCTGCCAGCGCGATGTACCCTTTGCCGGCGCTCATGTCGCGCACAAACCCGCCGCCATGGGCAATGGAAAGGTAAGCGCCCGCCACACCACACAGAACGCCTGCAATGATCACAGCCCGGTAGCGCAGCCACGCCACCGAATAGCCAGCACTGTCGACAGCCTCTGGCGCTTCCCCAACCGCCCGGATCCTGAGGCCAAAGGCCGTTGCAAATAACACGAAGGCTGAGATCGGAACTGCCAGGAGCGCCACGTAAACAAGGAGGTTATGACCGCTCAAAAATGTTTCGTAGAAAGGGCCAAGATAAGGGACGCTGGCCCACGCTTCGGCAAAGGGAAGGTCGATGGGCCCAAAGCGCTCCTCCCGCGCCAGCGGCGGGGACTGACCGCCCTGGGAAAAGAGGGCGATCCCCAAAACGATGGTAAACCCGGCCGCCAAAATGTTGATAGCCACCCCCGACACGATCTGATCGCCCCGGTGGGTAATGGTGGCAAACCCATGAAGAAGCGCCATCGCCATCCCGGCCCCGATGGCAGCGATGAGCCCAGCCCAAGGCGAACCGGACAGCGAGGCGACAGCGGCTGCCGCAAAGGCACCCATGAGGAGTTTGCCCTCAAGGCCAATGTCCACCACTCCCGCGCGCTCTGAAAAGAGCCCCGCCATAGCGCACAAAATCAGCGGCGTTGCGAGCCTCAAGGTGCTCGACCCGATCTGCATGGCATCAAGCCATATGGCGCTGAAGCTGCCGTCAAGCACCGGCGGTGGCCCGTCGCGGTTGGAACAGCCGGCCAAGCGGTGTTTCCAGCATATAGGCGAGCGCCCCGGAAAACAGGATGATCAGCCCCTGGATCACGAGCACCATGTCCCGGTCGATGGTGGAGAACTCAAAGGAAAGCTCAGCCCCACCCTGGTAAAGCGCTCCGAAAAGGAGGCTCGCCAGCACAATGCCAACAGGGTGCGAGCGGCCCATCAGGGCAACGGCAATCCCTGTAAAACCATAGCCTGCGGTAAAGTTGATCAGGAGCTTTTCCTGCGCCCCCATCACGTCGTTGATGGCCATCAGCCCGGCGAGCCCACCGGAAATGCACATCACCACGACAATGGTGCGCTTCACGGCCACCCCCGAGTAGACCGCCGCCGGCTCGCTCTGCCCCAGTGTGCGCATCCGATAGCCAAGCGGCGTGCGCCAGATAAGAAGCCAGACGCCAACACAGGCAAGCACGGCCACAATAATGGAGATGTTGAGCGGTGATGAGGCCATATCAAACCCCAGCGCCCGGGCGATCTCGTGGATCTTGGGGAGCGTTGCGTCCGGCGCAATATCGCGGGTTTGGGGGGTGGATTGACCAGGCTCGATGAGCGGGCCCGTCAAAAGGGTCACCAAAATGCCCGCGGCAATAAAGTTGAACATGATGGTGGTGATGACAACGTGGCTTCCCCGCGTCGCCTGCAAGAAGCCTGGCAAGAACGCCCACGCCGCCCCGAAGAAGGCCGCCGCGGCAATGGCAATGGGGATCACTAAGATCCCAGGGATATAAGGATCGAGCCCCAGACAGATGAGTGCGGCCCCAAGCCCCCCCATGGCCGCTTGCCCTTCCCCGCCAATGTTGAAGAGCCGCGCCTGGAACGCGACCGCCACCGCAAGGCCGGTAAAGATGAAGTTGGTGGTGTAGTAGAGGGTATAGCCAAGGCTCCCCGGATAGACGAACGCACCGTCAATCATCACCTTCATGGCTCTGATGGGGTTCTCCCCTACAAGAGCCACCACAACACCGGCCACCGCGAGCGCCATGACCAAATTGAGAAACGGTATGAGCGCAAGGTCCACCCAGCGCGGCAGCGGCGCGCGCTTCACGAGGCTGCCCGCTCCGAGGTGATCGCACCTTTTCCAACCCCTGCCATCATCAGGCCCACCTCTTGCCGGTCGGCCCCTTTACCAGGCACCTCGCCCACAATCCGCCCGGCATTCATGGCGATGATCCGGTCGGAAAGCGCCATGATCTCATCAAGCTCCACCGACACCACCAGGATCGCACATCCCCTGTCGCGCAGCGCCAGAAGCTGGCGGTGGATGAACTCGATGGCGCCGATGTCCACGCCCCGGGTGGGCTGGCCCACCAAGAGCACCTTGGGCTCGGCACCGTGTTCGCGCGCCATCACCAGCTTTTGCTGATTGCCTCCTGAAAAGTTGTTGGCTCGCAGCCTTGGGTCGGGCGGACGCACATCGAATGCACCCATCAGATCCGCGCAGCGATCTTCCATCCGCCCTTTCTTGATGAACCAGCGCCGCCCGCTGCGGGCATGGCGCAGATAACCAAGGACGGCATTTTCGCTCATGTGAAACGGCAGGACGAGCCCTTCGCGATGCCTGTCTTCGGGGACGTGGGCCACACCAAGATGGCGCATATCGCGCGGATCAGCCGGGGTCTTGGCGCTAATCGTTCGGCCCCCCACACGGATCTCACCTTGGTTTGGCGCACGCATGGCAGACAAAACCGCTAAAAGCTCTGACTGGCCGTTGCCGGCAACACCGGCAATCCCCACAATTTCTCCCGCGCGGAGCTCCAGCGACACGTCCTTAAGGCGCAGGGTCCCCGCTTCATCGCGCAGGCTCACCCCGCGCACATCCATCACCACTTCGCCAGCACTCACGGTCGCATCGTTGCGCACCGCCTCCACAGCGCGGCCCACCATCAGCTCGGCCAGCTCCTCGCGCGATGTCTCAGCGGTCTTGCGATGAGCGACCATCTTGCCGTGGCGCATCACCGAAACGTTGTCGGTGATGGCCATGATCTCCCGCAGCTTGTGGGTGATGAGGATGACTGTCACCCCTTGGGCCTTTAAGATCCTAAGGCTTTCAAACATCTGGTCGGTTTCATCGGGGGTGAGCACACCTGTGGGCTCATCGAGGATGAGGATGCGCCCCCCGCCTATCAGCGCTTTGATGATTTCAACGCGCTGCTGAAACCCGACGGGCAACCGCTCCACAACAGCATCGGCGTCCACCTCAAGCCCATAGGCCGCAATCAGGTGGTTAAGCTTGTCGCGCACCATCTCTCGGCTGGAGGCTAAAAGCTTCGTCTGGGCAAGCCCCAGCATGAGGTTCTCAAGAACGGTGAAGTTCGGCACCAGCATAAAGTGCTGGTGGACCATGCCAATTCCTTGGGCGATGGCATCAGCGCTGGTGTTGAGCTTCACCGGTTCGCCAAAAAGGGTGATCTCGCCCTCATCAGCGCGGTAGTGGCCCGACAGGATCGAGACCAGCGTTGATTTGCCGGCCCCATTTTCCCCGATGATGCCATGGATTGTGCCCTGCGGCACGTTGAGATCCACAGCATCGTTGGCGCGCACCAGGCCGAAGACTTTTGTTATCGCCTTCAGCGCGACGGCGGGCGGCGCGTCACCGCTCACTCCCGCCACCGTCTCAACCCCTTCGCTCATCAGACAGGGCAGCTCTGATCGCTCTCGTAGTTGTGAACTTCGATTTCGCCTGAGATGATTTTGGCCTTGGCGTCTTCCACAGCCTCGCGGATCGGCGCGGTCAGAAGGTCGGCGTTGTTGGCGTCGGACACATAGTCAACACCAGAGTCAGACAGCCCAAGCGTCACGACACCGGCGCTGAACTTGCCGTTCTTGGCATCCATAAAGCTATTGTACGCGGCATTGTCTACGCGTTTGAGCATCGACGTGAGGACCGAGCCCGGCGCCACATCGTATTGATCGCTATCAACGCCAATGGCGAGCTTGCCCTGGTCGGCCGCGGCGCGGATGACGCCAAGCCCTGTCCCGCCTGCAGCATGGTAGACCACATCAGCCCCGCGGTCGATCTGGCTGCGGGTGAGCTCAGCGCCCTTGGTGGGATCGTTCCAGGCTGAGGGTGTGGTCCCGGTCATGTTCTGAAGAACGTCGGCATCAGGGTTGGTGGCCTTCACGCCTTGAATATAGCCGCAGGCAAACTTGCGGATCAGCGGCACATCCATGCCGCCCACAAAGCCCACCGTGCCGGTTTCGCTCGCCTTTGCGGCGGCCACACCCACCAGGTAGCTGCCCTCATGCTCTTTGAAGGCGTATTGGCGAAGGTTGGGTTGGTCGAGCCAGAACACATCGATGATGGCAAAATCGGTATCGGGATACTCTTGGGCGACTTTGTCGATGGCATCGGCCTGCGCAAAGCCGACACCCAGGACGATGGACGCACCACGTTGCGCCATCCGCGTAATGGCCTGCTCGCGCTGGGCGGCGTTGGTGACTTCAAACTCCATCACCTCGATGCCGGTTTCATCGGAAAACCGCTTCACGCCGTTATAGACGCCCTCGTTGAAAGATTTATCGAACTTGCCCCCCAAGTCATAGACAACGGCGGGACGGAACTCGTCTTGCGCTGCCGCACCCGTTACCGCAATCACAGCCGCGGCGAGGCCGGCAATCAAAGGCTTTCTCATGGTTGTCTCTCCAAACCCAAAGGTCTTTCATTGCCTGGCAACTTAGATCGCAAGCTGCCAGCTTGGCTAGGTCAAGGTTCTGTTGTTTGGGCAGGAGGCAAAGCACGGGCCAAACAAACACTGACCAAACGCCGCGAGGGGCTGGCAGTTCAAAGCCGGGTCAAGGGCGGTCCGACAGGACCGGGCGCAGCCTTTACCCTTGACGCGGTTTTGAACTGGCTGAGGGTGGAAAGAGGGTTTCAAGCGGACCTGCCCAAAGGGCTGGTTGCCTTGGAACCCTGCCAGGCGGCGAGCCGGGAGGCGCGCGAGGAAGGAACGTCCTCGCTTTCTCACCCAGGAATGCCGGCGCTTTTGCGCCGTCCGTACCGTTCAGCTGGCGAGCCCAATCTCCCTTAGCCGCTCTTGGAGATAGGCGCCGGCAGTTTTTTCTGGTGAAAGGGCCACCTCCGGTCGTGGGTGGACAAACATGGGCATGGAAAACCGAGCCCCACCGCCTTCTTCAGGGTTCACCACACGGTGGGTTGTGGAGGGAAAGGCACCGCCCGAAGCAAGCTGAAGCATGTCCCCCACATTGATGACAATCATGCCGCGGTCGCAGGGCACATCGTGCCAAGTGCCGCTGGTATCCATGGCTTGAAGGCCTGGAGCGGAGCCCGCCAAAAGGAGCGTGATGAGATTGATGTCTTCGTGAGCAGCGGCACGTTCAGCACCGGCTTCCACCACCATGCCCTCTTGGGCGGGATAGTGAATGATGCGCAGCATGGTGGATTGGCTGCCCCGCAGCATGTTGGGCAGCGGCTCGCTAAACCCATCACGCACCGCCGCGGGGGCATGGTCCTCAATCCACTGAAGCAGCGTTAGGCCGATGTCCATCAGGTCTCGGTAAAGATCGCGCGTGAGCTGCGCCGGCCCATCAGGGAGCGGTGTTTGCGGGTAGACTTGAAAGAACTCTTTGAGGTCTTTGTGGACAGCGCCTTTGGCGTTTTCTGAGCGGAACGGAAAATAACCCGCCGGCCCACCGTCTGCGACTTGAAACGCACCCTTGTCGCTTGACCCGAAAAACGTGCCCCACGCGTCATAGGCGGCATCAATGCGCTCAGCATCAATGGGGTGACCCGTCAGGACTGCAAACCCCGTCTCGTGGAGGGACTTGGTAAAGTCTTCAGGCGCGTCCGGCGATCGATAGTCCACAGCCTTGATGGCAAACATGGCGTTCTCCGCACAACATCACCAACACCTTATAGCGCACGCGCCTCAGCCACAAAGGCGCGTTCGTGGGGCACCCGCCAGCCCTCACGCAACTGGCGGCGGACGATCAAGCGCTCCCATCACGGCCTCCACATCAATCCGCCACGCGTCTTGCAGTTCGGGGTCATCGGCTGGGGTACCGAACACTGGCTCGTAGGGGGCCCCCACAACGGCTGAAAGCGCAGCATAGGCCGCTGTTGCCTTTTCAGGATTGATGAGTTCGATGATCCGCGTTGTTGGGGTCGCTCCCAATATGTTGGCAAGCGCTGCCCCATGGGGCGCCACCACCACCCGAGCAGCGCGGACGGCTTCCAATTGCTCAGCAGGTGTCATGTGCGACATTTCCAGAATCTCGAAACCGCGCGCTTCAAGCTGCCCAGCCACATCGGCTTCATTCAAAAGCTTTCGCCTGTTGGAGGCAAAGCGGGACATATAAATGAGCCGGTCTGCGCTGGGGGGAGGAAGATCTGCAGTAATTTTTGGCACAACCGCATCAATAAATTCAGGCCGCATATAGAAAAAGGGATGTCCGCGTGGCTTGATGCAGGTGCTCAACACGTAGAGTTTGCGGAAATGATAGACCCTATTGGGGGCTAGCACCGTAGCAGCCGGTGCAAACTGCTTCAGCGCGAACGCGCAGTAGGGTGACACTGCGTCTACGGTAATACAGGCCGCCTGCGGCAGTCCAAGCATTGTTTGGTAGACAAACATCCGCGGCAGCCGATCCACCATGAAATGGCAAGGGTTGCTCGGCCGGTAGCTGTCGTCGCAATAAGCGCCAACGTCCATGGCAACAGGTGCGCGCCGCATCAAGGTGGGGCGGGTATCAAGAACCACCCCCGTACTTCGCTTGTCGATCACCCGGTCGCGAAAAATTGCAAAATTGCTGCCCGTTGCTGCCAGCTGCACATCGTCATAGCGCAGGAGCTTCAGTGCGTATTGATGGCTAAAGCCGAGCGCAACACAGTTGACATCCGTGCCGTGGAAGAACCGATTGCTGGGGTGGTTGACGAGGGGGTTCGCCCCTTCCGCAAGCAGCTCACGCTCTTCAACGGCAAAGTCGCCCACCTGCCAGTCGTGAAGCCATTGATGCCTTTTGGAGGCTTGGGCAGCGGATAGGACCGTTTCAACGCTGGGCCGGGTTGTGCCGGGTTTGAGCTTGAGCTGGCGCACCAACGGCATCAACCGCTTGACGGCAAACTTTCCAGGCCCGAGCGTTTCAAGCATGGTGGGCAGCGCTCGCGGCACCATCACACGCGAATGCATTCATGGCGGCCCTCCGCGCAGTGCGCTGTCCTAGCCGTCCGCTTGCTGGGCTTTGCGCTCGCGGCGCAGCTTAGCTTTGGCTTCTTCGTCTTCCGCTTTGCCCACGTGCCCCCACAAGGACACGTCGGTGGTGTAGTGGGGCGCAACAAATGCGGCGAGTTCTGCACCGCCCTGGCGGTCGATGTCGAATTCCATGAACACGTCTTGCTTATCGGCGAAGAAGGCGCGCACGTCCGCGTGGTGCGCCTTCCACTGCGCCCGCCAGAGCGTCTCCACCTCTTCGGGTGTCTCAAGGTCGTAGTAGATGGCAAAGCGGCGCACGAAGTTGGGATGGCGCTGGCGGGAGGCGATCCAAGCGTCTTCATCGCGGGTGTTGAGGATGAAAAGCGCCCCCTCGTAGGCGTTATAAAAATCGCGAAAGTGGTACTGCCCCTCAAACACGGGCTGCTTTTGCGTCCCCATCAGGTCAGAATAAAAGACGTAATCCTCATGCCCCTCAAACGGACGCCGGCCTGTGGTCAGGTTGATTCGAATATCGCGTCCAACCGTTCCGTGCGCCCAGTGAACCGACGGAATTTTGTTCTGTCGGAAAAACTGGTACATCGACCGCGTACCGCATTTGTTGAAGCCAATTTGGATGATCTTCACGTTGGCCAACACGGCGCTCCGCTTCGGTGAGGGGAAGGGCACGTCTCGATCATGTCACGGCATCCTGTCACGACCGAGCGGCGCGGCTGGTATTCCCAAAGGTATCAGACTTGTCAAGCCAGCCGCAGGGGACGCGGCCTCGGGGCTTGATCGGGTGAGGCCTCCCGCCAGCGAGCCCTGGACAACCTTGCCACAGGTTCAGGAAGAGGGCGCCATCCCCTTGAGTCGCCAGGACTTGCAGCCCAGGATCATCCCATGATCTCCCTGCGCACCGTTGCAAGCCTGGCCCTTGCCCTCATCGCCGCCGTCGCGGTGATTTGGTATGTCTTCGTTAATGAGACCGGGCCGGCGACCATCAGGATATCGGCTGGCACCGAGGGCGGCACCTACCGCGCATTTGCCGATGCGATGGACAAAGCGTTCAGCACCGAAGATATCCCGCCGGTGGTGGTGATGGCCTCCGCGGGCGCCAATCAAAACGCCGCGCGCCTTTCCAGCGACGAGGCTGACTTTGGCCTCATCCAGTCCGACACCGCCGTACCACCCAACACACTCGTGGTGGCCCGGCTCTTCCCCGAAGCTTTTCACATTGTGACGCGGATCGGCGCTGGGATCACGTCAGTCTCGGATTTGAAAGGCAAACGGGTGGGGTTGATGCCCCAAGGCTCGGGCTCCAACGCGCTCTTTGCGCGGCTGTTGCGGCACTACGAGGTTCCCTTTGAGGACCTCACCCTCACCTACGGCACCTTGCGCAACCAAGCAGACGCCATCGCGCTGGGGGAAATCGACGCCTTCTTTATGGTGGTGGCGCTCGGCAATAAGACCATTGAGAGCATTATCGAAGCGACACCCACCCAGCTGGTGTCGATCGATCAGGCGGAGGCCATCGCCCTTTTTGATCCTGCGCTTTCGGCCACCACTGTTCCGGTGGGCACCTATTCGGGCGACCGGCCTGTGCCGAACGAGCCCATCAGCGTGGTCACGGTGGAAAGCTTACTGGCGGTCCGCAGCGGCCTCAATGATGCGACTGTGGCGGCCGTGACCCGAGGGCTCTTTGAAAATCGCCAGAGAATGGTGCGCGAGATCCCCCAAGCCGCGTTCATAGCCGCCCCCACCGAAGAGGACCGCCTCTCGTTCGGCGTCCACCCCGGCGCAGAGCTTTACTACAGCCAGGACGACCCCCTTTTCATTGTGGAGTATGCCGAGCCCATGGCGCTGGCGGTCACCGCCTTTGCGCTGTTGGTATCGGGTTTATGGCAGGCGCGCATCTGGCTTGCCGGCGCACGGAAAAACCGGGCTGACCACTATAACCTTGCCATTGTCGACATTTTGGGCCGCGCTGACGTTGCCACATCGCAGCACGAGTTCAAACAGATCCGCGGCGAGCTGTTTGACATCTTTGAAAAGGTCATCGTCGACCTCGACAACGACAGGATCGAAGAAAAATCGCTCCTATCGTTCTCGTTTGCCTGGCAGGTGGCGGCCTCGACCCTCAACCACCGGCAGCTCGTCCTCGCCTCAGGCGATCCTGATGCTGAGGTACCGGCTGCGCCCATCGAGCCCTATGCCGGCCGGGAGACCACGCTGATCAGACCAAAAAGTCGCCCCGGTCGAGGTCAGAAAGGCTGAAATCTTCGAGCCGGATGCTGTCGCCCTGGCCAAGATCGATCACCACATCGTTGC
>JBCDLN010000065.1:0-15538 GCA_038745295.1 Pseudomonadota bacterium | reverse complement strand
GGCAAGCAGTTGGTGAAGGTCAGCTTTCGGACCACCACGTGCCTTGCATTCTCAATGGTGAAAAAGCTGAACGCATCAGGGTCCGGCCGGCCGCGGGGAAGATCTGAAACAGTGCGCAGCCCATCCATCAGCGCTTCGTTGCCCGCCCCACCTTCGATGATGATGGGAGCGTCTGCGGTTCCGCTCCGCCGCAACGTCACCGGGTGCAGATAGCGCCCTTTTTTTAAGGAGATGACCGTGCCCGGCTGCGCCGCATCGAGCGCATCTTGGAGCGCGGTATCGTCTTCTGGCGAAACGTGAATGTCTGTCATGGTGAAAAGACCTTTCTACGGGTAATTTCACCAGCATACACGGCGTTGGCTAAAGTGGCAGAGACTATTTGCAATCTTAAGCTTGCAACGCGCCACGGGTGTGAGCCGGCGCTGGCCCGTCAGGAGCGCAGGTCGCGGCCGCGGCGGATTTTCCCCTGAGGGCCGCTGCCTTAGTTCACTTCATCGGCAGGCAGGATCCAAGTCTCTTGAAGGGCGGCTGCCTTCCACCGCTGATAGGACTGATTGGCCAAAAGCGCATCCACGTAGCTGCTCGTCTCAGCATTGACCGGCCAGTTATAGCCTTTGATCCTGCAAGCAAGAGGCGTGAACATGGCATCCACGGCCGACCACCCACCAAAGAGGAACGGCCCACCGGAGCGCATCAGTCTGTCACGCACGATGCCCTCAAACCGCTCCACATCCTTTTGGGCAGCAGGACCGCCGCGCTGCTTAAACTTGAAGGTCTTGCGGATGTTCACAGGGCAGCCCCTGCGCAAGGCAGAGAAGCCGGAATGCATTTCCGCCGAGAGTGAACGGGCCCGCCCCCGCTCCTGCACATCGGCCGGCCAAATCCCTTTGTCGGGCTCCGCCTCAGCCAAATATTCAACAATGGCAAGACTATCCCACACCGCAAAAGAGCGGTCGATCAAGATCGGCACCTTCGCTGCCGGCGAATAGCTCAACAGTGTAGCCCGCGTTGTTTCTTGGTCGAGGGGGACAAGATCCTCCTTATACTCGAACCCGAAATGATCGAGGACAAGCCAAGGTCGCATCGACCAGCTGGAGTAATTCTTGTTGCCGATGACGATCTTGTAACGCATTTTATTCCCAAGTCGTTGTTCGAGTGGCCGCGCAACCTGCGGAACCGGTCGCCTGAGAAAGTTCTGGCGCAATCACGGCAGGCCTGGCAAGGCCCTTGTTGGAGGGGAGCGCCTTCGCAACGGGCATTGTCAGCGCACCAGTGCGGCGCCGGCTGATGTTGGGTCAACGTTACCCGGCATAGGGTGCACGGCGCTTGGATCTGGCGCATCACCGCGATGAGAGGAACGCTCACCATCGAACGCGACGGCAACCCCCACTCCTCCTCCGCGCACCGGCTGAATGGTCAGGTGAGGGAAACCATTCTGGAACTGGCGCAGAGCCGCGCGCCGAAGTCCATTTGCCCTTCGGAAGTCGCGCGTGTCCTTGAGGCCGATGAGGCCGGTTGGCGGGCGTTGATGCCGCAGGTGCGCCTTATCGCAAAGCACCTCGTCGGCGAGGGCGCCATTGTTGTGACCCAGCGGGGCAGGCCGGTGGACCCTATCGACGCCCGTGGCCCCATCAGGATTGCGATGGCTTCGGGTCCAGCCGAGGATTGAGGGCAGGACCGGGACGCGTCAGAAGGCTCTCAATCCGCCCGTCGTGCCAATACATGAGCGTTGCCAACCACTCACGCGCGGCAAGATCAGCCAGCCTCAGCCCGTCGGCAACGGAGTAGTTGCGCACCCGCCACCAGCGGCGCACGTCAGTTTCATAGTCAACGGGGTAGGCGATGGGCTCAGGCCATCCGGCCGCCCGGAAGGTGCCAACAGAGCGCGGCATGTGCCAGGCAGAGGTCACCAAGATGAACCGCTCATCAGCTTGGGGCTCGACGAGCGCGCGGCTGAAGACGGCATTGTCGTAGGTGGATTGGGCTTTGTCCTCCATCACAATACGCTCGGGGGCGAGGCCCATGTCCACCAGGATATCCACCATGGGCTGAGCGTTAAGGTCGGTGACAATCACGGCGGCCTCTGGGTAGCGCCCAGCAAGCGCAACAGTGGCTGCAATGCGCTCGCCCGTCTGGTTGATGGGCACCTGTTGGGGTCCAAACCGTGTTTGGCCCACAACAGACCCGCCCAGCAGAACGATCCCGTCTGGCGCCACATCCTCCAAAGTTGGCGCAAATTGCGCCTCCAAAATGCGCAGCGACAGCGCCCCGATGGGCAACACACCAAGCGCCACCAAAAGGAGCGCTGAAAGCGCCAGGACGAATGCCCCCACTTTGACGCGCCAAATCAGGAGAATCACACCCAGTATCCCTAAGATTGCCAGGGAGTTAGAGGGTTTTAGATAGTAAAAAAGGAGTTCGCCAACGCCCAAGATCTAGGCCGCATCCCACTGCGGTGCGAAGGCGGGCTTCACCATCCGCCCGTTGGGGTGGGCCAGTGCGCTCAGCGTGTCACGCTCAGCTGCGGTCAGCACAAGGTCATGGGCGGTCAGCGCCGCAGCCAGCCGTTCGGGCGAACGGCTCTTAGGGATCGCCATCACCCGGTCCTGCGATAGCAGCCATGAAAGGGCCACGACCGCAGGATCGACGCCATGCCGTCCCGCAATATCCCGCACCACGGGGTTGTCCACCACCGTCGCGCGCGCGAGGGGGCAGTAGGCGGTGAGCGCCATCGCGTTGGCGCGTACCGCATCAAGCACCGCGTCTTGGCGCAAAAAGGGATGATACTCGACCTGATTGACCGCAAGAGGTTCTGGCGAGCGGGCCACAGCCTCATTGAGGAGGCGAACTGGAAAATTCGAGACGCCCACCGCCCGTGCAAGACCTGAGGATTTGACCGACGCCAGCGCCTTCACCGATTCATCAAGGGGGACGGACGCGCTCGGCCAATGGATCAGGAAAAGGTCAACCTGATTGAGGCCCAAGCGCTTGAGCGAGCCTTCAGCGGCCTGTTGAAGGCGGCCCTCAGCAAGGTTCTCGTGCCAGACTTTGGTGGTGACGAAGAGATCTTCCCGTGGCACGCCAGAAGCACGGATGCCCTCGCCAACCTCAACTTCATTGCCGTACATCTCGGCCGTGTCGATGTGGCGAAAGCCTGCCGCGATCCCGCCCGTTACAGCGCCCACGCACACATCGCCCGCCATTTGAAAGGTGCCTATGCCGAGGCGCGGGATCGTGACCCCTGCGGCGTCGAGGGTTTTTTCCATGCGTCTTAACCCTTTTTTCCCACACGCCGCCCCTTGCGCTCATCCACGCTGATGTGGGGCACGCCGGGGGCGGGTGCGTACTTCTGACCGTCAAAAGCGGCATCGCCCGGCACGAACACCTGAAGGCAGGGAAAGCATGTCGCGCCGTATGCGGCGCGAGGTCAATGCTCGCCCCTTTGAAAAGCGGGTGATCTTTCCCGATCAAACGATCCTGTTTAATCGGCAACTGCCCTAGCCGATATCGCCCACGCTGCGCACAACGCGGTTGACGAGGCCGTACTCAATGGCCTCGTCAGCCCCCATCCAGTGGTCGCGGTCGGTATCAGTCTCAATCCGATCGAGGGGCTGACCGGTGGCGTTGGCGAACAAGATGTTGAGCCGCTCGCGCATTTTGATGATTTCGCGGGCCTGGATTTCGATATCGCTTGCTGCACCGCCAGCGCCGCCGGAGGGTTGGTGGAGCAAAAAGCGGGTGTTTGGCGTGCAAAAGCGCCGCTCGCGCGGCACGGAAATGTATATCAGCGCACCCGATGAGGCGACCCAGCCCATGCCGAGCATGTTCACATCAGGCTCGATGAGGCTGATGGTGTCGTGGATCATGTCGCCCGATTCCACGTGTCCGCCTGGCGAGGACACGATCACCGTAATCGGATCGTTGGACACATGCGCCAGCGCCAGCAAGCGTTGGCAGACATCGCGCGCCAAATCCATGGTGATTTGGCCAACGATCATCACCTGGCGCGCTTCGAAAAGGTGCTTGTCGACCGGGATTGACTGCTGGGCTTTGACCTTGTCGTCGTCCTCGTCGTCGTCCATGCGGGTGAATATGGGCATTCTCATCCTGTCCTGGCGTTCGGGCCGCTATCTATGGGCGCTCAGGGGCAAAAGCAAATAGGGTGTGGCAACCTTAGCGTGCGCGTCGTGATGCTCGGTTGACGTCGCCTGCCGATTTGCCCAGCGTCTGCGCGATCCATGGAGGCCGGCATGAGCTACATCACAATGAACCGTTTTCGCGTCAAGCTGGGGTCGGAGGCCGATTTTGAGGCGGTCTGGCTGGGCCGGGAAACGTTCCTGCACGAGGTGCCGGGGTTCAAGGCGTTTCACCTTCTCAAAGGCCCCACCCGCGACGATCACACGCTCTATGCGTCTCACACCACCTGGGAGACGGAAGAGGCATTTTTAGCTTGGACGCGGTCAGAGGCGTTCCGCAAAGCCCACGCCGGCGCGGGCGATACCAAGCCCGCCTATCTCGGCCATCCGGAGCTGGAGAGCTTTCATATCCTCCAAACGGTGTAGCTATGGGCCACGGACCTGGAGGGGGTCGTGATCCAAAAGGGTTGGTCACACCCATCAGGTCATGGCACCTGATCGCGGCTTTTTGAATGGGGCTTGGCACCGCCGTAAGAGGCCGCGCCAAGCTGCTTTCTTTTAAATTAATGGAAAGCCGACCAACGGCCGCACAGGCCGCCGTCCGATCGTGGGCGGTTGGCTTCAGTCGTCGACCCTGACCGGCGTCCAAGCCATCTCAAATACGGGACGGATCGCCTCGACGCGGGTATCGGAATGGGCCGCCCGCTCAAGGATGCCCATCAACCCGTTCCGCGGCGGTATTCCATCGCGCGCTCGGAACGCGATAGGCTGCAAGAGCGGCGGGAGGGATGCCTTTGTTTTGGCGGCAAACTCTTTGCGCTCCAAGTGCGCGTTTTCGCCGACAAACGCATGAAGCTTTGCCTCCCATCGACCAAGGGCACCCAGAACCTGCGTTTGGTAAGCCCGCACGGCCGCAGCCACGTCCTCCGCCAGCAACGGCAACACATCGTCCACGCCACCGGCTGCCACCAGCGCCAGTAGGTTTTTCTCAAAGGCAAGCCCTGTCAGCGCTTTGTGGCGCAAAACATATGCGTCCGCTTTGAGCTTGACCCTGTGCCCGTCTTCAAACGCGATCACGTACCCTATGGGATTTGGCTAGACCGCCAGCATCCGGCTGCCCGGGGAGGGAGCGTCTCGCCTGCGGGCGAGTTAGCCGGGGCGGGTGCTGGTACCGGCCAACACCTTGAGGGCATCGTAAGCGTTTCCTGTGCGTGGATCGTCCCGCCGCAGCATGATCACGGTGACGGCCGTGCGCACGCCTGGCTCGCCGCCGCGCGGTGGGAGTGGTGTTTCGCTCACCGGCGCTGGCGGCCGGTCTGATGGTGGCGGGGGCGGCGGCGCTGGAACGTTGCTCGCAAAGGCCACGGTGCGGGTGTTGCCGTAAAGGATGGCTCTGATGCCGATGTCGCCTGGCCCCTCCGGCGCGTCGCTCAGCAAAAAGTGCGTGTAGCCCTGTTGAAGGGTGAGTGTTGCCGCATCGCGCAGCGTGTCGTTGAGGGCGATATCTTGGCCGATGGCGCCGCGGCCATCTGTTTCGAGCCGCCAGGCATTGTTTCCGATGGGCACCGCCTTGGAATAGACGCAGCCTGCCAACACCACTGTGCTGAGGATGGGCACGATGGCCCGCGTCCAAACGCCCATGACACCCTCACTGTCCAACACACTCACGCCACGGCGGTATATCCTGAGCCACCGCCTCAGCACCAGCACAATAGCCCATCGTAGCGCCCCGGTTCTTAAGCCCGCAACGCCCAGCGCCGACTATCGTTAAACACAGCTTGATGGACGAGCCGCCCCCACCGCACATTGTGAGCGTGCTTTGTGGCCGGGACACGATGTTGGGGCGTCTTTTGCCGTCGTCCGCGTGAAAGGCTCTTGCGCGTTTCTTACCATGTGGCAGGGTCGTCCAATGCTAACGGTTCTTGCCAACGCCACGTACCGGACCCTCTTTGGCGCGCAAATCCTGTCGCTCTTGGGGACAGGGCTCACCACCGTCGCCCTTGCCCTTCTGGCCCATGACCTTGCCGGGGCTGACGCGGGGCAGGTTCTGGGGATCGCCCTCGCCATCAAGATGGTGGCCTATGTGACCATTGCCCCTTTTGCCGGCGCGCTTTTGAAGTGGTTCCCGCGGCGGGGGCTTCTGGTGGGGCTCGATCTGGCGCGGGCGCTTTTTGTTTGCCTCCTCCCGTTCGTAACGGAGATCTGGCAGATCTACGCCCTTGTCTTTGTTTTCCAGGCCTTTTCGGCGGTCTTCACGCCGACTTTTCAGGCTACCATACCCGACATTTTGGAAGACGACGCTCAATACGCAAGGGCCCTGTCTCTGTCGCGCCTCGCCTACGATCTGGAGGCGCTGATGAGCCCACTCATGGCTGGCCTCCTCCTGTTGGTGATGACGTTTGATGGCCTTTTTGTTGCCAATGGCCTGGGGTTCATCGGGTCGGCGGGGCTTATCATATGGACCCAACTGCCGAAGGTGACGAAGGCACTGTCTGGGGGCGGGCGGGCCACACAAGGGCTCAAGATCTACTTCCGCACACCGCGGCTGAGAGCCGTTTTGGCGCTGTTTGTGGCGGTCGCGGCAGCGGGCAGCATGGTCATTGTCAACACGGTGGTTGTGGTCACAACAGATCTTGGCCTGGCTGCTGGCGCCGTTGCTGCAGCGCTTGCCGCATTCGGCGCCGGGTCAATGGTTGCAGCGCTTGTGCTGCCCCAGCTTTTGGACCGGCTTGGAGAGCGCACCCCGATGGTGTTTGGAGCGATCCTTGCGGGCGCGGCGCTTCTCATCGCGCCTTTGGCATTGTCGCAAGGGTTCCTTTCGACCCTTGTCCTTTGGGCGCTGATCGGCGTTGGCATCTCAGCCATACAGACGCCCGCAGGCCTTGTGTTAAAGCGATCCTGTCATCCAGAGGATCGGCCGGCGCTCTTTGCGGCGCAATTCGCGCTGTCCCACCTGTGCTGGCTGATCTTTTATCCGCTGGCCGGTTGGTTGGGCGTCAGCATCGGCCTCTCGGCCACGGCTTTCATCTTGGGCACGTGCGCGCTTCTTGGTGTAGGTGCCGCTCTGATTCTGTGGCCGCGCAACGATCCGGCGGTGCTTGAGCACACCCATGATGCGATGGAGCATGCCCACCCGCACAGTCATGACTCCCACCACGGCCACAGCCATCCGGAGGGGTCGGGCGCGTCCTCAGGTGTCGCCGCCCCGCACCACCATTGGCACAAGCATGGGCCAATCCGGCACGCCCACGCCTTCGTTATCGACGATCATCACCCCCACTGGCCGCGTTAGCGCCCTCTGCGCGGAGATCGGCCAAAAGTCCATCAAAACGTGCGGTGAGCGCGGGTGCGTCATCGAGCAGGGTCGCCAGAGGGGCTGTCCCCAAGCCGTCCAAAAGCTCAGCCATAAAGGTTTCGCGCAGCCGTGTGCGCTGCGCGGCGGGATGCTCAAGGAGCGCGGCAACCAGCGCATCCATCCGCCGTTCGTCGAAGGCTGCATCCCACAGTCTTCGCTCGGGGCCGAAATCAACGTTTGGCCGCCGCGGGGCTTTAGCACGCAGCGCGGCGGTTTCATCCTCGTCCACCGCACCATCGACGATGACGACGCCATAGTCCTCCAAGGCGCGGGCTTCGCTCACAAAGCCGCGCTCCACATCATGGAGGACGTCGGCGATGGGGCGGGTCATCGGGTCGCCATAACCGCCCCCGCCTGCGGACATGAGCGTCACCGTATCGCCTGGCGCGGGCTCCACCATCGAGATTTTGCCAAGCTCTCGTTCGCCTGGGGTGCCCATATTCAAGACCACCCGCGCCGGTGCCCCAGGGCCGCCCCCCAATATGCCGTAGGGGCGGAAGACAAAACGCTCCAATCCTCGTGCAAGGACAGCACTCCCAGCCCGGTTGATGCGCATGGTGAAGATCACGCCTGTGCCACCCCGCCAGCGCCCTGGCCCGCCCGAATCGGGGCGCAGCGTGTAGGATGTGATCACAGCATCCACCTCCGCCTCGCTCGCCTCGATGGGTGTGTTGAAGCAGTTGGCAAGGCTTGAATCGCGCCCGTCGACGCCATCGGCCCCAGCGCGCGCGCCCGTTCCCCCGATGAGCGACTGCATCACCTGGACGCGCCTGGTGCCCAACTGCGCGTCAAGCTCGGCAAGGACAGTGGGGACGACTGTCCCACCAGAGGGCGCCGGGACCAGCTCAGGCACCGCCGCGGCGAGGCACCCCGTCAAAACGTCGTTCACCCTGATGGCAGTTGCTGACCTGATGCCTACCGGCGCTGGGAACTCGGGGTTGAGGACGGTCCCTTTGGGGACCGATACGGTGATGTTTTCAAAGAGCCCATAGTTCAGCGGGATGGTCTTGTCGTAAGAGGCGACGAACTGCATGAGGCGCAGCGTGAGCCAGGGGTGGCGCACCCCGCCGGTGGGCACGTTGTAGGCGGAGGGGACTTGCGAGTCAGAGCCCTCAAAGTCGAGGTGGATGGCGCCCGCGTTGACGCTCATCCGGCATGCGATCCTGATAGGGATCGGGCTCACATAGTCATCGTCCAGATAGTCGGTAAAGCGGTAGGTGCCATCTGGAATGCGGCTCTGAACCGCCCGCGCCTTTTGTGCGGCATAGGCAACAAGGGCGCTTTGTGCTGCGCGGAACGTGGCAGCGCCGTAGCGGGCAATGAGATCCTCCACCCGACGCGCGCCCACATCAAGGGCCACCAGCATCGCTTTGATGTCGCCAAGGTTCGCGTCAGGCATTCTGCAGTTGGCGCGGTAGATGGTTTCAAAGTCGGCGTTGAAGGTCCCCGCTTTGACAAGCTTCATGGGCGGGATGATGAGGCCTTCTTGGAAGAGCTCGGTCAGATCAGGCGCGATGGAGGAGGGAACCATCCCCCCAATATCGGCGGTGTGGACAAACGACCAGCCGCAGGCAATCACCTCGCCGTTTTGGAAGTAGGGGCGCAGGAGTTGAAGGTCGGGCATGTGGCTGGAGAGCCCGCCACTGTCATAGGGGTGGTTGGTGATGATGACATCGCCCGGCACCACATCGCCCACAGCCTTGAGCGCTGGCCCAGCGTTGAGGTCCAAAAACCCCGAAACGCCCAGTGCCGTCGGATAGGCGAAGAACTTGCCGCTTGGGGTGGCCAGGGCGGTCCCAAAGTCAGCAGCCTCGCGCACATAGGTGGTGCGGGCCGTGCGCGAGAGGGCAAGACCCATCTCCTCGGTGACAGCGCGCACCGCATCCCCGATGATCTCAAGGAGGATGGGGTCGAGTTGGCAGGCGGCCGCATTCATGAAAGCGGCACACCATCCACCCGCCAGGCAACGCCCTCAATGGCGGCTGGGTAGCGTGTCATAACAGCTGCGTCATGCCCTGGGATGATGGCACGCTCATCACCCGCCAGGCTGATGAGCGTCTTGTGGCCCTTCAACTCGTCACCCCCATGGAACGCGGGGGGAAAGACGCGCGCGGTGGCGATACCCTCGTAAAAGACAGCTGCGTCGGAGGCGAGGACGAGCGGCCCCCGCGCCGTTGAGACAACGACCGATTGAAGCCCTGCTGTGTGGCCGCCGATATGCACAACCTCAATCCCTGGGGCCACGATGCCGTGCCCTTCGTGAAACACCAGCTGGTCGGCAAAGAGGCGGTCAATCATCACCTTCAGGTCGGCCGCACCGTAGCCTGCGCGAAGGTGCTTGAAGGTCATGAACGGGCCGGTGGTGTAGGCCATTTCGGCAGCTTGGATGTGAAAGGTCGCATCCTTAAAGAGATGATGGTTGCCGGCATGGTCGTGGTGGAGGTGGGTCAGGATCACCGTATCCACAGCGCTTGGCGCAACGCCGAGCTGTTGAAGGGCTGCGCCGGGGCAGATCAAAAACTCTCGATCCCGCGCTTTGGCGACGCTTTGATCAAAGCCAGTATCGACCAAAATCGTTCGGCCCGCGCCTCTGATCAGCCACACATAGTAGGCCATCTCCACGGTGCCTTCGCCGGTTTCACCGATGAAACACTGGGCTTTGGCGCGCGTGGCGCGGGCGTATCGGATGGCAAAAACATCGTAGGTGGCACGCATTCAACAGCTGCTTATCTTGGACGCGCTCACAGTGTCAGGCCGCCATCAATGGTGATGGTGCTGCCCGTGACGTAGCTGGAGCCAGGGCTCGAAAGGTAGACCGCGGCCCGGGCGATATCGTCCGGCGTTGCGATGCGCTTCATGGGGATGAGCGCTTCCTTTCCGGCGCGGAAATCCCGGTTGGCAAGGGCGGCTCTGTTGAGGTCGGTCTCCACGGTGCCTGGCGCTATGAGGTTCACCGTCACGCCGAAGGGGGCGAGTTCCAGCGCCATGGCGCGGGCGAGCATCTTCACCCCGCCTTTGCTGGCGACGTAGTGGGCAAGGTCTGGCCCCGCGTGGTCTTGATTGATGGAGGAGATGAGGATGATCCGGCCTGCGCGCCGGGCAACCATTGCCCGTGCCGCCTCCTGCGCCACGCAAAATGTCCCCTTGAGGTTGACCCGATGCACATGGTCCCACTGCGCATCGCTCAACTCCAGAAACGGGACCCTGGTGAGGACTGCAGCGCAGGCGACGAGGATGTTGAGGCCGCCCATCACCGCATCGGCCTCTCGCACCATGGCGCGGGCTTCGTCCGGGATTGCAAGGTCGGCGGCAAAGGGCGCGGTGAACCGGCCGTCGCCATCAAGTGTGGTGAGGAGGTCGGTGGGGTCCTGATGGGCTTCGTGGTGGATGGCAATGTCTGCCCCCGCACCAGCAAGGGCGCGGGCGGTCGCAGCACCAATGCCGTCCGACCCGGCCCCCGTCACCAGTGCGCTTAGTCCCTTAAGTTCCATGGCGTGAGCCTAGAGCAGGATGTCATCGGAGTGAATCACTGAGTTGCGATGGGAGTAGGGCCGCCCACAGATCTGCCGGGATGGCTGACCAGTGCGGAGGGTTCACCCTGGTGCGAAGCGGCCATCAGACCACGCCATCTTCCGATCTAAGTGGCGATCAGACTGCGCCCCTTCCGATCAAAGCGGCGCTCAGACTGCGCCCCTTCCGATCAAAGCGGCGCTCAGACCGCGCCCCTTCCGACCTAAGTGGCGATCAGACTGCGCCCCTTCCGACCTAAGCGGCGCTCAGACCGCGCCCCTTCCGACCTAAGCGGCGATCAGACTGTGCCCCTTCCGATCTAAGTGGCGATCAGACTGCGCCCCTTCCGATCAAAGCGGCCACCGGACCGCGCCACCTTCCGCGCAAAGCATGCGATGGTGCCGGCAGCAGCAAGACCGGGTGCGACAGGAGACGGATGTGAGCGAGCAATCCCCCATCGATGAGGCTTTGTCAGCGCGTTTGATGGCCCTGCCTGTCCCAACCCTCACCGCAACACTGTTCGCTAAGGGCATCAAAAACACCTTCTTAGCCGGGCTTGCGCCCATCGACCCGGCCAACGCGCGCTTTGTGGGACGAGCCTTCACCATGCGCGCTTTGCCTGTGCGCGAAGACCTCCTTGCCGCTGTTGGCGACGGCAAAGCACCCAACCTTCATCGCCGTGCCATGGCGGCGGTGGGTGCGGGCGACGTGATTGTCACCGATTGCGGCGGGCACTCTGGCATTTCCTTCTTCGGTGAACTCATCTCCACGTACCTCGCCAAGAAAGGCGTTGCCGCCATCGTCACCGATGGGGGCCTTGCTGATGTGGGCGATGTGGCGGCAACGGGCCTGCCCGTCTTCTGCCAGGGCTCAGCGCCCATTCCAGGCCCAGCGCGGCGGCTCGTCCTTGACCTTGACCGACCTGTGGACTGCATGGGGGTCACCGTGGTGCCGGGTGACGTGCTGGTGGGTGATGAAAACGGCGTGGCGGTGATCCCGCTTGAGATGGCCGCTGACATTGCGGACGCGGCTGAAGAAAAAGAGGCGCTTGAGCGGTTTTTGCTGGAGCGCCTCAAAGCGGGCGCGCCCTTGGACGGCACGTATCCCCCAAATGCTGAAACCCTGACGCTGTTTGAACAAAGCCGCCGCAAAGGCTAGCGCCCAACCGTTTACTGCGCGGTCGTGCTTGCTGCTGCAGCCGCGCCCAGCGTTTCGCTGCCTTCTTGTGGTTCTTGGGCGGGAAGAGGTGCCGGGCTCGGCTTGCGCTGGGGCGATAAAATCACGTCATCCCCCGCAAGGGCTGCGGGAAGCGCCGGCTCCGTGACGAGCCGCGCCAATACGCTCTCGCCCTCACGACGCAGCGTCTCCGGCTCAAATCCGATAACGGTGCGCGGGTTCACATCATCGCCCAGCGCCTCGACGGTGCCTGTCACGGTTTCGCCTGTTGCGGGAACAAGAATGGTGAAGGTCTCGCCCAAAAGCGGCGCGCTGTCTCTTGGAAAGAGCGCTTGGACACCGCCAGTCGCATCGCTCGCCACAAAGAGCGCAGCCGGTTGGCCGCTGCCGACAAACGTCCCCGGTCCTGCAAGAATACGCGCCAACATGCACGCGCAAGGACTTTCCAGCTCGGCAACAAGCTCACCATCTTCATCGAGCCGGAGAGTGGCCAGCGGATCACCCTGCGCCACAATGCCTCCCGGCGAAACCTGCCACGCCAAAATCACGCCGGAGACTTCTGGCAAAAGCGCGATCCTGTCAGCAACCACGACCGCGTCCACAGCAAGGCTTTGTGGTGGATTGCCAGCGGCATCGCGGGCTGTGCGAGCGTCTTGCGCTCCCTGGGCCAAGGCCTGCAACGCGCCCGGGAGGGGCGGCCCGAAGAGCGCCAGATCTTGAGGTGAGGTCAGCGATGGCGGCGGTGCTGAGCTGCGATCAGCGAACAAGAGCGTTCCATCGCTGATGGCATTGGTGAGGATGACAACGCCGGCCACCAAAAGGATAGGCACCACATTGAAGGCGAACGCGAGGGGACCGGCCACGTCGCTCAGCCTGCGGCGGGCGGTTCGGCGACGGCGCGATCCGCGTGCCTTGCGCGCTGGGCCGTGTTGGTCGCGCGTGTTCGCCATGGCTTTCTGGCTGGGCGGCTCCAAGAATGCAGCCTCCCCCAAAGCCGCTTTGCTGAGCGCCAAAAGCACGCCCTGTTGAGCCCCCGACGGGCCAATGAACTGCCAGCCCGTCTTGTCAGCGTTGCGGTTGACCACCGTCCCCATGATGTCGAGGTTAACCGCGTAGTCGCCCAGATCGAGTTCGAGCTCTAACAGCTTGGTATCGCCCAGTCTGAATGACTGGCTGTGGGAGGCGATGGCAATGCCTCCAGGCGACCAGTCGCCGAGCGGGTAAAGCGTACCAGCGATCACCACAGTACCGCCGCCTTCAATACGGGGGTGCCTGCGCAATTGGGCCCCATCTTCGCCGCGCCGGCGTGCCGCGCCCCGGGACCGTCGGCGGCTCCGTTCGGCTGGTCTTGGATCGCGGCGCTCCGTTATCGGGCGGTCCGCGCGCAGGCTCACCGTAGACGGAATGCGCCGGGATGGGGCCGGGGCGGCGATGATCGGCCGATCTTCACCGGCGACGTTACCGGGCTTGGTATCTGCCCGTTCGCGCCGGTTTGCCCCCACCGGTCGCTCAGCCCTCAGGGCCCTCAGGGCCTGGCGCTCACGGTGTGCCGGAGGCTGGGGATCGGGCTCAACATCACCAAACGTGTCACGGTGAAGCGATGCGCCAGCTTCTGCATCAACACTGTCGTTCGCAGGAACGGCGTCGTCAGCGCTGGTGTTGGTGGTGACAGAGTCAGCGTCGGGGTCTGTTGGCGCGGCGCCAGTGGGGCTCAGCAGCCGCTCTTTAAGGCGCGGCTTGACTGTTGCCGTCTCGCCCGCATCGCTGTGGGCGGGTTGATCGTAGGCGCTGTCCAGAGGTGAGCCCTCCAGCTCCTCTCCCACCATGACAGGTGCCATTTCATGGGCGGCGGTTTCTGCTTCGGTGTCGTTGCTGGTGTCTCGGCCGGTTTCATCGCCGCCATCGGTTGGCGCGTCGTCCGTCTCCGGCGGGGCGTGTTCGGTTTCGAAAACGGTGGCTGGAATCTCTTCTGGGCGGGTGTCGCTCGCAAGGGCAACTGGCCGACCGCCGCTGTCATCCTGACCGGCCTGGTCGATGCCACCGGTTGGCGCGTTGTCGGTCTCCGGCAGGGCGTGTTCGGTTTCGGAACTGCTGACCGGCAGCTCTTCAGGGCGGGTGTCGCTCGCAAGGGCAACGGGCCAACCGCCGTAGTCGCCCTCCTGGTCAAAGGCCTCGTATGGCCCCGTCCATTCCACCTGGTCCATGGTGCTGTTGCGCTCAGCGCGCTCAGCCCGCAGACGCTCCAGCAAGCGGCCGTCAGGTGGCGTGTCGGCGGTGTCGCGCATTCGTCTGCCTTTGTCCCTCACGTCCAATAGGGCACAGTGCGGGCAATGGCCAGCGTCGCCCACCCCAAGGTCGGGCCCGACGCGCTCCTTTGCCATGTCGCCGCAGTTGACAGCGTTAAACCGACACGCGAGCAATCCGGTGGTTGGTCGCAGGGCGCCAGTATCATGACAGATCGCTCCAATGCCGTCGGGGCCCGGGTGAGCCAAGCCTTCGGTCTTGCAGGGCTCGCCTCTTGGCTCTTGCGCCGCACCGTCACCAAACGGTTTCCTAAGCTGACCCTGGAGCAGCGCCTTGCCATGGTGCCCACGATGCTTGGCGGGATTGAGGCGCCCATCACCATACGCTGGAATGCCCAGCACATCCCCATCGTGGAGGCCCAGTGTGCTGGAGATGCTGCGGCGGGCCTTGGGGTTGTCCATGGCCATTTGCGTCTTGCGCAAATTGAGTTGATGCGGCGAGCAGCATACGGGCGTTTGTCGGAGATTGCCGGGCCCGCGGCTGTCGATCTCGATGCTTTGTTACGGTTGGTGGATTTTCCGCGAACCACAGCTCCTTCGTTGGCGATGATGCCGGCCGAGACCCGCGCTTGGATTGAGGGATTTTGCGCAGGCCTCTCAGCGACCGCAGCGGCCCGACCGCTACCGCCGGAGTTTGAGATTTTTCAAATTGCGCCGGAGCCATTCACGCCTCAGGACATCTTTGCGGTGTCGCGGCTTTGCTCGGCTGACTATGCGTGGCGGGTCTGGCGGGCGCTCAGTGCATTGAGGCAGAGCGACCGCTGGGAAAGGCTCTGGTCCGATCTTGTGGGCCTTGCCGGAGGTGACCGCCGCCCAATTGGCGATGACACCGGGGATCAAACGGGCGATGACACCCATCCCAGCCTTATGCCTGACTGGAGCCAAAAGGGCAGCAACGCCATGGCCGTGGCCGGCGCGCGCACCCAATCGGGCAAACCGCTCTTCGCCTGCGATCCCCACCTGGTGCTCACATCCCCCAGTCCTTGGATGATTGCCGGGGTCAGTGCACCACAGCTTGATACGGTGGGGCTGATGATCCCGGCGCTGCCGATTTTTGG
>JBCDLN010000064.1:0-15559 GCA_038745295.1 Pseudomonadota bacterium | reverse complement strand
CACCGGGGATTTCGGCCGCGCAGGCGGCCGCGGCGCGCGTGGGTGCCCCATTCGGGCACGACTTTGCCTACATCTCCCTGTCCGACCTGATGACGCCATGGCCCGTCATCCGTGCACGGCTTGAAGCTGTTGCAGCCGCAGACTTTGCCGTTGCGCTCTATAATCCGCGCTCGCAGCGGCGGACCTTCCAGCTGACCGAGGCGATGATGATCCTGAGCCAATCCCGTCCGCCCCAGACGCCTGTGGTTGTGGCAGAAAGCGTCGGCCGCCCGGCGGAGACCATCACCCACACCACCATCAGCGCCTTCGCGCCCGAAACGGTCCACATGCTGGCCACCGTGATTGTGGGCTCCTCCACCACACAGCAGTTTGTGCGCGGCGACGGCACCGCCATTGTTTACACGCCGCGCGGGTATGAGGTGCCGGCATGATCCACTTTATTGGCGCGGGGCCCGGTGCGCCCGATCTCATCACTGTGCGGGGGCTCAACCTCATCAAAGCCTCGCCCGTTTGCCTTTTTGCCGGCTCGTTGGTGCCTGCGGAGGTGGTGGCGGCGGCACCCGATGGCGCCCGCGTGATGGATACGGCCGGGATGACCCTTGATGAAATCGTTGACGAAATGGTTCGCGCCAACGACGAGGGCCAGGATGTGGCGCGGGTCCATTCGGGCGACCCGTCGATCTATGGCGCCACCGCTGAGCAAATGCGGCGCCTTGATGCGCTACAAATAGCGTACACCATCACACCGGGCGTGCCTGCGTTTGCCGCGGCTGCTGCCACGCTCCAAACCGAACTGACCTTGCCCGATGTCGCTCAGACGGTGATTTTGACCCGGACGGCGATGAAATCATCGGCGATGCCCAACCAGGAAGACTTGGCGACATTGGGGGCATCGGGGGCAACGCTTGCCATCCACCTGTCCATCCGCAATATCCGCCAGGTGGTCGCAACACTGTCACCGCTTTATGGCGAGGATTGCCCAGTGGCCGTGGTCGTCCGGGCGAGCTGGCCTGATGAGCAGGTTCTGAGAGGCACCCTTTCAACGATCGCAGGCATAGTTCGCGCCGAGAAGGTGACGCGAACGGCACTCATCCTGGTAGGCCGGGTGCTGGAGCCTGCCGAATTTACTGATTCGGCCCTTTATTCACCCAACCACCGACATCTGTTTCGAAATCAGAAGTCGCGGGCGAAGGCCTGATGGGACATTGGGAGCGGGACAGCGCGCGATCGGGTGAAGGCGTGCTCCGCGCGGGCAGCGCCACCGGAATGCGCACACGGCCTCGCGGGTCAGTGTGTTCAGGCCAAGCTGATGCGCTGGCGGAGAAGACAAAGCATGGCGTGCACAGATGGCGCGTCAGCCCGGGGCTGCCCCGGCGGGCGGGCGATCATGATCACGTTGACCCCCAACTCGCGGGCCGCCGCCAGCTTGGCGCGTGTGGCCGTCCCTCCGGCATTTTTGGTGACGAGAACCGTAATCGCCTCGTTCTGGAACAGCGCGCGCTCATCGGCAGTTGCGAACGGCCCCCGTGCGCGGATGACTTTGACATCGCTCCGGCCGGCAAGATGGGGCGGCTCGATGGCGCGGACGACAAATTGAACGTCCCGCCGCTGCACAAAGGGTGCGATGCCTCCTGCGCCAACGGTGAGGAATGCCCGCGTAGAGGGTGGAATGGCCGCAGCCGCGTCGGCAAGGCTCACCACGTTCTGCCAATGATCGCCCTCTTGCGCCGTCCAGGCAGGCCGCTCAAGGCGAAGATAGGGGACACTTGCCATGCGCGCGGCGCGTTTTGCGTTGGGACTGATGATGGCGGCGAAGGGATGGGTGGCGTCGATGAGGACGCAAAAACCGCCGCGGCGGATTGCGTTTGCCATGGGGATGACGCCGCCAAACCCGCCCACCCGCGCCCCCGATTGGCGCGCGCTCCTTGTACGGCCGGCGAGAGACAGGACCACTTCGTGGCCGGCGGCGAGCATCTCGCGCTGGAGATGGCGCGCCTCCTCGGTGCCGCCCAACAACAGAACAGGTCGGCGCATACTCATGCGGCCGGCCCGGGGGTGTGGGCGACGACCTTGCCTTGCCGATCCACCACCATGACATCGACCCGCACAGGCGCTTGTTTGAGCACCGATCTGGCCGTCTGCGCTGCCTGCAACGCCACGAGGCCCGCAAGGTCGACCCCTGCGTTGGTGGCAGCGTTGAGGGCTGCCATGCCTGTGGGAGCCTTTGCGATTGCCTCAGCCGTCTCAGGATCGGCGCCGGTTGAGGCTGCCAACGCTGCAAGCGAAGCAAGATCCACTGTGCTGCGCGCAGAATGAAGGTCGAGCGCGCCTGTGGCCAGCTTGGAGAGCTTGGCAAAACCGCCCGCGATGGTGAGCCGGTCAACGGGATGATTGCGCAGATACTTCAGCATTCCGCCAGCAAAGTCGCCCATGTCGATCATCGCGTGGTCAGGCAGGCTCAGCGCTCTCTGGGCGGTGCGTTCGGACGCGGAGCCCGTGGCGGCGGCGATGTGGGGAAGGCGCGCTGCACGGGCAACGTCGATCCCACGGTGGATGGAGTGGATCCACGCCGCGCACGAGAACGGGTTGACCACCCCAGTCGTCCCCAGCACCGAGAGGCCGCCCAAGATGCCAAGGCGCGGGTTCCAGGTCCGTTCTGCGAGCGCGTCCCCGCCTGGAATTGCGATGGTGATGTGGGCTGCGGGGGCAACGTTGAGGTGGACCGCGACAGCTTCGATGGCAGCTGTCATCATCGCGCGGGGGACCGGGTTGATGGCAGGCTCGCCCACCGGAAGAGGGAGGCCTTCGCGCGTGATCGTGCCGACCCCCTCGCCAGCGTGAAAGCTGATACCCTCTTGTGCGAGCGCGACGTGGGATTGAACCAAAGCGCCATGGGTGACGTCCGGATCATCACCGGCATCTTTGGTGATGGCGGCCATGGCGTGTGCGCCGCTCAGGGCTTCTTGGGTGAGGGCGAAGGCGGCTGTGCCGCCGCGCGGGAGATCGATGCTCACCGGGTCGGGGAACGTGCCGGTGTGAAGGGCTGTGAAAGCGGCTTTGGTGGCAGCAGTGGCGCAGGCCCCGGTGGTCCAGCCTTTGCGCAGCGGCGTGTGTTGAGGGGGTGTCAATGGTGTCCGGCCTGAGGCGGCATCTTGGTGTTGTTCAGTTGCGGCAGGAGGCGCAGCCGCGCAGGTTTGCCGACCTTGATGGCGCCCCGTTCCCGGAGTTTGTGGCAGGAACGGTGTGGATTGCAGGGGCTGGTCCTGGCGCTGCCGGCCTTTTGACGTTGATGGCCGCCCACGGGCTGATGCAGGCCGATGTGGTGGTGCACGATTCCCTCGTGTGCGACGAAGTTTTGGCCTTTGCGCCCACCGCGCGGCTCATCCATGCCGGAAAGCGGGGCGGGAAGCCGTCGGCCGATCAGACCGATATCTCGCAAACGCTCATTGATGAGGCTTTGGCAGGCCACAAGGTGATGCGGCTCAAAGGGGGCGATCCGTTCTTGTTTGGTCGCGGTGGGGAAGAGTGCGAGGCGTTGGCAGCCGCGGGCGTGGCCTTCCGCGTGGTGCCGGGCGTTTCGGCAGGGCTTGGTGGGCTTGGCTATGCCGGAATTCCGGCCACCCACCGCGACACCAACCAAAGCGTCACGTTCCTGACTGGCCATGACCTTACTGGGACGCTCCCCACAGCGATCGACTGGGCACTCATCGCCAAAGCCTCGCCCGTTTTGGTGATGTACATGGCAGCCAAGCATCTTTCGCCCATTGCTGAGCGATTGATGGCGGCCGGGCGCAGTCCTGACGAGCCTGTCGCGGCCATCTCGAACGCGACGCTTCCCAGCCAAACCCACCATCACATGACATTGGTGGAGGCAACGCTTCCCCAAAACATACCAACGCCTGCGGTGATTGTCATTGGCGCAAACGTCGCCCGGGCAGAGCGCATCGCCTGGTTCGATGCCGCTGCAAGCGCGGGGTTGATGGGCTAGCGCATGTCTCGCTCGATCTGGATCAGATCGAGCGAGGAGAACATGCGCGCTCTTCAGGGGCGAGCACGTTGTCATCCGCTCAGTTTGATTCAAACTGAGCGGATCGTGCTCTAAGGCGCCCAGCGCGCGTGTCACTGGGGCTTTTCTTGTGGCCGGCCAAAGGCGCCTGAACGGCGGCATCGCCCGCCCGTTAGGCCCCCACCGCCTTAAGAGCAGGGGCTGTGGCAGACGCACTCTCCGGCCCTGTGGAAGCCCCTTGCCAGATGTTGTGAGGGCCAACCGCGTTGATGTCCGTCTCACCGCACAGGCCCATGGTGATATCCATCTCGCGCTTGATGATCTCGAGCGCTTTGGTGACGCCCTCTTCGCCCATCGCGCCAAGACCATGGACGTAGGCGCGGCCGATGGAGGTGGCGCTCGCCCCAAGCGCCATCGCTTTCAGCACGTCCTGACCTGAGCGAATGCCGCCATCCATATGGATTTCGATGCTCCCGCCCACCGCATCAACAATCTCCGGAAGCGCTTCGATGGACGCCGGTGCACCATCAAGCTGGCGCCCGCCATGGTTGGACACAATGAGAGCGTCCGCCCCGGTTTTTGCCGCGATTTTGGCATCGTCCGCGTCACAAATCCCTTTGAGGATCAGCGGGCCGCCCCACTCAGACTTCACCCACTCCACCGAAGACCAGTCGAGCGTGGGGTCAAACTGGGAGTTGGTCCAGGAGGCGAGCGAGCCCATGTTGTCGACCCCCTTCACATGGCCGACAATGTTGCCGAACTGGCGCCTTTTGGTGCCGAGCATCTCCAGGCACCAGCTGGGCTTCATGGCAAGTTCGGCCAAGAATTTGGGGGTGATTTTGGGTGGGGCAGATAGGCCGTTGCGCAGGTCTTTGTGGCGCTGGCCAAGGACTTGAAGATCAAGGGTGAGGACGAGGGTGGAGCAGCCAGCAGCCTTCGCGCGGGCGATGAGGTCGGTGACAAAGCCTCGGTCTCGCATAACGTAAAGCTGGAACCAGAAGGGCTTTGTGGTGGCAGCGGCCACATCCTCAATGGAACAGATGCTCATGGTGGACAGGGTAAAGGGAACGCCGAAACCCTCTGCCGCGCGGGCCGCGAGGATCTCACCATCAGCGTGCTGCATCCCGGTCATCCCCACCGGGGCGAGGTAGACCGGCATGGACGCCGGCTCGCCGATGATGGTGGTGGCGAGGGAGCGGTTATCGATATTGCGAGCCACACGCTGGCGCAGTTTGATTTTGCCGAACGCTGTTTCGTTCGCGCGGTAGGTGCTTTCGGTGTACGCGCCCGAATCTGCGTAGTCGTAAAACATCTTCGGTGTGCGGCGCCGATGGGCGTCCTGAAGGTCGGCAATGGTCAGATAGGGGGCCACAGGGCGTCCTCACTTACCGGGAATGGGGCTGACGGCGGCCAGTTCGCATCACGACCAGCACGCTAGCAGCACAATGCGGCTTGTGGGCAGAGGGTGCAACCGCCCGCGAGCTGGCAAAGCGGCGCGGGCAGCACCCGCTTTGGCGCGCGTCAGGCGATTTGGCCCCAAGATGTCATTTCCATCAACATAGTTCACTGCGGAACGTCCGGAGGGAGCCGTGCCTCACTGCTCCCGCCTATCGTCAATTGTCCCGCGGTGGTCCTGATGCATCAATCCACGGCTTCGCTCAGCCGGCACAGTTGCCGGCCTCAGAGGTTGCCGAAACGCGCAAGCGCGTTTCGGTGGGGTTGACCCATCAGGCCCACCGCGGGCTTCTGACCGGGTCGGCTCCGAAGGAACGTCGCTGTTTGGTGTCCCACCAAAGGAACATGTGAAGGGTTCTTTGGCGGGACTTCTGAGATTCGGCGCAGCTGAGAGTGAACAACCTTCAAAGCTTCTACATCCAGGCAGCGTTAGGGGTTTGGACGCGCGGCGCCGGCGCGGTCAGCCCGAAAGGAGTGCTGAACGCACCCACCAATCAGGGTGGTTAGCCTTCAAATGCGCGGTGGCCTCTTGCTGGGCATCATGATCTTGAAAGAGGCCGAAGACTGTTGCGCCCGACCCTGTCATCCGCGCAAGCACGCAGCCCGGCCTCGTGCTCATCGCCGCCACCGCCTCAGCGATTTTGGGTGAGAGGGCTTCGGCAGGCGGCTGAAGGTCGTTGCGGGTGCCCTTGAGCCAGGTCATCAGCGCATCTGGGGTGTCGGCGCCGTCGATGTCAGGCAAGGGTGGATGGGACTTGACCGAGAGCGCTCGAAAGACCGCGGGCGTTGGCATCGGAACGCGCGGATTGATGAGGACGGCTGGGATCGGCGGGCAGGTAAAGGGCGTCAACACGTCCCCTATTCCTTGCATTCTGACCGCGCGCTCATGGAGGCAAACGGGAACGTCCGCCCCCAAGCAGAGTGCGGTCCCGCTGTAGTGACTGAGCGGTTCTGCGCGATGGAACGCCACGGCGCGTAAGACGGCAGCAGCATCGGCGGAGCCACCCCCAATGCCGGCGGCCACGGGGAGGTTTTTTGTGAGCTTCACCGAGGCGATACCCCCCACGAGGAGCGCAGCGTCAAGAGCGCTGTTGCCAGCCCCTGTTGGGACTTCAGATGCAAATGGTCCGTCTACCGTGAGCGTTGGCGGCCGAGCCTTTGGGTCATCGAAGGTGATGGCGAGTTGGTCACCCCCCTCAGCGTCCACCTGCGCAAAGGCGACGATACTATCGAGGAGATGGTAACCGTCGGCCCGCTGGCCCGTGACGTGGAGGGCCAGGTTCACCTTTGCGCGCGCCGTCTGAGTGACGACGTGTGGGGACGCCATGAAGCGGGTGCTGCGGGTTGGGGGAGGGCGGCTACTGCGCGGTGGTCGTGGCCTCGCCCGATGCGTCTGCTGCTTTTGTGGCAGGTGCTTCAGCCGTTTCAGCTTCGAACGAATCGAGACCGACCTCGAGTTTGCGCAGGATCTTGGCCAGCTCTTTGGGTTCGGGGTCATTGTCCCGCGCGTGCGCCCACTGGAATGTAGCTTCGAGCTTGCGGCCCACCTTCCAATAGGCATCGCCGAGGTGATCGTTAATCACAGGGTCGCCAGGCCGCAGTGTTGCAGCGCGCTCCAGCTGGCGCACAGCCTTTTCAAACTCGCCAAGGCGGTAGTAGGCCCAGCCCAGACTGTCCACAATGTAACCGTCGTCAGGCCGCTGCTCCACTGCGCGGCGCACCATAGCTATCGCCTCATCAAGGTTTTCGCCACGGTCGATGTATGAGTAGCCGAGGTAATTGAGCACCAAGGGATGCTCAGGCGAAAGTTCCAACGCTTGCCGAAAGTCCTTTTCAGCTTCTTTCCAGTTGCCGAGGCGCTCGTTGGCAATGCCGCGGTAGTAAAGGAGGGTCCAAAAGTGCTGCGGCACTGTGCCCAGTTGGTCAATCACTGAGCCGTAGACCTCGGCCGCCTTATCATAGTGTTCCAGCGAGCGGTGAACATTGCCAAGCGTTGTGGCAGCGCCCACGTCCGTTTCATCGGCCTCCACAAGGGCGGCGAGCCGTGCAATGGCCTCATCGTGCCGCTTCATGATGGTTAAATTGATGGCCGCTTGCATCTGCCCTTCGCGGGCCAGAGGGGAGCTGTTGGCGATGGTGCTATAAACGTCGATGGCGGCTTGATACTGCTCGATGGATTCAAACACGCCGCCGAGCGCAAGGGCCGGAAACTCCGCATTGGGCGTGAGGAAGAGAGCGAGCTGCAAGAACGCGGCTGAGAAGGTGTTTTCCCTGATGCTTGATTGACGACCAAGGCTTGAAAGGCCGTAAAGCGCTTCGGCCATGCCGGCGCGCGCATCAGCCACCAATGGCGCCACGTCCCCGGCCTCAATGTCCGACTTGAGCTTGGCAATGAGTTCAGAGACCGCACGGCTGCGGCTTTGGTAGGCGCCTACCACCTTAAGTGCCTGCTCTTTGTCGCCAGCGCGCGCCAAAGTGCGGGCGTAGGCTTCCATAACGCGCAGGTTTTGCGGCTCTTGATTATAGGCGACGCTCAGCTTTTCCTTGCTCACCTCGAAGAGGCCTGCGGCGTCGGCGATGAGGCCTGCGTGAAGGGGGGTAATTCCGCCGAGCGAAGCCCGGCTGTCCAGCTGGTCCAACAGGCTAGAGGCCCGGGCCGGGCGCCCCTCATCCGCCATCACCCAGGCGCGCAGCAGCGTTCCCATCAGCTGCTGCACAGGTCCGTTGAGGCTGGCGATCGCCTCAAAGTCGGCGTTCGCCTTCTCGCGATCACCGGCGCGGAACGCGTGCACGCCCCGCGCAAGGCGGGCCAACTGGTCGTTCGGGTCGTCCTCAAGGAGCGGACCGGCAAGCTCTGCCGCCCGGGTAACGTTGCCACTTGCCACGTTGAGGAGCAGCGCGCGGTCCAGAAGCTGAGGGTTGTCCGGGTCTTTCTGGAGCGCTGCTGAATAAAAACCTGCCGCGGACGACAAGTCTTTGGAAATACCAGCTTGACGCCCCGCCAGATAGAAGCCGGAGAGGGAGTTGAGATCACGCTGCTCTATGGGCGCAGGCTCCCGCGCAACGGGCGCAAGCTCCACTGCGCCGGAGCTCGCTGCAACCGGGAGTGACGTCAGGCTCAAAATCCCAAGAGCGCAAGCGGATCGGAAAACCATACTCAATCAGTTCCTTCAGGCGTTACATCGGTTTTGTCGTAAACGCACGACGAGGCCGCGGAAGCTGGCACATCCCGGCACTTTTGGGGCTCGCGCGCCAAAGCGCAAGGTCGCCCAGAGCAACTTTTGGCGATGAGCGATTGTTGTCATCGCGTTGACCAACGTTTCCAGCGGTCCCAACCCGCTTTATACACGTACCAGTTGGAACGAGGATCATTGTGATGGGCACATGGGTTTACACCTTCGGCAACGGAACCGCTGAAGGCGATGCGAACCAACGCGATCTCCTGGGTGGTAAAGGCGCCAACCTCGCCGAAATGGCAAGCCTTGGACTGCCTGTCCCCCCGGGAATGACCATCACCACAGACGTGTGCACCTACTATTACGAGCACGACCACCACTACCCTGACGCGCTGAAAGGGGAGGTGAACGCGGCGCTTGCGCAGATTGCCGCAGCCACTGGCCGGACGTTCGGCGATCCTGACATGCCGCTTTTGGTGTCCGTTCGCTCAGGCGCGCGCATTTCGATGCCCGGCATGATGGACACGGTCCTCAACCTTGGCCTTAACGACGCCACCGTCCACGCGCTTGCCAAAAACGCTGATGACACGCGCTTTGCTTTCGACAGCTATCGCCGCTTCATCCAAATGTATAGCGACGTGGTGCTGGGCGTCTCGATGCGCCATTTCGACGAACGCCTCGAAGCGCTGAAAGAGGAGCGTGGCGCAGAGCTCGACACCGACCTCAGCGCGGACGATTGGGCCGGCCTCATCGAGACCTACAAATCGCTTGTGGAGAGCCAAACCGGATCGCCGTTTCCCCAAGATCCCCATGACCAGCTTTGGGGCGCCATTGGCGCTGTGTTTGGATCGTGGCGCAACGATCGGGCCATGACCTATCGCCGGCTCCATGCGATCCCTGAGCGTTGGGGGACCGCTGTCACCGTGCAGGCTATGGTGTTCGGCAATATGGGCAACACCTCGGCGACGGGGGTGGCATTCACGCGCAACCCCTCCACAGGCGAAAAGGCGCTTTACGGCGAATTCCTTCTCAACGCCCAGGGCGAGGACGTGGTTGCCGGCATCCGCACCCCCCAGGATATCACAGAGGCAGCGCGCATCGCCGCCTATTCCGAAAAGCCCTCTTTGGAAAAGTCGCTCCCCGAAGCGTTTGCGGCGTTTCGCGCAGTCTGCGACAAGCTTGAAGCGCACTACCGTGATGTGCAGGACCTTGAGTTTACCATCGAGCGGGGAAAGCTGTGGATGCTGCAGACGCGCAGCGGCAAGCGCACGGCAAAGGCAGCGCTCAAGATTGCGGTCGATATGGTGGACGAAGGGCTGATCACTGAGGCTGAGGCGGTCAAGCGCATTGAGCCCAACTCACTCGACCAGCTCCTCCACCCCACCATTGATCCCAATGCGGTCAAGACCCTGTTTGCGAAGGCTCTGCCTGCCTCGCCCGGGGCGGCATCGGGCGAGATTGTGTTTTCGTCTGAAGAGGCGGAGCGGCTCGCGGCGCTCGGCCGGCCGTGCATTTTGTGCCGCATCGAAACCTCGCCTGAGGACATTTCGGGAATGCATGCCGCTGAGGGGATCTTCACCACCCGCGGGGGGATGACGAGCCACGCCGCTGTGGTGGCCCGCGGCATGGGTAAGCCGTGCGTTTCCGGCGCAGGTGGTGTCAGGATTGATTATGTGACCGGTGTCATGTCTGCCGGTGGGGTGACGTTGAACGCGGGGGACAAGATCACCATCGACGGGGCATCGGGGGAGGTGCTTCTGGGGGAAGTTGCCATGCAAAACCCTGAGCTTTCCTCAGAGTTCAAACGCATCATGGGCTGGGCCGATGGGGCCAGAAGGATGCGGGTGCGCACCAATGCCGACACCCCCCATGATGCGAGGACCGCCCGCGAGTTTGGCGCTGAGGGCATCGGCCTTTGCCGCACCGAGCATATGTTCTTTGATCCCGCGCGCATCACCGCGATGAGGGAGATGATCTTGGCTGACGATTCGGCCGGCCGCCGCGTCGCGCTCGATAAGCTGTTGCCGATGCAGCGGGAAGACTTCACCCAGCTCTTTGAAATCATGGCGGGCCTTCCTGTTACGATCCGCCTTCTCGACCCGCCGCTCCACGAGTTCATCCCCCAAAATGACAAAGAGGTGGAGGAGGTGGCCGCCGCGCTGGGCGCCAGTGCAGACAAGCTGCGCTCACGAGCACGCGCGCTCCATGAATTTAACCCCATGCTCGGCCATCGCGGCTGCCGCCTCGCGGTCAGCTACCCCGAAATTGCTGAGATGCAGGCCCGGGCCATTTTCGAAGCGGCTGTGGCGGCCGCGCAAAAGACAGGAGCGCCCGTAGAGCCTGAGGTGATGATCCCGCTTGTGAGCCTGCGCACCGAGCTCGACTTTGTCAAAAAGCGGATCGACGCCACAGCCCGCGCGGTGAGTGAAGAAACAGGGCAGACCTTCGCCTACCAAGTGGGCACGATGGTCGAGCTTCCCCGCGCAGCCCTCAACGCCGCGTCCATTGCTGAAAGCGCCGAATTCTTCTCCTTCGGCACCAATGACCTCACCCAGACGACCTTTGGGATCAGCCGCGATGATGCGGGCGTCTTCCTTGGGGCGTACCTGCGCGAATCCATCATTGACGTTGACCCCTTTGTTTCCATTGATGTGGAAGGGGTCGGAGCGCTTGTGAAAATGGCAGCCGAGCGGGGGCGCAGCGTGCGCTCTGAGATCAAGCTCGGCATTTGCGGCGAGCATGGCGGTGATCCGGCGTCCATCTCGTTCTGCGAGAGTGTTAACCTTGACTATGTGTCCTGCTCGCCATTCAGGGTCCCCATTGCACGCCTTGCCGCCGCACAAGCTGCCCTCGATCACGCCGCCTAAGGTGGTGAGGGCAGGAGGGCGCCGCCCGAACACAGCGTGCGGCGGATGATGAGCCGATGATTACTAGCCTGATCGAGACTCCATCCGGTTTGGTGTCGGTGGAAGGCCGGGTGGAGCAACATGCTGTGTGGGTCGACCTCAGCGACCCCACCGAAACTGAGCGGGCGCACGTGGAACACACGTTCAACGTCAAGCTTCCCCACAGGGTGCACATGCGCGCCGTGGAGCCGTCCACGCGCCTAGTGGCCTCCTCCCAGCATCTGGAGATGACGTTTTCTGCGCCATCGCGCGATCCAAACCTGCCCGCATCCCCCATGACCTGCATTTTGGCCGAGCAACACCTCATCACCCTTCATGGCAGTGAGACGCGAGGCTTCGAGGCAACCCGCAGGTTCGCCGCCGAAAACCCTGACACCCAAGCCCACGACATCTTCATCATGCTGGTGGAGGAGACGGTTGATGTCATCGCTGACCGGCTTGAGCAGCTGGGCGCTGATATCGATAGCCTCGCCTCAAGCGTGTTCGACCTTGATGGCGCATCAAGCCGGGCGAGCAAGCGGATCCACGGTATGGTGAAGCGCATGGGGCGCTACGGCACGCTGACCATGCGGCTCCAGGATGCGTTAACCAGCCTGATGCGCCTCAGCCTTTTCATGTCGCAACACCAAAAGCGCATTGCGCCGCACCTCGACAACCGCTCAGGCACCCTTGCGCTGGGTGCCGACATCAAGGCCCTGTCGGAGCTTGCCGGTGCTTTGGACGATAAAGTGGACTTCATCCTGAACGCCATGCTCGGGATCATCGCGCTGGACCAAAACAAGATCACCATGGTGCTGTCGATGATGGCGGCCATGTTCCTGCCGCCCACCCTCATCAGCTCGATCTTCGGCATGAACTTTGTGTCGATGCCTGGCCTCTCCTGGCACCACGGTTTTTTCCTGTGCCTTGGTGCGATGGTGGGGGCATCGATGATCGTGGGCGGGATCTTCCGTTGGCGCCGCTGGCTTTAACGATCATCGTGCTCAAAAGGCCGCACTGCTTAAGAGTTCGCGCCGGCTCTTTACCAATCTGAAACCACAATTGGCTACACACGTTGAATGAGGCCGCGAGGCCATCATCGCAGCGTGGGAGCCCATCATGAAGATGAACGACTTGCCTGAAGGGGTGGTGAGGCTTTCAGGGCGCGCCGAACCCCTTTATGTGCCGGCCCCGCTGGAGCCGGCGTCCAGCAAGAGCAGCATCTTGAAGCGGGTGTTGACGATTGGTGCATTCGCTGCTGCTGTGTCCATACTCCCCGGAAATGTTGGCGATTTGAGTGCTGTGGCGGCGATCTCAAACGGACCGTTGTGGGCGGCGAGCCTGCGCGCTGCCGATGAGCATCACGTTGCGTCAGCCCAATTTGTGTCGGGGGCACGTGCAGTCTCTGTTCGGCCCCAGTTCAACGATGTGCCTGCCAACAAAGACGATAGCCGTCTTCCGGCTGGGAAGGGCCCGCAGCAGGTGGCTGTGATTCATTCACCTGAAACAGCCACGAGCCGATTGGAGCGTTTACCAACTCCGTTGAAGGAATCACCCGCATCGACGCGCGTTGCGCCCGGAACAAGCCAGCGCGGTGACGGCGTTGTGGCGACAGGGCGTTTGCCCGACCCCTCTGATGGACGCACCACACCATCAACACGCGCCAACTCAGCGCTGGAGCACTGGTGGTCGGACAGGCCTCTGCCGGAGGACATTGCCGCCGAGGGTGCCCTCGACTGTCTCACTGATGCCATCTACTTCGAAGCCCGTGGTGAGAGCGACGCCGGCCAACGGGCGGTGGCGCAGGTGATTATCAACCGGGTGAA
Source organism: Pseudomonadota bacterium (assembly GCA_038745295.1). GTDB lineage: Bacteria > Pseudomonadota > Alphaproteobacteria > Rhizobiales > Amorphaceae > Acuticoccus. The sequence goes on along the minus strand of JBCDLN010000064.1, from coordinate 2,211 downwards.
GAACCCAGCATACCCTGATGACATCTGCGGCGTGGTCTACCAAAACCGCGAGCAGGTGATGCGCTGCCAGTTCACGTTCGCCTGCGACCGGTTCGATGACGTGGTCACTGAAAAGGATCGGTGGGCCGATGTTCAGGCCATCGCCAAAGCCTACGTGAGCGGCGCTGCGTGGATGGACGAGATTGGCGCCGCCACCCACTATCACGCGCGCAGTGCGCGCCCCAGCTGGGCCAAGCTCATGCATAAGGTGAAGGAGATCGACGGTCACGTCTTCTACATCACCAAAGGTGGCGGTTGGACCTGACCTTCTCAAATTCCCAAGGGCGCACACGACCAGCCGCCCTTGCACACCATCAAAACAGCGCACCGTGCTGAACGGTGCGTTGTTTTGATGGTGTGCGCTCGTTTTCCGAAGCCCCCTGGCGCTGGAGCCGTTCGGATCTCACTGTAACTCTGTCAGGCTTGAACGGCTTGCTCCATTGGTTTAGGCGCGAGCGTTTTAAGCCATGCACCGGTGGGCCGCGGTCATGCGCGACCTTTGCTTGCACCGGTTTACTGCGATTCGGTACTTTAGCCGCAGTGGGCGAAGGCGCAGGCCCGCGCACCCGACCTTTGTGCACCTGGTTCGCTGATGCCCCATCGTGAAGGGCGGCTCATACCAGCGTGAGCATGGCGGCCAGCCAACCGATTCGCTGTGCGCCGACACTGCACCAAGAACGATGATGAGGGAGGCTATATGCGGTCTTTTCCAGTGCCACTCATTTTGCTCTGCGGTTGTGCCATCGCCTTCGTTGGCCTTGGCGAGCGCTCGGCATTTGGGCTCTTTCAGACCGACATGGTTGCCGCTCGCCCATGGGAACGCGAGGCGTTCGCGCTTGCGTTTGCCATACAAAACCTCATGTGGGGCATTGGCCAACCCATCGCGGGTGCCCTTGCGGACCGCTATGGCACGATGCGTGTGCTGATGGGTGGCGCCATTTGCTACGCGCTCGGCATCATCGGCACCGCCCAGCTTGAAAGTGAGATGGCACTCTACATCATGTTTGGTGTTGTCGTTGGGCTCGGGTGCGCTGCCTCATCGTTTACGATTGTGCTGTCGGCCTTTGGGCGGTCGGTGACACCTGCGCGCCGGTCCATGGCGTTTGGCCTTGGGACAGCGGCAGGCTCGCTGGGCATGTTTGCGTTCGGGCCATTGGGCGCGGTGCTGGTTGCGCAAAGCGGCTGGTACACTGCGCTTGTGGCGTTCGCTGGCATTGCGATGGTGATGGTCCTTTTGGCAATCCCGCTTCAAGGGCGCGCGGAACCAAAGGCAGAGGCAGGTCCGGGCTCGGTCTCCAAAGCTGTGCGTGAGGCTTTCGCGTACCGGAGCTACGTGCTTCTGGCGATTGGGTTTTTCGTTTGCGGCTTCCACGTCGCCTTCATTTTGGCCCATATGCCTGCGTTTTTGCGAGACCTTGGCTTTGGGCCTCAATTGGGCGGCATTTCGTTGGCACTCATTGGCCTCTTTAACGTGATTGGGTCATTGGCGTCGGGAGCGGTCGGGCAGCGCTTTTCAAAGCCCTATTCTCTCGCAGTCCTTTATCTGGCGCGCTCGGCGGCCATTGTGGTGTTCCTGCTGACCCCGATCACGCCCGCAAGCGTTCTGATTTTCTCCATTGTGATGGGTTTGCTGTGGCTCTCCACTGTGCCGCTCACCTCGGGCCTTGTGGCGGTGATGTTTGGTCCACGCTATATGGCGACCCTCTTCGGCATCGTCTTCTTATCGCACCAAGTTGGCTCGTTCGCCGGCGTTTGGCTTGGCGGAGTGATCTACGCGCAGACAGGCTCCTATGATTTGTTGTGGTGGATCGGAGTGGCGCTGGGGGTGTTTGCGGCCCTTGTGCACCTTCCCATTAAAGATGCGCCCGCGCCGCGGCTTGCCGGGGCGCCCGCTTAGCGGGATCGGCCTGTGCCAGGCGCTTTTCCGTCGGCGGCGCTTTCTCATCAACGGGTATGGTTTGGATCAGGAAAACCGACACTCTTTTGCAGGAGGCATTGTCATCGCGCCGCGTGCGGCGGGCAGTGCTTTACGGCTCTGACAGTATCATGCAGGTGGAGCTGCCGGTGGCGTAGACTTTCCCGTCCGCGCCGGTCAGGCGAGCCTCGCTCACCGCGGTGCGCCGGCCGCGGGTCACCACCGTCCCCACTGCCGTCAATCCTTTCATATCGGGT
>JBCDLN010000063.1:0-15712 GCA_038745295.1 Pseudomonadota bacterium | reverse complement strand
TTGATCCCAGGCGCACGGATCTCTGAGCATGAAGTGGCGCGGCGCCTTAACGTCTCCCGACAGCCTGTGCGTGAAGCATTTATCCGGTTGGCCGATCTCAAGCTCATTGAAATCCGCCCGCAGCGCGTAACCATCGTGCGTAGATTCTCTGTCCAGGAAATCAGGACAGCCCGTTTCGTCCGCCAGTCAGTGGAGTTCGAGGTCTTGCGTTTGGCGGTGGCGCGGCGCAACGCTGGCGATATCTCCAGCATGAGGCAAAACCTCAAACAGCAAGCAAAAGCGGTGGATCAAAAAAACGTCCAGCAATTTCATGCGCTTGACTATCAGTTCCATCAACTGTTCTGTCGTGCCGCTGGGGTTGCCTATATCCACGATACGATCACTGAACTGAAGTCCAAAGTGGACAGGCTCTGCGTGCTTGGCTTCCAAGATGGCTCTACGATTGCTGAGCTCATCGAAGATCATACGGACATGTTCCACGCATTGGACCAGCGCGATGAAGACGACATGATTCGTGCAGCGCGCCACCACCTTGGCCGGATGGATGCCATTATCTCCCGTCTGCGCATGACCCACGCCGATTACTTCGACGACTAGAGCACGGACCGCTCAGTTCGAAGCAAACTGAGCGGATGAAATCGTGCTCGCCCTGAAGAGTGCATGTTTTCATCGGTCGATCTGACCCAGATCGAGCAAGACATGCGCTAGTGTTTCGTGTGTCTGAGATGGCCCAAACTATGTGGCGCTGAAGTACATATTTATCTATCGCGCAGAACCTCAGTTTGCCGCATGCAGCGTGAAGACTGGACGCGGAGTTCGTGCGGGGGTGCTGCGGTTCAATCCTCAAGCAGGCGGATGGAAGCATCACACAGGGCCGGTCGCTGACCTTCACGGGTGGCGACAGGGTCCACCACTCTTCCACCCCACTTGATGTCGGTGACATAGGTGGAAAAACCGCTGCGCGCACCCTAGCCTTGGGCAGGAGTTGGGCGCGCAGTCTCTCCCGCGGCTGACCTTTTCGGCCAAGGAGGGTGATGCTGGGGCGTTAATCCTAGGAGCAGACCTGCGAGCACAATGCGGCGTGGACTGGCTCAGCACGGCTTTTGCACACTCAACCTCGTGAACAACCCGCGGCCCAGTGGTATCCATGCAGAGCACTAAAGAATCCACCGAGACCAAGCTTGGCGATGCCGCGCGAGCGGCGTGGCTCTACTATATGGCCCGCAAAACCCAGAACGATATTGCCGATATCATGGGTGTGTCGCGGCAAGCGGTGCAAAGGCTGGTCTCCCTCGCCGTCACCGAAGGACTGGTAAGGATCCGCATTGATCATCCCATTGCCTCCTGCCTCAGCCTCGCCAAGGCGTTGGAGGACAAGTTCAATCTTGAACGGGCGATTGTGGTCCCCAGTGATCCGGACAATGACTGGGTGTCGGCAGGGCTTGCGGACGCTGGCGCGGCTGAGGTGCAGCGTTGGCTCGATCAGCCGGAGCCCCTGGTGGTGGGGCTGGGCACCGGGCGTACCCTCAAGGCGGTGGTGGAGCACATCCCGCAAATGGATTGCCCGCAGCACAAGATCGTGGCCATGGCGGGCTCCATCGCGCCTGATGGGTCAGCTGCGTATTATAATGTCATCTTTTCGATCGCGGATCGGGTAAAAGCCCCGCACTTCCCGCTCCCCGTCCCAGTGTACGCGCAAAACCAAGAAGAGCGCGATGTGCTGCGGGCCCAGCCTGCTTTGCGCATTCCCATTGAATTGGCCGGCCAAGCAGATGTGGTGTTTGTGGGCATCGCTGATCTTCTTGATGGCGCGCCACTCATTGAAGACGGCTTTCTGACCGCCGACGAGCTGGACGAACTGCGAACGCTGGGCGGCGTGGGTGAGGTGTGCGGTTGGGTATTTGACGGTGAGGGTCAACTCTTGGCGCCCGTGTCGAACCAGCGCAACATCGGCCCGTCACTGCCCGACCCCCGGCGCACGAACACCGTGTGTATTGCTATGGGCGAGCGCAAACGCGCAGCGATCCGCGCAGGCCTTCGGGGCAAGCTCTTCTCCACCTTGATGACGGATGAGCGCACGGCCTCGTGGTTGGTGGGCCACTGATAAACCTGTCGCCAGGCCCCAGATAGCACGGGCGCCACGCCCTCTGCGCAAGCGCGCCCCGCTCTGCGTTGCCCCATAGGCCACGATCAACACCAGCACGCCGGGTTGAAAGTGGGTTGAAGCGTTGTGCCCCAGACACCCATCGGCTGCGCACCAGGGACGAATCGCGCTTGACCTCTTCATCGCATCGGGTAATTCTTCACGTAATGAGCATTTGCCCAAAAGAGGCAAACGGCACCCCCGGGAGGACACTGATGAAGCGCTTGATCTCACTCACTGCGGTCTCAACGATCGCTCTTGCGTCCGCAGCGTTCGGCCAGACGCTGACCATTGCCACAGTAAACAACGGTGACATGATCCGGATGCAAAAGCTGACAGAGGACTTCACCGCCAAAAACCCGGGCATTGAGCTGGACTGGGTGACTTTGGAAGAAAACATTCTTCGCCAGCGCGTCACACAAGATATTGCCACACGCGGCGGCCAATTCGATGTGATGACAATTGGTACCTACGAAGTGCCCATCTGGGCCGCTGCCGGCTGGCTGAAGCCCCTTGATAATCTTGGCGAAGACTATGATGTCGATGACATCTTGCCGGCAATTCGTGCGGGTTTGTCCTATGATGGCAAGCTCTACGCCGCCCCATTTTACGGCGAAAGCTCTATGATCATGTACAGGACCGACCTCTTCGAAGAGGCTGGTCTTCAGATGCCGGACGCCCCCACCTGGGAGTTTATTGCCGACGCTGCGCGAAAACTCACCGACAAAGACAACGAAGTCTATGGGATTTGCCTTCGCGGTAAGGCGGGCTGGGGCGAGAACATGGCGTTCCTTACCGCCACTGCCAACTCCTTCGGTGCGCGCTGGTTTGACGAAGAGTGGACACCCCAGTTTGATCAGCCCGCATGGAAGGAAACACTCGATTTTTACGTCAGCCTGATGAATGACGCTGGCCCTCCAGGCGCCTCTTTGAACGGCTTCAATGAAAACCTTGCCCTTTTCCAACAGGGAAAGTGCGGCATGTGGATTGATGCGACAGTGGCCGCTTCATTCGTCACAAACCCTGACGATTCCACTGTGGCAGACCAAGTGGGCTTTGCGCTTGCGCCTGACACCGGAAAGGGCAAACGCGGCAACTGGCTGTGGGCCTGGTCACTTGCTATCCCGGACGGCACCGATGCTGCAGACGCGGCGGAAAAGTTTGTCGCCTGGGCCACCTCCAAGGATTACACAGCCCTCGTCGCATCGCAGGAAGGCTGGGCCAATGTGCCCCCAGGAACGCGGCAGTCGCTTTACGATAACCCTGAGTATCAAAAGGTTCCGTTTGCCGAACCCACGCTCAACTCCATCAATTCGGCTGACCCCACAAACCCCACGGTAGACCCTGTCCCCTACACTGGGGTGCAGTTCGTGGCGATCCCAGAGTTTCAAGGGATTGCGACATCCGTAGGCCAGCAGTTTGCCGCTGCACTTGCCGGACAGCAAAGCGTGGATGAGGCTCTTTCAAGCGCCCAGCAGATCACATCACGTGAAATGCGACGCGCCGGCTACCCCAAGTAGACAATCACCTGGCGGCCGGGTCATTCCCGTGTCAACCTAAGGCCTTCGGCACCGGCCCCACGGGGCCGGCTCCACGCTTCTGTTTCGCGCTCTAGGAGCCATCCATGGCCACCCTCAACACCAGAAATACTGCGCGCATCATGATGGCGCCGTCCGTCATCCTCCTCCTTGTGTGGATGATCGTACCGCTGGCGATGACGCTATACTTCTCTACATTACGCTACAATTTGCTTTCGCCCGGTACTGGGTTCGTGGGATTCATGAACTATGAGTTCTTTCTCACCGACCCGGCCTTCTTCGACGCGCTGTTCAATACGCTTTATCTTGTAGGCGGCGCGCTTTTGATCTCGGTTGTGGGTGGGATCTTTCTGGCACTGCTCCTCGACCAGCCATTTTGGGGGCGGGGGATTGTCCGGCTCCTTGCTATAGCGCCGTTTTTCGTCATGCCCACGGTATCGGCGTTGGTGTGGAAGAACATGTTTATGAACCCGGTGTCGGGTTTGTTTGCCTTTATAGCAACGTCGCTCGGCTTGCAGCCCATTGAGTTTTTGGAGGAGATCCCGCTCACATCGATCACGCTCATTGTGGGTTGGCAGTGGCTGCCATTTGCAACGCTCATTCTGCTCACATCACTCCAATCTCTCGATTCAGAGCAGCGTGAGGCGGCGGAAATGGACGGGGCGGGGCCTGTGTCGCGCTTCGTCTACATCATCTTGCCGCACATGGCGCGGGCGATCACTGTGGTCATTTTGATCGAAACCATCTTTCTGCTCTCAATCTTTGCTGAGATTTTGGTGACGACCAACGGCGGGCCCGGCACAGCCACTACCAACCTGACCTACCTCGTTTACGTGCAGGCTCTCCTTCAGTTTGATGTGGGCGGCGCCTCAGCAGGGGGCATTGTGGCGGTGGTTCTTGCCAACATCGTAGCGCTTTTCCTGGTCCGCATCGTCGGCAAAAACATCGAGGCCTGATATGGCACGCGCGATCAGTACACGGCGCAAAATTGTCTTCACCATCATCGCTTGGACGGTGGGGTTCTTAATCTTCTTCCCCATCCTGTGGACAGTCTTAACCTCGTTTAAGACTGAAGCTGAGGCCATCGCCTCCCCGCCTTCACTCCTCTTCTTTGAGTGGACGCTTGAGAACTACGTTGAAGTCCAGCAAAGGTCGGATTATTTCCGCTTCTTCTTCAACTCGGTGATCATCTCGTTCGGGTCGACAATATTGGGGCTCATCGTGGCGATCCCTGCGGCGTGGGCGATGGCGTTCTCGCCGACACCGCAGACCAAAAACATCCTCATGTGGATGCTTTCCACCAAGATGCTGCCGGCGGTGGGCGTGTTGGTCCCCATTTACCTCATCTTCCGTGACTGGGGGCTGTTGGACACGCGCATCGGGCTCACCATTGTGTTGATGCTCATCAATCTTCCGATCATCGTTTGGATGCTTTTCACCTACTTCAAAGAAATCCCCGGCGAGATCCTGGAAGCATCGCGCATGGACGGTGCTGCGTTGCGCGATGAAATTATCCACGTGCTGGTGCCCATGGCGGTCCCCGGCATTGCGTCAACGCTTCTCCTCAACATCATTCTGGCTTGGAACGAAGCGTTTTGGACCTTGAACCTCACCGCTGCCAATGCAGCACCCCTCACGGCGTTCATTGCGTCCTACTCGTCCCCTGAGGGACTGTTCTATGCAAAACTGTCTGCGGCATCGACACTCGCCATCGCACCGATCCTGGTGCTTGGGTGGCTTTCGCAAAGACAGCTCGTCAGAGGTTTGACATTCGGTGCCGTCAAATGAGCGCCGTGATCTTGGGAGGCACCGCATAACATGGGCAAGATCGTCCTGTCTGACGTCAACAAAGCGTTTGGCAACACCGTTGTCATTCCGGGCATCAACCTCACCATCGAAGAAGGTGAATTCTGCGTCTTTGTCGGTCCGTCAGGGTGCGGTAAGTCCACATTGTTGCGCCTCATTGCTGGTCTTGAAGACACCACGTCGGGCCACATCGAAATCAACGGGCGCGATGTGACCCTGGAGCCGCCGGCCAAGCGTGGGCTGGCGATGGTGTTTCAGTCCTACGCGCTCTACCCGCATATGACGGTGGCCAAAAACATAGGCTTTCCTTTGAAAATGGCCCGCCTCGACAGGGCGGAGGCGGATAGGCGGATCAAGCAGGCGGCTGACATTTTAGCGCTCACGCCGTACCTTGACCGCCGGCCGGGTCAACTCTCAGGCGGTCAACGGCAGCGTGTGGCGATCGGGCGGGCCATTGTGCGTGAGCCTGCTGCGTTTTTGTTTGACGAACCTTTGTCTAACCTTGATGCAGCGCTTCGGGTCGGGATGCGCACCGAACTCACCGAGCTCCACCAGCAGCTCAAGACCACCATGATCTATGTGACCCACGATCAAGTGGAAGCCATGACAATGGCCGACAAGATTGTTGTGTTGCGTGCAGGCATTGTGGAACAAGTGGGCTCCCCGCTGGAGCTTTACCGCGCGCCGGCCAACGAATTTGTGGCGGGCTTCATTGGCAGCCCCAGGATGAACATTTTGCCAGGCTCATCGCTCGGCCTTGATGTGGCAAAGGCAGGGATTAGGCCGGAGCATCTTGATATCTCCCGTGACCCGCTGGACGACAAAAGTGTCATTTCGGGTGTGGCGGGCGTTACAGAGCATTTGGGCTCAGACACTTTTGTGCGCGTCAACCTTCATAATTCTGCACAGGTCATTGCGCGGGCAACGGGAGAGTTTCCCGTCAGCGCCGGCGATGATGTCTGGCTGCGACCGCAAGCCGACAAACTCCACCAGTTTGACCAAAACGGCCTTGCTGTTCGGTAGACAACGCAAAGCATCGGCCGTTTGCGATGCCCATCCCTCTTTCGCGTGCAGCGCTCGATAAGCTGCCCGCATCGATAGGCCGGCCCAATTATCGCCGCGAAGACCTTTCGCCCGGCATCGTTCACTTTGGGGTGGGCAATTTCCATCGCGCCCATCAAGCGGTTTATGTGGATCGGTTGATGAACCAGGGGGTGGGGTGTGACTGGGCCATCTGCGGTGTCGGCACACGCCCTGCCGACCAAGCCGTCGTTGGAGCGCTGAGGTCTCAAGACTACCTCTCGCTTGTGGTCGAAGAGAGCGCCGCAGCGTCATCTGCGAGGGTGACGGGGCCAATGATCGACATGATTGGCCCAGGCCACGAGCAAGATGTGATTGCCGCCCTTGCCGATCCACGCATACGCGTTGTCACCATGACGATTACTGAAGGCGGCTACTACACCGATCCCGCGACAGGGAGGTTTGACGTCACGCATTCCGATATTGTTGCTGATGCCCATGAATTGGCCACACCAAACACAGTCTTCGGCCTGATCCTTGCTGGTTTAGAGCGGCGCTGGGCGGAAGGTGCGCCGGCGTTTACAGTTGCCTCTTGCGACAACATCACCGGCAACGGGGACGTTGCCCGGGCTGCGGTGGTGGGACTGGCACGCCTGCGAAACCCCGGGCTGGCGCGCAAGGTGGAAGACAGCGTGGCCTTCCCCAACGCTATGGTGGATCGGATTACGCCTGCAACATCAGACATTGAGCGTGAAAGGGCTGCTCAGCTCTTTGGAGTGAAAGACAACTGGCCTATCTTTTGCGAAGACTACCTGGAATGGGTGGTGGAAGATGATTTCCCGCAAGGCCGGCCGCCGCTTGAAGATGTGGGCGTGCGGTTTGTTGGCGATGTCACCGCTTACGAAACCATGAAGCTGCGTATCTTAAATGGTGGCCATGCGGTGATGGCCTATCCCGCCGCTCTGCTTGATATCACCTACGCCCACGAGGCCATGGCGCATCCTCTTGTTTCGCACTTTCTGGAAAAGGTGATTGCGGAAGATGTTCTCCCTCAGATGACCGCTGCACCGGGTACGGACCTTACCAACTATGCTGCCTTGACGCGGCGGCGTTTTTCAAACCCTAACGTGGCCGATACCATTATTCGGCTGTGTTTTGATGGCTCGAACCGTCAGCCGAAATTTATCCTTCCTAGTCTGGCAGATGGACTTGCGGCTGGGCAGAAAATGAAGGGCCTTGCACTCGTGTGTGCCCTTTGGTGCAAGTATTGCGCGGGCCGATCCGAAACTGGTGCTAGAATTGCTGCAAACGACCCGAACTGGTCCCGTCTTCAAGAAACCGCGCAGGCGGCAAAGACTAACCCCGTCAGGTGGTTGGAGCAACGATGGCTCTACGGCGACCTTGCCGATCATAGAGATTTTGCGCTGATCTTCTCGGCAGCCTTGGAAGACGTCTGGACCAAAGGCGTTGCCCCGACTTTGAGCGCGTATCTCGGAGCGGCGGCCGATGGGGTGGGATCGACCTGACCAGGCAGCAATATCGGTGGTCTTTCGCTGCAGAGCAGCAAACCTTTCGACCCCCAAAGATGGTGTGTGCCTCATCTTCGTGAAGCGTGCCGGCGCCCAGCTCTTTTGGGATGGCCTCGTCAGGGCGCTCTGCGGGTGGTCCGTGGCCGGCCGCGGTCACCGGGAGTTTCGATCCTGACTTGTGCACCCTCTGCGAGGTTTTTATCGTCGTAGAAGACAGTGTTTGGCTGTCCGCGCTTGGATGGATGAGCGTTGCCGTGGTGAGCGCGCCGGGACGTCCCCCGACTGTATCTGGGGCCGACGCGGGTGGCGGCGTCATGGAGGACAGTGTCGCTCATCAAGATGGCAGGGGCGCACAAGCTTTTGGGCGACACGGGTACAGCTACCGATGCTGTGGCCACGTCGGCGGCAAAGAAGGGCCCTGAACCCCCATAGGCGACAAGGGTGTAACGGGCAGGTTCTTCCCCGTCGGCAGTGATGGCGGAGCAGATGGTGCGCGCCATGTTGGCACTTGCCACCGCAACGATCCCCTCGGCCGCTTCGATGGCGCTCATCCCCCGCGGTTCCCGCAACGCTGTCATCACGGCGCGCTCCGCCCGTGCCGATCACCTCAATCTCGATCATCGGAGACAGCAGCGGGTGGCCGGCAACCATATGGGACGGGACGAGCCGCGGTGCGCAGCCAGCCAGAATGGCGATGTCGGTGCTGGTCCCCCCACATCGATGCCCACTCTCACCATGTGGCGATGACCGCGGGCTAAGTTTTGGGCATTGGGTGCTGGTGGAGGTCTGCGTGGGCGGGAGCGATTAGCTGGCAATTGAAAACCCCACGCAACGGCGGAGGCCCCTTCAGGTCAAGATGCTGACATGGGAACGGCGCCGCTTGCCCGTCGCAGCGTTGATACCTTGCGGTTCTGCGGCACGCTGCGTGCTCTGGCGCAGGCTGCATATGCAGAACGTTCGGTCTGGCGTACGGCTTGCACCCAAAGGAATTGAAAACAAGCTGCCCCATGCCCCGATGGGTGGGGGCTAAGACGGACGGCACCATGGAACGCGCATACCGCCTCGGCATTGATGTGGGCGGCACCTTCACGGACTTTGTCTTATCCGCAACTGACGGGTCGCGGTTTGCTTTCCACAAGGAACCGAGTGTTCCGGCAGACCCATCGGAGGCTGTCGCCAGCGGCACCCGCCACCTCATTACTTCTGAGGGGATTTCAGCGACCGACATTGAGCTTGTCGTCCATGGCACCACGCTCGCCCTTAACGCCATCATCCGCCAAGACGGTGCCAAGGTGGCGCTTGTGGTCTCTCGCGGGAACCGGGATGTGATGGAGATTGCCCGCGCCAGAATGCCCAACTCCTACGACTTCACAGCCGGTCGCGAGACGCCTCTCATTCCACGCGAAAGCGTCTTTGAGGTGTCGGCCCGCGGGTTGTCGGATGGCAGCGTGATGACACCAGCCGATCCCGATGAAATCGCACTGGTGGCGCGCCAAATTGCAGCTGCTGACCACGATGCTGTGGCGGTCATGCTACTCAACTCATATCGGGACGGTGCTTTGGAGCGGGAGGTGGCGGGCCATCTGGCGCATGCTCTGAGGCCCACCCCGGTGGTGGCCTCTGCCGACATCTGGCCGGAAATGCGCGAATATGAGCGTGCCCTCGTCACCGCCCTCAACGCCTTCATCCACCCCTTAATGGCACGTTATTTTGATCGTCTGCGGGAACGACTTGAAGAGATTGGCATCACTGCCCCGCTCTACATCACCGCCAACAACGGCGGCACCGTTTCGTTAGAGACGGCGCGCGCCCGCCCTGTCGACACCATCTTGTCGGGCCCGGCATCAGGTGTTTTGGCAGCAACCCAGGTCGCCAGTCACCCTCAGCTCATCACCTTCGACATGGGGGGCACCAGCACTGATATCTCCATCAGCGAAGGGGGCGCCTTGGAGTTTACCCACTCCACGATGATTGGCGACTATCCGCTGATGCTGCCAGTGGTGAATGTGAGCGCCATTGGATCGGGTGGCGGCTCCATTGTGTGGACTGACCCGCAGGGGCTTTTGAAGGTGGGGCCAGATAGCGCCGGCGCTGACCCTGGCCCCGTCGCCTATGGCCGCGGTGGTATCAAGCCCACCATGACGGACTGTTACCTAACCCTTGGCGTCATCGCGCCAGGTCAATTCAACAATGGGCGCATGCACCTTGACGCAAGCGCGGCAGCCTTAGCGCTTGATCGGGTTGGGGCGCCCCTTGGGCTTGGCGGCGCGGTCCAGACCGCAGAAGCGGCTGTGCGGGTGGCAAGCGCCAAGATGGCCACCGAACTCAGAAAGCTTTTGGCGCAAAAGGGGCTTGACCCACGCGGCTTCATCTTAGTCGCATTTGGTGGTGCTGGTCCCACTCACGCCAACCTTCTTGCCGAAGAAGCGCGGCTTGACCGCGTCATGGTCCCTCGCCTGCCGGGCACCTTTTGCGCGCTGGGGGCTATCCTTGCCGACGTTCGGCGTGATTATGTCCGACCTGCGCGTCAACTGATTACCCGCGATGGTGAAGGGTTTGACCGTATTCTCAATTTGGCGCGCGATGCTGAGAACGAAGCGCTGGCCTGGGTCGCCGCTGAAGGCGATCTCATCGGCGCCCATGAAATCCGCCTGACTTGCGATACACGTTATCCCGCCCAGGCCTTTGAGCTTGCCATCGACATCCCCGACTATGACGCAGCAACGTTTACGCCCCAGATTGTCTTTGACCGCTTCAACGAAGCCCACCAAAAGCTTTACGGTTTCTTTGAGCCGGATAGTCATCTTCAAATTACCAACTTGCGGCTTGCTGTGGTGGGCAAGGTGGCTCCGCTTTCTCTCGCCGACGCCGCGCCTGCCGCAACGCCCGCGCAAAAGGGCACGCGCCCGGTGTACCTTGGAGCCTGGCAAAACCTGCCCCTTTATGACCGCGGTGACCTTGGACAAGGCGCCTCCATCCCCGGCCCGGCGGTTGTCGAGCAGCCCGATTCCACCGTCCTCGTCCTCAAGGGGTGGACGGGCACGGTGGACCAGCGGGGCAACCTTGTCTTGGCGCGAGACAGCTGATGCGGCTTGATCCTGTCTTATTGGAAATTGTGCAAACACAGGTCCAAGCGGTCACCGAGGAGATGGCGATCACTCTTGCCCGTACCGCCCGCTCCACATACGTCAAAGACGCAGCAGATTTTGCCACCGCCCTCGTCAACCCGTCAGGCAAGTTTTTCGCCTATCCGGCTGCCATGGGCGTATCGGGTTTTCTCGACCTTGATTGCGGGCCGGCAATAGAAGCGGTGGGCTCGCTTGAGCCGGGTGATGTGATTATCACCAACCACCCATATCTGACGGGCGGCCTCTCCACGCACATGCCCGACCTTCAATTGATCAAACCCTACTTTCACGAGGGCGAGATTTTATCGTTTGGCTGGGACTTTATACATTCAGCCGACATTGGCGGCGGCGTGCCGTCGTCCATCTCGCCCGCCTTCACAGAGCTCTTCCAAGAAGGTCTTCAGATCCCACCGCTCAAACTCGTCAAGGCCGGTACTCTGAATGAAGATTTTCTGACACTTTACCGGGCCAATTGCCGAGTGCCCGACCTTAATCTTGGTGACATCAAAGCCATGCTGGCGGCGCTGACGGTGGGTGAACGCAGGGTGGCAGAGCTTATCGAGCGCCACGGGGCAGAGACGTACTCGATCGCTCAGGACGACTTAGCCGCTTACGCCAAGGCGAAAGCGAGAGATGTCCAGCGCAAAATCCCAGATGGCCGTTATGAATTCTGGGACTACATGGACGATGACTACGCCACAAAAGCGCCCATTCGTATTCGCTGCGCTATGACTGTCGAAGATGGTGACATTCACCTCGACTTCACTGGCTCCGACCCACAGGTGATTGCGGCCTACAACGTCCCCACAGGTGGTGTGCGCCACCCCTGGCTGACCCTGAAGTTGATGCATCTTATCGGCAGCTACGACAAGACGGTGCCGCTGAACTATGGCCTGTTTGAAAACATGCGCGTTACGGTACCCAGAGGTACCGTTCTCAATCCGGACTATCCTGCAGCGGTGGGCGTGCGGCATGCGACGGCGATCAGAATTAATGACACCATCGTTGGGGCGATCTCAAAAGCGCTTCCGGGCCTTATCCCAGCCCCATCGGGGGGAACGGTTGTGCCGGTGGTGGTGGCGGAACAAGATCCCTCCACCGGCAGCCGCTCGGTGATGGTCATCCAGTCACTTGTGGGCGGAACAGGAGCACGACAAGGCGGGGATGGTGTGGATGGTCGGGACTCAGGGCTCGCCAATCTTTACAACACACCATTGGAACGCTCCGAAGCCGATGCGAAGATCGTTGTGGAGGCCTATGGGTTGAGGCCTGATAGCGGCGGCGTGGGAGAGTGGCGCGGCGGCACTGGCCTCATCATGACGGTGCGGATTGTCGAGAGCGGGACCGCTATCCTTGGCCGTGGTTTGGAGCGGTTTGTGTTTCGGCCCTGGGGCACGGAAGGCGGGGGGCCAGGGGCACCTTGCCAGGTTATTCTGGAGCGAGAGGGCGAACCGCCGAAAGACCTTGGGAAGATCAACATGTTCGAGGCCGAACCTGGCGACCAAGTGACCTTTCTGACCGCGGGCGGTGGCGGCTTTGGCGATCCTTTCTTGCGTGATCCAGAAGCAGTGCTTGCCGATGTGCGCGCTGGCCACGTCTCCATCCAATCGGCATTGGAGGACTACGGCGTTGTTCTTGCTGGTAACACCATCGACCGAGAAGCAACGGCAGAACGGCGTGCAAACAAACCTCACCGTCCCCGCTTTGGCTTCGGGCCAGAGCGTACAGCTTGGGAAAGCGTCTTTGACGATCGATCCATGTGCGAACTCTCCCGCCGCCTCCTCGCCCTTCCCGCCAGCGCCAGGGCTCGCGCCCGAAGCGAGATCTTAGGAAGGGTCGTCCCCCATCTTGAGGAGGTGAGCACTGTCGGGCTTCCCGCTCTCATCGATGCGCCTGAAGAGCAGCGCCAGCAACTCGCCCAAGAAATCGCAACCCTTCCCGAAGGCATCGATGTTGGGGTTGAGCAGGGCTGAGGCTCAAGTCTGTTCCCTAGTGGAGTTTGAGCCCTCAGGGCCTGCTGTTTGGCTCAGCGTCCGCCATCAACGGAAATGACCTGCCCGGTCATCCAACCGGCGGCATCGCTGGCAAGAAAGACAATTGCGTTCGCGATATCTTCAGGCTCGCCTAGTCTCTTCATGGCGATGCCTTCCAAAAGTTTTTTTTGCCCCTCTTCGCCAAGGGCCTCCCACTGCCGCTCGGTTGTGGGGTTCGACCGGATGAAGCCCGGGGCGACCGCATTCACGGTGATACCGTACTGCCCCAACTCATGGCCCAGTTGACGGACCAACCCGATCTGGCCCGCCTTGGCGCTGGCATAGGCTTGGATCCCTGTTAGGCTGATATCCAGCCCAGCCCTGCTTGTGATGGTGATAATCCTTCCTCTTCCTTTGCGTTTCATTCCAGGAACGACGGCACGGCTAAGGAAAAAGGCCGCCTTTTGGTTGACGTCGGCGATGGCGTCCCAGTCCATGTCGCTCACTGTTTCCACCGGCCGGCCGACCTGGCCGCGCACGCCGCCTGCCACATGGACGGCGATAGTGAACGGGCCGTTGTCGGCAACGTGTGCATTGATCGCAGCGCTATCAGTGACATCGAGCTGTCCCGTTTGAATGTCCGGGTCGAGCGCGGTGAGGAAAGAGGGGTCAATGTCCGTTGCGTGCACGGTGGCACCTGCTGCATGAAGCGCGATGGCGATGGCCCTTCCGATCCCTTGGCCCGCGCCTGTCACAAGGGCGTGGTTGCCATTTAGGGAGAGTTTCATGATCGGTTTGCCTGGTGGAGAGTTCTGAGTTCGCTCATGTTATCGGTGCCCATGGGCCGTTCACCTTCCTCAATCTCTTTGATCATGGCAATGAGGCGCTGGGTGAGCGGCATGGGGATGCTGTGCCTACGGCCAATGGCAACAGGCTTTGTGAGGATGGGGCTCACCTCGGTCAATCGATGACGTACGGCAAGGTCGCGCCAAATGCCCGAGTGGGTTTTGGCCGACTTGGCGTTGTGGGTGACCATTGCGTCAAAGGATGCGGCGGTTGCGCCCGGGTCCGCCCCAGGCAAAAACGCACTCGGCTCATAGCCGTTGAAGCCTAGCGGAGTGACGCCTTCCGCAGCTGCGACAGAACAGATTTCGCGCGCCAAAGCAGTGAGCATCGGGCGGTCCTCTTCGCGGTCGAGGCAGTCGGCGATACTGTCATTTGTGAGGGCGGTTGCAAAAAGAAGCGCCCCATAGCCAAGCTTTCCCCATGTGTATCCAAATATATTCGGAGTGGCGATTGCATCATCATCGAACGTTTGGAGAAGGCTATGGGTTGTGGCCAGGCGGGCAGTCATGGCGCCATCAAGCTCCCCTACAACGCAGGCCCCTCGCCCGCCATAGAGGATGCGCCCGGGCTCCAAATAGTCAGCGCCAAAGTTGATGAATGCGCCTAATGTTCGATCCCTGCCGATCCGCTCAGCAACAATCAACTCGGTGAGTCCATTTTGGAGTGACAGTATGTGACCTGTTGGGGATAGATGTGGGGCAATCATGCCAGTGGCAGAGCGGGTGTGTTGGGCCTTCGTGGCAAGCCACACCGCGTCAAACGGACCTGACACAGTTTGAGGTATTTGGGCACAAGCAGGAACAGTAAACGTGTCGATCGGGCCCTCAATGGTGAGGCCATTTTGGTTGATGGCACTCACGTGGTGCGCATCGGTGTCCACAAACAAAACATCGTGTCCTGCGCGGATGAGGTAAGCGCCAATCGTGCCCCCGATGGCGCCCGCGCCCCAGATCACAACGCTCACGACCAACGGCCCTCAAGGACCGTGCGCGTTTCCGCAACGGCCACTGACCAGAGCTCCAGCATCACAGCATCAGGCTTTTCATAGGCGCCCCCAAAGACGCCATCGCCCAGCATCTCGCGGACGACGACGGGCGGCATTCTCTTGACGGCATCAACGTCGGCCATGGGTTTTTCGCGTGGGTCTGGTGGTAAGTTGGGCAGGCGCGTCCAGGGAAAATTCTCCATCCACGAGGCATGGCTGGCCACGGGGTCGATGGCCTGCACCTTTGCCCAAGTCTGGGGCGCCATCCACCAATTGTGGAACTTGATGATGGTGTCGGGATGATCGCGCATCTCATCAAGAGCCATCGCACCCACGGGCGCGTTGCCGCCGTGGCCGTTGACGATCAAGATCTTACGAAATCCCGAGTGCCGCAGGCTTTCCAAAATATCCCGGACTACCATCAGAAGAGTTTCCACCCGCAATGTCACAGAGCCTGGATAGGCGCTGAAATAGGGGCAGAGCCCATAAGCGAGCGGAGGAAAGACAGGCACGCCCAGCGGCTCTGCGGCGTCCAGTGCAACCTTCTCGGCCAAAATCGTGTCCACCGAAAGGCTGAGCGGGCCATGCTGCTCTGTGGAGCCTATGGGCAGGACGCAGCGATCGTCTTGCTCAAGGTACGCCTCCACCATCGCGGTATTCAGGCGCTGAATTTGCATCACATCATCTCCACAGCGGCAAGGATGGCCCCAGCATGCACAGCCGGCCCCCCCGCGGCGAGAGACT
>JBCDLN010000062.1:0-15828 GCA_038745295.1 Pseudomonadota bacterium | reverse complement strand
GGATGTCCCAAGCAACTGTTCAGGGTTCAAGGCGACGCAGAAGAGGCCCTTGCTCCCTAACGGGTTCAATGACCCTCGGGGGGGACGGGCTCCCTTCCGCAACCCCCAAGCTAACACTTCGCCAACAGACAGGGGGGGGGGTGAGCCTCGGGCAGCGCGTGTGCTGTTCCCCAAAGCATTTCGCGCCGCATGCGGTGGGCGGAGAGTGCTCGCCCCTTGGAAAAGCGGGCGGTTCCCCGCTCAAACGATCCCATCTGACCGGGAACCGCCCGAGCGGATCAGCGCCGCATGTGGCAGCGCGTCTTGAGACGCGTTACTTTCACAACAGGTGCTTTAGGGGGACCGGCCTTGCGCGGCGGGGTGACACGCGTATGACACGAGCGGACGGGGCGAGGGCGGCAGGGCTGCCCGGTGAAGGGCTGAGGTGACTATGGCGAACGGATCGGCAAACCGGGGCGCACTGAAGTCGGCCATATGGCCGTGGCCTGGCATTGCGCTCCTCGTGCTCGTCGGTGCGTGGATGATCTATATGGGCTCCACCACCACCAGTGAGGACGTGCGCGATGCCTTCTTCGGGCTCACCGGCGTTACCGCGCTTCTTCTCCTGCTGGCGTTCCGGGCCCGCAACCGAAGCCTCGCCCAAAAGCTCTTCGACGAGGAGCCCGAAACCACCGAGGAGCGGTATGTCCCGGCAACGCCGCCCTCACGCGCCCAGCAAAACGTGGACGATTTTGATGACGACGATATGGACGATATCGGCGAAGTCATGCCCGCAACGCCGCCCCAAGGTCCTGAAGACACCCGCGCGATCGAGAGCGGAGCAGGAGCGAGCGGCAACGTCCACGCCCTCAACATACAGCGTGATCTGCCAAGGCTTGAGCCGCTGGTGCTCCCCCAAAAGATCTCAGGCTCCAGCGGCAAAGACATCCTCGCGGCCTTGAAACAGCTAGAGGCCATGGTCCAACGTGAGGCGGCTGAACGCGGCGCCTTGATGGCGCGGCTCAATGAGCGAGACAGTCGCTCAGGGTTGGAAGAGCGGCTCAATCAGTACCTCACCATCCAAGCGTTCAACCAGGCGATGCACAGCAAGGTCTTCCCGCGGATGGAGGGGTTGGCCAAATCCGCCATCGAAGACCAGCTCGACAGTGATGAGTTCCGCACTGAACTCCTCGCGCGGATGGGCTCCGGCGGCGACGGCGGGCAGCACAACGCGGTCGCTCTTGCTGAAATGCGCCAGGCTATCGAAGCTCAAAAGGAAGAGGCACAGGCTGAGCGCAATGTGTTGCGCGAAGAGGTCCGGGGCGCGCGCAAAATGGCGGAGAAGGCGGTCAGAATGATCAACCGCCAGCAGGAGGTGGTTGCCGCCGATGGCGCAACGGCCATGCCCGCCGCGTTTGCGAGCGATCTCGCCAAGCTGAAGAAAGAGATGGAAGCGGTCCGCGACCGGTTTGTCCCGCTTGAGGTGGGTCTCATCCCCGATGACGAGGAAAGCCAAACCACCGCCGGCAACGTGATGCGCCGTCTGCGGCGTGAGGCCATCGAGGCAAAACAAGAGACAGTCCGCCTGGTGGAGGACAACATCGATACGCTTCAAGAAAAGGTCGCCCTTCTCACCAAGCGCTTAGATCAGCTGGACGCGCGGCCGGGTGGTTCCGCGCCACAATCAGTTGCGTCGGTGGGCAGCCCCGAAAACGAGGAAGCTGCCGCAAGCGCACCGGAGGCGGCGACCGAAACTATTGAGCCGGTATCGCCTCCTCAAGATCAGTCCGAGGTGGACGCACTGCGCTCTGCCCTATCCACAATCATTGAACAAAACCGCGAGATCCGCGCCCAGCAAGAGGTGCTGTCAGCCCGGTTCGATGCGCCCGTGGAAGTGGGCGTGGACCAAGACAAAAAAGACTGACGCAAGGCGAACACCAGCCTCAGCGCAATGGTTGACCGTGCGTGTTACCGCGATGGCGGACGAGGCCGGCAGCGAGCGCCAACACCAGGGTTCGGTGTTGCTTTGCGAAACGACATCATTCCGGTTGGATGCCATTGCGGGGGGATCCCATCGCAAGCGGATCCCATGACGGCTGCGCTCCTCTCCCAATGGCGAGGCGCCGCCCCGTTTTTTGGCAAGCCACCCTGCGCAACCCACCCTTGGAGACCCAGGTTAATTCCACCGAGTGTGAGTTGCCTGCCGCCGCCCGCTGGCGCGCCGGTCAAACCTCGCGGTGAGCGCAGAGAAAGCGGACGGACCCATTCTCAAGCACGGCGGCGGTGAGGGGCCCGCCGAAAACGGCCGCTGTGTCGATGTTGGTGCGCCATGTCCGGTGGTCCGGCGCATCCACCGGAGTGTGGCCATGGACCACGTGCGCGGGATGCGGCCCCGGGTGAGACAAAAACTCATCCCTAATCCACAGGAGGTCCCGCCGATCTTGCTGACCGAGGGGCACCCCAGGGCGAATGCCCGCATGCGCAAAATAGACCCCGCCCACCTGGTAGTGCGTTAGCAGCCCGCTCAGAAACGCTTGGTGCTCAGGCGGCACCACGGTGTGGAGGAGGGTTTGGAGCGCCTGCGGCTCGTGGCGAACTGCCGCCTCGTCGAGCCCGTAGCTGAGGCAGGTTTCATCCCCCCCGAAAGAGAGCCAGCGCATCAACGCGGCCTGATCGTGGAGCGCGCTCAGCATCGCATCTTCGTGGTTGCCCATGAGGCAGACGCGCTGACCCGACGCGGGCGGCGCCATGAGCGTGTCGATCACCGCGCGGCTGTGCGGACCCCTGTCCACGTAGTCGCCCAAAAACACCTCCACCACGTCGCCTTCGGGTGGTTGCGCGTCAAGGTCGTCTTCAATGAGACGCAGCATCGTGATGAGGAGATCGTGCATTCCATGGATATCGCCGACGGCGTAGACTCGCTGGCCGGCAGGAAGCGATACGCTCACGAAAGGACCTCGTGCGATGACGGGCGCAGGGGTGTCACCCGGCTAGCTTGCAGCAAAAGGTCCGGCCGCCGCTTGACGGTCTGCTTCTGCGCGCGAAGCGGTTGGATAGCCTTGGCCGGCAGGGCTGCGCGGTGCGCGCTTGCCTCCGGCCAACCTGTTGCCCAAAAGGGTGCGGCACAGCGGGAGGACGGATGCCGGATCTCATCATGTTTGCGGCAGTCCTTGCCGTGTCGGGCGCCCTGGCGGGGCTGATCGCAGGACTTTTGGGTGTGGGCGGCGGCATTGTGATTGTGCCGGTGCTCTTCTATCTGTTGCCGACAGCGGGGGTCCCGCTTGAATTGCGCATGCACGTCGCTGTGGCCACCTCGCTTGCCACCATCATCGCAACGTCCATCGTTTCCGCCCGCGCTCACCACAAAAAAGGCGGCGTTGACGTGCCGCTCCTCAAGAGCCTTGTCATTCCCATAGCCGTTGGCGTGGTGATTGGGGTGGCCTTGGGCGGCCGCGCGAGCGGTGCGACCTTGACGCTGGTGTTTGCCATCGTTGCACTCATTGTGAGTGTTCATATGGCTTTGTTTCAAAATCGCAAGTTCAGCAAGACAGGGTTACCCGGCGCACCTTGGCGCCAAGGGATCGGGGTGTTCATCGGGGCCTTCTCGGTGGTGATGGGGATTGGGGGCGGTACACTGTCCGTGCCCATCTTCACCCTCTTCGGCTTGGAGATCAGGCGCGCTGTGGGAACTGCGGCGGCCATTGGCCTCATCATTGCGGTGCCTGGCACAATCGGCTTTGCCATTTCGGGGTGGGGCGTGCCGGACTTGCCGCCCCTCAGTGTGGGCTATGTGAACCTCATCGGCTTCATTCTGATTGTTCCGCTGTCGATGGCGCTTGCGCCACTGGGCGCCAAGCTTGCCCACAACATTCCACGTGAATGGTTGGCCCGTGCCTTCGCCCTTTTCTTGCTGGTGACGAGCCTTAGGATGATTGCAAGCGTTTAGAGAACCGCCCGAGCGCCAATCCATGGCCCGGGTACCAACCATCGCCTGGGTGCCAACTCCCCCGCCCGCAGGCCAACCCACCGCCCGGAGGACAACTCCCGGCCCGCACACCAACTAAGCGCCGCGACCATTTGGACCGTGCACCGGATAAGCCCCACAACCGATGACAGTCGCCTCTTGGCAGCGGGCACCGAAACGCATAACCGTCGTAAATGAAGAACCCCGTTTTTAAAAGACTTCTAAGACAAAGTAGAAATGGCTCGGAGCGCGTGACGCCGATGCCAGGCTCGCGGCTATTGAGCATTCTTGCCGGGGTTTTGTGCGTCCTCGCCCTGCTGCCGTTGATTGCCCTGGTGGTGACGGCGTTTGGGCAAAGCGGCACGGCATTTTCGCACTACGCTGACACGGTCCTCGGCCGGTACATCACCAACACATTGACCCTGGCACTGGCGGTGGGGTTGGGGGTGACGGTCATCGGCGTTGCCACAGCATGGCTCGTCACGATGTGCAGCTTTCCCGGTCGCCGGGTTTTTGTCTGGGCGCTGATTTTGCCGCTCGCCATGCCAGGCTATGTGAGCGCCTACGCCTACACCACGCTCCTCCAGCACCCCGGGCCCATCCAAACCGCCTTCAGAGACATCACCGGCTTTGGCCCGCGCGACTATTGGTTCCCGGACATCAGGAGCCTTGAGGGGGCTGCCTTTGTCCTCATGATGGTGCTTTACCCTTACGTTTATCTGCTGGCGCGAGCGGCCTTCTTGCAGCAGTCTGCGGGCGGGTTCGATGCGGCGCGCACCCTGGGTCAGCGGCCTTGGCGGGCGTTCTTGAGCGTTGCTGTGCCCCTTGCCCGTCCGGCCATCATTGCGGGCCTGGCGCTGGCGGTCATGGAAACCCTTGCCGACTATGGAACGGTGGCGCACTTCGGGGTGGAGACGTTCACCACCGCCATCTACCGCACCTGGTTTTCCATGGGTGACCGCGTGGCAGCGGTCCAATTCTCGCTCATCCTGGTGGGTTTTGTGCTCCTCGTCATCGCGTTGGAGCGGGTTGGACGCGGTGGGCGGCGATACTCTGAGAACCGCGCTGCCCGTCCGTTCGAGCGCATGAGGCTGACGGGCTGGCAGGCCACGGCAGCCTTGATGGTGTGCCTGTTGCCTGTGGCTCTCGGCTTTTTGGTCCCGGCCGGGACGCTCATTGCGCTTGGCGTGTCGCTGAACGCCAATTGGTTCGATCAGCGCACGGTCGGGCTCATCCACAACACGGTGCTTCTGGCCACCATTGGAGCCAGCGTCGCGCTTTGCGTTGCTGTGGTGATTGCCTATGCGCGGCGCTTGTCGAGTCGCGGGGTGAGCCGGGCGTTGGCGTCGGTGGCAAGCTTTGGCTATGCGGTGCCGGGCGCGGTGATTGCGGTGGGGCTCTTGGTTCCTCTCGGCGCGGCCGACCGTTTGATCCATGGCTTTATGACCTCCACCTTTGGGATCTCAACAGGCCTCCTCTTCACCGGGACCCTCGTTGCGGTGGTGTTTGCCTACGTGGTGCGGTTTCTGGCCATCTCGCTCAATGGCGTGGACGCGGGACTGTCGCGCATTCCGCCGTCCTTTGACGGGGCATCGCGCACGTTGGGGGCGGGGCCACTCGAAACGCTGCGCCGCGTTCACACGCCGCTCCTGCGGGGAGGGCTGTTGACGGCCTTCCTGATCACCTTTGTGGATATCATGAAGGAACTGCCCGCCACGCTCATCCTGCGCCCGTTCAACTTCGATACGCTTGCCATTCGCGCCTATCGCCTCGCCTCCGACGAGCGGCTTGAAATGGCGGCTGTCCCCTCATTGATGATTGTGGCGGTGGGGCTCCTTCCGGTGATCTTGCTGTCACGGCAGATTTCGCGCGGGGCCCATCGCCAGTCGGCTCCTCGCCCAAGCGTTGTTGGACCGCCCCCGCAGACGTTGGCGCGACCGCCGGCGGCAGG
Source organism: Pseudomonadota bacterium (assembly GCA_038745295.1). GTDB lineage: Bacteria > Pseudomonadota > Alphaproteobacteria > Rhizobiales > Amorphaceae > Acuticoccus. The sequence goes on along the minus strand of JBCDLN010000062.1, from coordinate 9,934 downwards.
CCTTATGGGCGTCGGCGTGCCTCCATCGGGTGCGGCGCAGCAGGGGCCACAGGGAGAGCGGGAGGCGGCTTAACTCTAACCCAGACCCATCGGGCGGCGAGGGGCGGCGCTCCCCTTTGAACGTGTGCCCGCGAACGTCGACACCGCCGCCGATCTGTCTTGCGGCGCGCCCGCGGGTCTGCCACTCATCGGCCATGGCAACATTTCCTTTTGCCGCCCTTGTGGGCCAAGACGACATGAAACGCGCGCTGACGGCGGTCGCCATCGACCCGCGGATCGGCGGCGTCCTCATCTTCGGTGATCGGGGAACCGGCAAATCCACAGCCGTGCGCGCCCTTGCGGCCAGCCTTCCCACTATGCCCAACTTCGCCGACTGCCGTTACAACTGCGACCCTGATATCCCAGAGGAAGTCAGCTCCTGCCCTGACAGCCCCCAGGCGGGGCGCAAACTCAAGGTGCCTGTGCCGGTGGTGGACCTGCCCCTCGGGGTCACCGAGGACCGCGTGGTGGGCGCGCTCGATCTGGAGCGGGCGCTGGCGACCGGTGAAAAGGTGTTTGAGCCGGGCCTCCTCGCGCGAGCGCATCGCGGCTTTCTTTATATTGATGAGGTGAACCTTCTGGAGGATCACATCGTCGATATCCTCCTTGATGTGGCAGCGTCCGGCGTCAACGTGGTGGAGCGGGAGGGGCTCTCCATCCGCCACCCTGCGCGGTTTGTGATTGTGGGCAGCGGCAATCCTGAAGAGGGCGAGCTGCGGCCCCAACTGCTCGACCGCTTCGGCCTGGCTGTCGACGTCAAAACCCCCACTGACATTCCAACCCGGGTGGACATCATCAAGCGCCGTGATGCGTTTGAGCGCGACCCGGAGGGCTTTGTCGCGCAGCATCAAAAGGCGGGCGAGCGGCACAAGCGCAAGATTGTGGCAGCGCGGCGCAGGCTCAACGATGTGGAGCTGGATGACGACATCTTAGCCCTCATCGCCGGGATTGGTATGGCCTTGGGCACCGATGGCGCCCGCGGCGAACTCACCATGATGCGCACGGCCCGCGCTTTTGCCGCGTTTGACGGGCGCACCGTGGTCCGTGCCGATGATGTGCGCGCAGCAGCCCCCTTTGCGCTCACCCACCGCCTTCGCCGTGATCCCCTTGATGAGACGGGCTCGGCTGTGCGTGTGGAGCGCGCGCTCAAAGAGGTGTTTGATGGTGGCGCACAGGCCGCCTGAGGGGCTCGATGCCCATGGGGCAGCGCCCGCCGTTCCCACGCCTGACGAGGCGCTGTCAGCCGGCCTCACTCTCTCTCTCAGTGCGCCGGCTGTCTTTGGTGGGCTCATCCTGCGCGGCCCGCGCACCGAGGGGCGCGATCGCATTCTAGCCTCGCTCCAAGATGCGGTGCGGCTGCCCATTCATGTGGACATCGAACGGCTCATCGGTGGGCTCGACCTTAGCGCCACCTTATCGGCCGGCAGCCCCAGGCAGTTGCGCGGGCTTCTGGCAAGTGGGGTCGGGCCAGTGATTGTGCCGAGCGCAGAGCGACTGGGCGCTCAAACGGCTGGCCTTTTGGCGCTGCTCCTTGATGGTGCGCTTGCAGGCCCGCACGGTGAGCCCATCGCACCCAGGCCTCTCATCGTGCTTGATGAGGCTGAAGGCGATGATCCCCCCCTCGACCCCCGCCTTTTGGAGCGCATAGCGCTCATTCTGCCGGCCGACATTCGCGCGCACGCACCCCCCACCATCGCCCGTTTGCCGCAGGATTGGCGCCACACACCGCTTCATGATGAGACGATCAATGAACTTCTCACCGCCGCGCTCTTGTTTGGCGTGCCCTCCATCCGCACCAGCAACCAGCTCTGCGCCGCGGCCAAAGCCTTGGCTGCGCTTGATGGCCATGGGGTGAGCCCGCAGGTGGCGCAATTCGCGGCCGCCTTGGTGCTCGGCCCACGGGCGATACCGCGCCAGGAGGTTGAGCCGGCGCCCCTACCCGAGGAGGCGCAACAGCCCGGCCCCTCCGACGGCGAAGACGACGGCCAAAATCTCACCCAAGCGGGCGAGTTGCGCGAGCGGGTGGTGGAGGCTGTTGATGCTGCCCTCGACAGCGATCTCTTTTCAATTGTGGGGGCAGCCGCCTCTCAACGTGGCCCTCAAGGACGGGCAGGACGGACCAAAAAAGGGGGGCGGGGGCGACCTGCGGGCGTCAAACGCGGCCGGCCGGGTCGAGACGGGCGCATTGCCCTTGTGGAAACGCTCACAGCGGCGCTCCCGTGGCGTCGGTTGCGCGGCGGACCGGAGGACACAATACCGGTGCGTCAGAGCGACCTCAGGGTCCGCCGGACTAAGTCGAAGTCAGCCACGCTGACCGTGTTTTGCGTAGATGCGTCCGGCAGCCAAGCCTTTAGCCGGATGGCTGAGGCGAAAGGCGCTGTTGAGCGGCTCCTCGCCAAAGCGTACGTGCGGCGAGACGAGGTTGCGTTGATCGCCTTTCGAAAGGATGGGTCTGAGGTGCTGCTACCGCCCACATCCTCGCTCACCAGAGCCAAGCGAGCCCTTGCAGCGCTTCCGGGCGGGGGCGGGACGCCGCTTGCGGCCGGCCTTCAGAGCGCGCTGAGGCTATGCCTTTCTGCAGGGGCACAGGGCCGTGAGCCAACCCTGGTGGTGCTGACGGATGGCCGCGCCAATGTGCGCCTTTCGGGCGAAGGTGGCCGGAGCGAGGCTATGGCCGAAGCTGAGGCAACCGCGCGCCAAGTCCGTGCCGCGGGTGTTGCCGCCGTTGTGGTGGATACATCGCCCCGCCCCGGCAAAGCGGCCGCCCACCTTGCTGAGGCGATGGGGGCCCGTTACGCGCCGCTGCGCCAGTTTGGGGATGGGCTCGACGCGGCCGCTCGGCCCCTGGGGGCGCCTTCGTGAGCGTGCACCCGATTTCCGGCACAGCTCCCCCATACGCGCGGTCGCAGCGATGATTGTGGCGGACCGCGACAAGCCAAATTTTGACAAAGATGGCGCCCACTGGCCCCATCGGTCCGCGTCCACCTTCGTGGAGGCGGGGGGCCTCACCTTTCACGCCCAGACCATGGGGGAGGGGGAGGACTTTTTGCTCCTCCACGGGACGGGCGCGTCCACCCACTCCTTCCGCGCACTGATGCCGATCCTGGCCAAGACAGTGCGGGTGACCGCGGTGGATCTGCCTGGCCATGGCTTCACGGAAACCCCCCTTTTTACGCAAATGACCCTTCCTGGCGTGGCGGCACTCACGGGCGCGTTTGTGGAGGCGGCCGGGCTCAAGCCTGCCGTTATTGTCGGCCACTCTGCGGGTGCGGCTGTCGCCATCCGCATGGCGCTTGATAGCTTGGTGGCGCCGCGGGCGATCGTCGGCTTCAACGCCTCGCTGCAGCCTTATGCGGGAGCAGCCGCGCCCATCTTTTCCACGCTCGCGCGGCTGTTGTTCGTCAACCCGCTCACCCCAAGGGTGTTTGCCGCCACCGCCAGCCGGCGTCGCACTGAAAAGTTGCTGACCGACACAGGATCAACCCTCGATGCGGAGGGTGTGGGCTACTACCACACGCTCTTTAAAAAGCCGGGGCACGTGAATGGCGCGCTTGCCATGATGGCGGGCTGGAACCTTGCCCCGCTTCAAGAGGATTTGCCGCAGCTGAAAGCGCAGCTCACGTTGGTGGCGGCCTCTGGCGACAGGACGATCCCCCCATCCGCGGCAGCGCAATCGGCAGGCAAAGTGGCTGGCGGGCGTGTGGTGCGGATGAAGGGGCTTGGCCATCTTGCCCACGAAGAAGACCCTGAGGCCGCCGCCGCCATTATCTTGGAGGCGGCGCAGCTTGCCGCAGCGGCGCAAGAGGGCTCTGGCCGAGCCGACGAACCTCTTAGTGCGCCAGGATCTGGCTGAGGAAGAGCTTGGTGCGCTCGTGCTGCGGGTTGGTGAAGAAGGGCTCCGGCGCATTCATCTCCACAATCTGACCTTGGTCCATAAAGACCACCCGGTTTGCCACCTGACGGGCAAAGCCCATCTCGTGGGTCACGCAAATCATGGTCATGCCGGAGCGGGCAAGGTCGACCATCACGTCAAGCACTTCTTTGATCATCTCCGGGTCGAGCGCTGAGGTGGGCTCATCGAACAGCATCACGTTGGGGCTCATGCACAGCGCCCGCGCAATGGCCACCCGCTGCTGCTGACCGCCGGAGAGCTGGCCAGGGTACTTCCCCGCCTGCTCGGGGATCTTCACCCGCTCCAGGAAGTGCATCGCCACATCGTTGGCTTCCTTCTTGGGCATCTTGCGCACCCAGATCGGCGCCAGCGTGCAGTTCTCCAAGATCGTGAGGTGCGGGAAAAGGTTGAAGTGCTGAAACACCATGCCGACTTCGCGCCTGATCTCGTCAATCTTTTTGATGTCTGAGGTCAGCGGCGTGCCGTCGACGGTGATCGACCCTTTTTGAAACTTTTCCAGCGCGTTGATGCAGCGGATCAGGGTGGATTTGCCCGAACCTGAGGGCCCGCACACAACAATGCGCTCGCCTTTGCGCACCTCAAGATTGATGTTTTTGAGGACGTGGAACTCGCCGTACCACTTGTTCATGTCCTTGATGTCGATGGAGATCTCATCGGAGACCGTCATCGTTGCCTGTTCGCCGTGGGCAGGGTCGAGGGCGTCGGTGGTGGCCTCAAGGGCTTCAGACATCGTTATTCTCCTACCGGCGGTCTGCGGCGCGAAGGCGCTGTTCAAGGAAGATGGAGTAGCGGCTCATGCCCCAGCAACAGACAAAGAAGAGGAGCGCGATAAAGCCGTAGAGCTCCCAAACAATGCCGTTCCAGGCACTATCGGAGCGGATGGGGTTGGTGAGGCCCAGCGGATCGAGAAGGCCGATGACGGCCACAAGCGTCGTATCCTTAAACAGACCGATAAAGGTGTTCACGATGCCTGGGATCGAGATCTTGAGCGCCTGCGGCAAGATGATGAGCCGCATGCCCTGCCAATAGGTGAGGCCCAGCGTGTCGGCCGCCTCATACTGGCCCCGCGGCAACGCGGCGAGGCCCCCGCGCACCACCTCGGCCATGTAGGCGGAGGCAAAGAGCGTCACCATGATGAGGACGCGCAAGATGAGGTCGAAGTTGGTGCCCGGTGGCAGGAAATAGTTGAGGAGCGTTGAGGCCACAAAGAGGAGCGTGATCAGCGGCACGCCCCGGATGAACTCAATGAAGGTCACACAGATGAGCTGAACGATGGGAAGGTTGGAGCGCCTCCCCAGCGCCAACAAAATGCCCAGCGGCAACGAGCCTGCAATCCCCGTCACGCCGATGATCATGGTGAGCAAGAACCCGCCGAACTTCGACGTTTCCACAGGCTCCAGGATGAGCCCGCCCCACAGCAAAAAGATCGCCACAAATGGGAAGGCCAGCGCCGCCATCAGCCATTTGCCCCGGTACTGGTTGCCGCCGAACACGTAGGTGAGCGCTGCACCGGCGGCGGCCACCACCGTGGTGGGGTTGACGATGCTGCCAGGCTCACCGCGCAGGAGCGCTGCCAGGACCGAGACGCCGAGCGCGATGACCATCGCCCAAAACGCAGGGCGCATCGTGCGGAAAAGGACAGGGGTCAACGCCGCCAAAAGGAGGAGGAAGGTGACGTTCGGCCGCCAGCGCAACTCGGCAGGATAAAACCCATAAAGGAGCTGGTTGTAGCGCTCTTTGATGACTGCCCAGCAAGCGCCGCTCACCCCTTCGCCGTGGGTGGCTTTGATGATTTCGCGGCACTCTGTGAGGCTTTGGGCGTTCCAGACGGACTTTAAGATCGCCCAATCGATGATGCCGGGCAGGATCCACACCAGGAAAGCGATGGATAGGATGGTGATGACCGTGTTGGACCAGGACGAGAAGAGGTTCTCGCGCAGCCAGCCGATGACCCCGGTGGAGCTGGCTGGCGGCGTTTCTTCAGCATATTGCTCTGAAGCGACGTAGTGCTGTGTGGTGTGCGTGTTGGCCATGATCAGCGCTCCACCAGCTTCACGCGCGAATTATAAAGGTTCATCACCGCCGAAATCATCAGCGAGACGCACAGGTAGAACGCCATGAGGAGCAAGATGCACTCCATCTCGCGCCCCGTCTGGTTGAGTGTAATGCCGCCCAGCGTGCCGGTGGCGTCCATGTACCCCACAGCAATGGCAAGCGATGAGTTCTTGGTGAGGTTGAGGAACTGGCTGATCAGCGGGGGAACGATCACCCGCAGCGCCTGAGGCAAGATGATGAGGTTCATGGTGCGATTGGGCCTCAGACCCAATGCGTAAGCCGCTTCCGTCTGCCCGTAGTTCACCGACAAGATGCCAGCGCGCACAATCTCAGCAATGAAGGCGCCTGTATAAAGCGACAGTGCAATCCAAAGAGCGATGAGGCTATCGCGCAAGAAAGTCCCGCCTTGGAAGTTGAAGCCTTGGAGGGTGGCGTATTCCAGCGTGATGGGGCGTCCCAGTGCGAAATAGGCAAGCGCTGTGGGGATGATGAGAAGGCCCAACGCGATCAGCAGGAGGGGGGCTTGCTCACCCGTTGCCTCCTGACGGCGCTTTGCCCACGTGCGCACGGCAAAGATGGCGATGATGGAGGCGATGAAAACGCCCAGCACCACGTTGGCGCCCGCCTCAAACACAGGGGCGGGAACATAAAGGCCGCGGTTTGTTAAAACCACGGCGCCGGTTTCCACTTCTCTGAGGCCTCGGGGGGAGGGGAAGGATTCGTTCACCACCGCCGCAATGAGCAAAATCCAAATGAGGAGCGGGACGTTGCGAAACCCTTCAACATAAACCGTCATCAGCCGGGCGATGATCCAGTTTTTGGAAAGGCGCGCCACACCAGCGGCAATCCCGATGATGGTGGCCGTGATACAGCCCATCACCGCAAGAAGGAGCGTGTTGAGGATCCCCACCAGCGCGGCCCGCGCATTGGAGGAGCGGCTATCGTACTCAATCAAGCGCTGGTTGATGTCGTAATTGGCGGGTTGGCTGAGGAAGCCAAAGTCAAAATCTTTGCCAAGCGCTGAGAGGTTTTGAACCGTGTTGTTGATCAGCCAGGCGACGCCCAGCATGAGCACCATCATGGCGATTGCTTGGAGAAAGAGCCCCCTAAAGCGCTCATCGGTCCAAAGCATGTTGATGCGGAAGACGGGGCCTGCGGGGCCGGATGCGGCAACACTCATCGCATCATCCTTGTCAGTGGACCGTGATCCTGATGCAGGACCATCTTGGTCTCGATGAATGGACCGCGGAAGGTCCGGTGACGGCGGGCGTCGAAAGGGATCATGAATGAAAAACGGCGCGGACCAAAGCCCGCGCCGTTGATTGGCCTACCGGAAAGGCGGCGCGTACAAAATGCCGCCGTCTGTGTAGAGCGCGTTCAGGCCGCGCGCCAATCCGACGGGGGTCTCGGTGCCCAGATACTCCGCGAAGATCTCGCCATAGTTGCCTTTGGCGGCAATGGCTTTCACGGCCCAGTCGCTATCAAGGCCGAGCATGGAACCGTATTCGCCTTCCGAACCGAGGAGACGGGCGACTTCAGGGTCACCACCCGAATCGGCGGCCATCGATGCCACATTTTCCTGCGTAATGCCTTTTTCCTCAGCAATGATCAGCGCATTGAGCACCCAGCGCACAATGTCAGACCACTCAGAGTCGCCGTGACGGGTCACAGGGCCGAGCGGCTCTTTGGAGATGATTTCCGGCAGAATGAGGTGTTCGCTGGGGGTTTCGAACGCTGCGCGCGTTGCAGCAAGGCCGGAAGCATCGGTGGTGTACACATCGCACGCTTCGGCAAGATATTTTTGCTGCGCTTCAGCGTTGGTTTCGATGGGAACCGGCTCGTAGCTCATGTTGTTGGCGCGGAAATAGTCCGCCAGGTTGAGCTCGGTGGTGGTGCCGGTTTGAATGCAGACCGTCGCGCCGTCGAGTTCGAGCGCAGACGTGACGCCGAGCGCCGCCGGCACCATAAAGCCTTGACCGTCATAGTAGTTGACGCCTTGGAAGTCGAACTTCAGGTCGACATCGCGCGACAACGTCCAGGTGGTGTTGCGCGACAGGACGTCGATTTCGCCTGAGGCAAGGGCGGTAAAGCGGGTCTTGCCGGTGAGCGAGGTGTATTCAACGGCATCGGGGTCGCCGAAGATGGCGCCGGCCAGCGCTTTGCACAGCGCAACATCAAAGCCTTGCCAGTTGCCGTTTTCATCGGTGAAGGCAAAGCCGGTCAGGCCTGTGTTGATGCCGCAGTTGAGATGGCCGCGCTCTTTAATCTCTGCCAGGGTTTGAGCGTTCGCCATCGGCGCGATAGCAAGCGCAGACGCAGTCGCGATCGCTGCCAGGGTGATGGGTTTCATCGGTGTTTGTACTCCCTCGTCGAAATTGCGGGTTCGTGTTGTCCTCGCGCCGGCGAAAGCAGCTTTTGTGCCGCATTGCCGCACGGGGGCTCATCAACGTGTGAAGCGATCGAATTCGACTGCCCGTAACCATTGTGAGCGCCCTGAAAGGCTAGTGTGAATGAGCGATGACAGCAAAGATGCGCCAAGAAAAGCACTGCGGCGTGCGACAAATATTGTCCGCACCGGGCTTAAACCTATGGAGTATCATGGGTTTGTGAACCCACCTGTGGTTCATGCGTCGACGGTTTTATTCCCCGACGTCGACACCATGGCGCGCAAGGGCCAACGCTATACCTACGGCCGCTCAGGCACACCAACCACGGACGCTCTCACCGATATTGTCAACGAACTGGAAGGGGCAGACGCGACGGTGTTGGCGCCCACAGGGCTCGCCGCCTGCACCGTCGCGCTCGCCGCGGTGGTGAAATCGGGCGATCACATTCTCGTGGTCGACAACATTTACCACCCCACCCGCGCGTTTTGTGATGGTTTTCTGAGCCGGTACGGGGTCACGACCCACTACGTTGACGGCCAAGACCTTGATGCGGTGGAAACAGCGCTTACGCGGCCAATTGCCGCTGTTTTTCTGGAAACGCCGGGCTCGCTCACCTTCGAGATGATCGACGTTCCCAAAATCGCGGAGATGGCGCGGGCAGCGGGCGCAGTCACGCTGATGGACAACACGTGGGCAACGCCGATCTACTTTCAGCCTCTCGCCCATGGGGTCGATCTGTCGATCCAAGCGGCGACCAAGTATTTTGCCGGCCACTCCGACCTGTTGCTGGGCACCATCGCCGGCAAGGCCGAACTCATGGCCAAGGTGCGCAAGTGCTGGGACGAATGGGGTCTTCATGTGGGACCTGATGATGTGTTCTTGACCCTTCGGGGGATGCGCACACTCGATGTTCGCCTTGAGCGGCACCAGCGCAATACGCGGCTCGTGTCGGAGTGGCTCTCGGCGCGCAAAGAGGTGGCGCAGGTGCTCTATCCGGCTCTGCCGGGTGCGCCGGGGCACGCTCTCTGGGCGCGGGATTTTAAAGGCGCAACAGGCTTGATGGGCATCACGTTCAAAGATGTGCCGCGCGACAAAGTGAAGGCGTTTGTGAACGGGCTGGGTCTTTTTGGGATCGGCGCCTCATGGGGCGGTTTTGAAAGCCTTGCGACACTTGCAAGCCTTGGGTCGATCCGCACGGCAAAGCCGTGGCCGCGCGATGAGCATGTGGTGCGCCTCAACATCGGTCTTGAGGACCCGCAAGATCTGATCGAGGACCTTGAAGGCGGGCTGACAGCTGCGTTTGGCTAGCTGTTGTTTCCATCAACGGTGTTCATTGCGGAACCGCCGCAGGGGGCCGTGCCTCACTGCTCCCGCCTAGGGTCAATTCTCCCGCGGTGGGCCTGATGCATCAACCCACGGCTTCGCTCAGCCGGCACAGTTGCCGGCCTCAGACGTTGCCGAAACGCGCAAGCGCGTTTCGGTGGGGTTGACCCATCAGGCCCACCGCGGGATCCTGACAGTGTCGGCTCCGAAGGAACGT
>JBCDLN010000061.1:0-15979 GCA_038745295.1 Pseudomonadota bacterium | reverse complement strand
TTCTTCAAAACCGGCGCTGCGTGCGCCGGTTTTTTTGTGCCAGAGAAGCTGAGCCACTGAAGGAGACGCCGGCGAACCAATGGCGAACCTCATCGCAATCCCCATTGCCCTTGCCCTTGACGCTGTGGCCGGGGAGCCGCCTTTTCTATGGCGCCGCATCGGCCATCCGGTGGCCTGGATGGGCCGCGTCATTGCCGCGGCCGACCACCGGCTCAACGTCGGACATGGCCGAAAGCTCCGGGGGGTGCTGACGCTTTGCGCGATCATGGTGATTTTTACAGGCCCGACGATCGCCCTCGCCGCGCTCCTGTCAGACCTCCCTCTCCTTCTCAACGTCCTCATAACGGCGGCGCTGGGGAGCGTCTTCATTGCCCATCGCAGCCTTTACGATCACGTCCATGCGGTGATTGCAGCGCCCGACATGGAGGGGGCGCGCGCTGAACTTGCCATGATCGTCGGGCGGGACGTGGCGAGCCTTGATGAGGCAGGCGTTGCGGGGGCGGCGCTTGAAACGCTGGGGGAAAGCCTCTCGGACGGTGTGGTGGCGCCGGTCTTCTGGTTCGCCCTCCTCGGCCTGCCTGGGATCATCGCTTACAAGGTCATCAATACGGCTGATTCCATGATTGGCCACTGCACCGAACGCCACCAGGACTTTGGCTGGGCAACCGCGCGGGTGGATGATCTGGTAAACCTTGTTCCCGCCCGGCTCACAGCGCTTCTCATTGGCCTTTGCGCACCGCACATCACATCGCACCACCGCGCCATCAGGCAAGATGCGGCGCGCCACGTCTCCCCCAATGCCGGTTGGCCCGAGGCTGCACTGAGCCATGCGTTGGGGGTGGCGATTGGCGGACCCCGGCGCTACGGCGCCCGCCACGTCGATGGCGTCTGGCTCAATGAAGGGGGCCGGGCCGCGACGTTTGGTGATGTCGCGCGGGGGCTCACCCTCACAACGCGTGTGGGCCTTCTCCAGGCAACGCTCTACGCGGCCCTTGCTGCAGCCTTTGCAATCTTATGAAGGGCGTCCATGTCGAGGCAGGCCGCCAGGTGGTCGGCAAGGCAGTCCAGGGTCGCCTCAACGTGCGCCTCGTAGGCGAGCTGGGAGGCGTGGCCGAGCCGCGAAAGGATGGCCGCCCGCAAGGCATCTGAACCAAATATGCCATGGACGTAGGTTCCAAAGACGTTGCCCGCCCGGCTCACCGCGCCGTCAGGCCCCTCTCCCAGCAAGACCACAGGGCGCGCGGCATCCGCGCCCTCGGTGCGGCCCATGTGGATGCGGTAGCCTTCCACCGGCGTGGAGACGCCTAAGATGGGCTTGGCGTCTCCGACGACTTTTTTGGTGATTTTGGGGGCGGTGAGCACCGTCTCAACGTTGAGGAGGCCGAGGCCCTCCATGGTCCCCGCCGGCCCTTCAATGCCGTTAGGGTCGGCAACCGTCCGGCCGAGCATCTGATAGCCGCCGCACAATCCGATCAGGGTGCCGCCGCGGCGGACGAAGGCGCGCAAGTCAGTGTCCCACCCGGCTGATTTCAGCGCAGCAAGATCCGCGCAGGTGGACTTCGACCCTGGCAAAATCACGATGTCCGCATCGGCGGCAAGGGCGGTGTCGAGCGGGGCGATCTCCACTGATACGCCCGCTTCGAGCCGCAAAGGGTCCAGATCATCGAAGTTGGCAATGTGGGGAATGCGCGGGACCACCACCTTCAGCCCACCAGGCTGGGATGAGGTTTGAAGGCCAAGCGTATCTTCAGCCGGGAGTGCGCCGGCTTCGGCAAACCAGGGCACGACGCCTAGGCCGCGCCAGTTTGTGCGCGCTTCGATGGCTTTCACGCCGTCATCAAAAAGGGAGACATCCCCGCGGAATTTGTTGACGATGAAGCCCGACACCATCGCGCGGTCCGCCGGCTCCAGCACAGCGGCGGTCCCCACGAGATTGGCGATCACCCCGCCTCTATGGATATCGGCCACGAGGACGACGGGGACGCCCGCGGCGCGCGCAAACCCCATGTTGGCGATATCGTTGAGCCGCAGGTTGATTTCCGCAGGACTTCCCGCACCCTCAACAAGGACGAGATCAGCCCCGCGCGACACCTCGCCAAAGCTATGGAGAACCGGCGCGAGGAGGTCCTTCTTGACGCGTCCATAGTCCCGCGCGCCGACCGACGTCATGACTTTGCCGGCCACCACAACTTGCGCGCCCGTCTCGGACTGAGGCTTCAGCAGGACCGGATTCATGTGGACCGACGTGGCGACCCCGGCGGCGCGGGCCTGCAGCGTTTGGGCGCGGCCGATCTCGCCACCATCATCGGTGGCGGCGGCGTTGTTGGACATGTTCTGCGGCTTAAATGGCCGTACCTTCAGGCCCTTGCGTGCGAAATGGCGGCATAGCCCTGCCACGATCAGCGACTTGCCCACGTCCGACCCCGTCCCTTGGATCATGAGTGTGGCGGTCAACGGCAGAACCCTTCCTGTGCGAGTGTGTTATAAATACCACACCTCTTCATGCCGCATTAACGTAGTGCGTCCCACACACATTGGCGTACGGGCGCATGCTGCATCTGGCGACACGCTCGATTGGAGGGATCATGAAAAAGACTGTGGTTGCGGTTGTCCTGATGGCCGCGCTTCTGGCTGGCTGCAACTCGAGCAGTCAACGCGATCGGACGATTGTGGGTGCTGCAGGCGGTGGCGCAACGGGCGCGATCATCGCAGCTGCGGCCGGGGCCAACCCGGGGACGGTGCTTGGCGTCGCCGCGGCCAGTGCGGTGGGTGGAGCTGTGGTGGGCGCGGCAACCACCCCGCGCGACTGTCTCGATGTGGACCGCAACCCGATCCCCTGCCCCTAAGGCATAGCCGAACCGGGGGACGGGCCTCAAAACTCAATACCCGCCTGGGGCTTCACGCCTGAGCGGAACGGGTGCTTAATCATCGTCATCTCGGTGACGAGATCGGCCGCCTCAATCAGTTCGTCCTTGGCGTTGCGCCCGGTGATGATGACGTGAACATCATCGGGCTTCTCCTTCAGCATGGCCAAAACGTCTGCGATATCAAGGTAGTCGTACCGCAGGACGATGTTGAGTTCGTCGAGCAGCACCATCTTGTAGTCGCCTGACATGATCATGTCTTTGGCGATGTCGAAGGCGGCTTGGGCGGCGGCAATGTCGCGCTGGCGATCCTGCGTTTCCCAGGTGAAGCCCTCGCCCATCCGGCGGACGGTGACCTGATCGCCAAACCGGTCGAGCACGACTTTCTCGCCAGTCTCCATCCGCCCTTTGATGAACTGAACCACGCCAACGCGCATGCCATGGCCGACGGCGCGCATGACCATGCCAAAGGCCGCTGTCGATTTCCCCTTGCCCTTGCCTGTGTGGACGATGATGAGACCTTTCTCGATGGTCTTCGTCGCCATGATTTTGTCGCGCGCCGCTTTCTTCTTGCGCATTTTTTCCGCGTGGCGGGCGTCCCCCGCTTCGGGGGTGTTTGTGGTCTCGGTGGTCATCGGCCCCTTTCCGCGGTCAACTCGTCAAGCCTTTTGTGGACGCTGTTCTTGCGGGGCAACCATAGCCCACGGGTGATGGCTTCGCGAAATCGTTCGGCAATCTCTTGAAGCGCTGGCGCGTTGTGCTTCGCGATGAAGCCGGCCACCGCCTCATCCTCCAGGTAGGCGCTGAAGAGCTGGTCAAAGTGGTGGTCGGCAACGGCGTCAGTGGCGGCTGCGAAGGCGAACAGATAGTCCACGGTGGCAGCAATCTCGAAAGCGCCTTTGTAGCCGTGGCGCATCACCCCTTTAATCCAACGCGGATTGGCGGCACGGCCGCGGACAACGCGGGCAATCTCCTCGCTGAGGGTGCGCACCTTAGGAAACTCAGCACGGCTTGTGTCCACGTGGAGGCTGAGGCGTGTGCGGCCCTGGGCAGCTTCCACCGCAGCAGCAAGGCCCCCCTCAAACTGGTAGTAGTCGTCACTGTCGAGGATGTCGTGCTCGCGGTTGTCTTGCGCTTGCACGAGAGCGTCCACCTTTTTGAGACGCGTGCGCAGCGCATCCTCAGCGGCCTCCCCTTGGCGGCCTTTGCCGTAGGCGAACTGGCCCCAGGCCACAAAGGCTTCTGCAAGGTCTGCGCGCTGGTCCCATGCGCCGGTGTCGATGAGTGCTTGCAAGCCAGCACCGTAAGCGCCTGGCATTGCGCCGAATACGGAGATGTCCGTGCCCGCCTCGCCGCTTTCAAAGCGGGTGCGGATGGGGTTTTGGTCCGCGGGCTCGTCGAGGGCGGCGACCGCACGCACCGCTTGGTCAAACAGGGAGATTTGGTCGGGAAATGCGTCCCGAAAAAAGCCTGAGATGCGCAGGGTGACGTCCACCCTTGGGCGGGTCAGCGCCCCAAGCGGCGTGACTTTGAAGCCGGTAAGGCGGCTTGCCTCCCACACCGGCTCCACTCCGATGAGGGCAAGGGCTTGGGCAAGATCGTCGCCTCCGGTGCGCATGTTGGCCGTGCCCCAGCAGGTGAGGACGATCACCCGCGGCCAATCCCCCTCCTCCATCACATAGCGTTCCACCACCCGTTCGGCGGCGGCGGCCCCAATTTGCCAGGCTGCCCGGGTGGGCACGCCGCGGATGTCGACGGCGAAGAAATTGCGGCCCGTGGGCAAAACATCAGGCCGGCCGCGGCTCGGCGCTCCTGATGGACCAGGCGGGACAAACCGGCCCGCAACGGCCCTCAAAACGGCCTCCATCTCCCGTTCGCCCGACCGGTCGAGCGCTTTTGCAACCGGTTTCATCGCGCCAATGACGGCCTGGGTGGCGGGGCCTGGCGGGTATTCGACAGAAATCACCCGTTATGCAAACCGCTCAAGCCGCTCCACGGTGTCACCTTCGGTGCGCCATGGTGCGGCGACCAGATCGAGCTGAGGGGGACGGGCGCCTTGCCAGGACGCCCCAAGGTCAGCGGCGATGGGATCGAACGCAAGGGATAAGTCATCGGCAAGGGCGCGCAGAAACGAGGCATCGCCGGGCGCTGAGCCGCGTGGGGCGCGGGCAATCGCTGAAAGGGTGCTGGTGCGCAGCGCGGCTGAGGGGCTTTCGCCCAGCACATGCAGCCCATCGCGGATTTGCATTTCCTTGAGGTCGCAGATGTGTGCGTCGAGCGCTGCGATGGCCTCATCTCGGTCTGTCGCCAGATCGAGCTGAAGGTCGGCGGCAAATCCCTCCCGCTCAGCCAACTGGGCAATCTCGCCTGCAAGGTGCTCGGCGCGCCGCGGGTCGAGGGCGCGGGCGAGGGCATATTCGTCGATGAGGGTTTCTAGGGCTGCCGAGGCGCCGTGGCTCTCGGCCCGCATCATCGGCGGGGTGAGATGGTCAACGATGGCGGCTTGGGCGCGGCGTTTGGCTTGCGTGCCCTCGCCTGGGTCGTTGACGATGAACGGATAGGCGTGGGGGGTCGGCCCAAAGGCGATCTCAGGCCAGCAGCTTTCAGACAGCGCAAGCGCTTTTCCCGGCAACCACTCCATGTTGCCGTGCTTGCCCACGTGGATGAGGATGTGTGCGTCAAACACCTCACGCAGCATCAAATAAAACGCAAGGTAAGCGTGGGTCGGCACCAGCGCGGGGTCATGGTAGGTGGCCTTAGGGTCCCGCTCATAGCCGCGTGTGGGTTGGACGGCGACGGCTGTGTTGCCGAAGCGGTGGATGGGAAGCGCGAACGCGTCGCCCTTCAGGGCGGGGTCTTTTTCGGGCGCACCCCACTCATCATCAAGCGCGATGCGGGCCGCTTCAGGCAACGTTGCCAGAAACGCTTTGTAGGTGCTGAGCGGAAGGTGCGCTGGTGGATCGTTCCGGCCCTTTAAGAGGCAGGTCATGAGCGCTTCAGCATTGCCCGGCGCGCCATCGACCCAGTGGCCCGCCCCTTCGAGCGCTTTGATGATGTTGACGGTCGAAGCTGGCGTGTCGAGCCCGACACCGTTTGCAATCCGCCCGCCCTTGCCCGGGTAATTGGCAAGGATGAGCCCAACGCGCGTTTCACCAGGGGGCGTCTCACAAAGCCGCACATGAGCGCGCGCCAGCTTGGCCACGTGGGCGGAGCGTGCCGGTGCGTCTTCAAAGACAACGGGGGTCGCGTGGGTGAGCGGGTCGCGGGCGGCGCGGGTTTTAAACGCGCTGGCCCTTGTGAAGATGCGCCCGTCGAACTCTGGGGTGACGACGCTCATGGCAAGGTCGCGCACAGTGAGGCCGCTGGTGCTCTCCAGCCAGTCCCCATGGGCGGCGCTCGCTTGGACCACTTGGAGGACGGTCCGTTCGCCATCGTCAAGCGGGGTCCCTGCGCCGCCTGCCGAAAACGCCATGGTTGTGAGCACCAGCCTGCATTGCGCTTGCGCAAGGAGACCGCGCACCACGTCGGCGGCCACAGGGTCTTTCAGGCTCGTGGCAAAGATTGGAATGGGTGCAAGGCCTTCTTGAAGAAGGGCCTCGGTCAAACCATCAATCCCGCCGGTGAGCCCGTCCATCACATGGGCGCGGTAAAAGACTAGGCCGACGGGTGAGCCTCCCGGCAACAGGGCGCTCAGCTCATCAAGGTGGCTGATCAGGCGCCCGCGCGCGTAAAACCCTGCGGCCGGCACAGGGGTTGGGGGCTGCGGGCGCGGCACCCGGTCGCCCGCAAGATGGCGCAAAAGCTGGATGGCGCGATCGCGGTTGGCCGGCCCGCCTTCGCGGCAAAACCCATGGAAGGCGCGGGCATCATCCTCTGGCACGGTGCCGCGGGCGCTCAGTTCTGGGTCAAATGTCGGCTCGCCCGCCACAATGATGAGCTGAGCGCCGGTGTTTGCGGCAACCCTGCGCAAGACCTCCACGCCATAGGCAAAGAAGGCTTCACCCCCAATGACGCGCACAGCGATGACACGCGCAGCGTTGAGGGTCTTGTGCGCCAGAAGATCCACCGACATGGGATGAGTGAGCGCGCTCAGGCTTGCAATGCGCACGCCCGCCCCCTCCGGCGCCCGGGTCACGGCCTCTGTTAACGCCGCAATCTCACCGTCCGCTGCCGACAAAATGACGATGGGCGCTGGCGGGAGCGACAGGTCGACAGCTTCATCACCTTCATCGATGCGCTGCGCGTCGGCTGCTAGAAGGTGCATGGGGTGTTCACCAGTGGGCGAGGAACGGCCGACCCAAGGCGCCGCAAGCAGCGCCCCAAGACTTCAGCGATGGATACGGACTTTCCGCTCAGGCCGCCTGCGCAAGAGAAAGGGCCGAGATCGCCGACGTGGGAAGTGGCTTGAGGCCGATCACCACCAAAGCGCTCGCCTTTGCGCCTGGCCTACCGAACCAAGTTTCCACCCGCGGCCCCACGGCCTGCACATAAAGGGGAGCAGGCCGGTCAGCGATGGCCACCGTCCCTTTGACCCTCAAAATTGCGGGGTCGCGCGCGAGGGCGGCAACAGCAGCCTCCGCGCCAGCGCGATCTTTGAATTGGGCGGGAATGACGAGGCCTTCAAAGTCGTCATGCTCGTGAGCGTCGTCGTGGTCGTGGTGGCCTTTGCGGGCGGCGATATCGGCCTCTGCCTCTGCGCCAAGCCCGAAAATTTCCGCCCGTGCGGATGGGATGATGGCAACCCCTTCGCGCACCTCTTTCGACACCATTTCGGTGACGCGCGTGTGGGCGGCCTCGTCAAGGCTGTCGGTCTTCGACAACACCACAAGGTCGGCTGCGCGGAGCTGATCTTCGAACAGCTCTTCAAGCGGGCTCTCATGGTCGAGCGCATCGTCGGCCGCGCGGGCCTGCGCCACAGCATCAGGATCGTGGGCGAAGCGGCCATCAAGAACGGCAGGCGCATCCACCACGGTGATGACAGCATCCACCGTGACACGCGGTTTGACGCTCGGCCAATTGAATGCCGCGATTAAAGGTTGAGGCATTGCCAAGCCGGAGGTTTCAATGACGATCCGATCGGGTGGCGCGTCACGACTGAGAAGCGCTTCAAGGGCTGGCACAAAATCGTCTGCCACGGTGCAGCACAGGCACCCATTGGTGAGTTCCACCACGCCGCCTTGGCAGGATGGGTCAACGCAGTCCTCCACCAGTGACCCGTCAAAACCCATGTCGCCGAATTCGTTGATGATGAATGCGACGCGGGTGCCCGTGACCCCCTCCACCACGGTGCGGATCAGCGTCGTTTTCCCAGCACCTAAAAACCCAGTCACAATGGTTACGGGGATCCGCGCACTCATAGATGGGGCTCCTGTTGTTGGCGGGGTTTCACGACGAGCGGACAGCCGGCAATCAGTATGACCACATCTGTCGCCGTGGCCGCTACGCGTTGGTTTAGCACACCTTGCGCATCCCGAAACCGCCGGCCGAGCGGTGTGGCAGGCACAATCCCCTCCCCCACTTCGTTGGCGACCACCACGATGGGCGCTGTCCGCCTGCCAAACGCCTCGATGAGGCGCTGTGTAGCGGCATCAATATCGTCTTCATTGAGCATGATGTTGGTGAGCCAAAGGGTCAGGCAATCCACCAATAACGTGCCGGTGCTTTGGGACACTGCGCCGGGCAGATCGGTGGGGGCATCCACAGTTTTCCACTGAGCGGGCCGGCGGCGTTGGTGGGATTTGATCCGTTCTTCCATCTCCTCATCACGCGGGGGGCCGGCGGTGGCGATATAGGTCGCTTCGCGGCCAGCTTTTTCCACAAGCGCCTCAGCGTACCGGGACTTGCCCGAACGCGCCCCGCCCAAGACCAAAACGAGTGGCGATGGTTTCACGTATCCTCCGTGTTGTAAGCCTGCCCCGTGGTTGCTATATCCACCCGACGCGATAGCGCTCTTCCTCGGTAGCTCAGCGGTAGAGCAACCGGCTGTTAACCGGTTGGTCGGGGGTTCGAATCCCTCCCGGGGAGCCAAACTCATTCTGAGCCTCTTGATTTTCGAGGGGTTTCAGGGGAGGCGCTGTCCCACTTCTGCCAGCCACAGCATTGGGTGGGACAGCGTCAACATCGCGGACACTGCCGCTAGCTTCAAGCCGCGCCATCGCCGACGCCGCCAATAGCTTCTGGTTTGCGGCGCGTGTGTACACGGCCACCTGTTCGAGTTTCGTGTGACCAGTGACCGCCGCAATCTCATGTTCGCTGCAACCCAACTCGGCGAGCCGGACCGCCGTCGTCTTGCGCAGGCCGTGGGCCGTGCAGTTCGGCAGACCGGCTTCATCACACCACTTCCGAAAACGGCTCCCAAACCCTTTGTCGCCAAAGGGCTTGCCAGCCGCCGTAGCGATGAAGGTTGCTCCCGCGGTCGGCGTCGCCTCGATACTGCGCGCGAGCGGAGGCAAGATTGGTAGCTCAGCCCTCTTTGGCTTTCGCCTCCGACCTTTATGTTCGGTGAAGACTAGGTAACCGTTGCGAACGTTCGCCGGGCCAAAACGGATGGCGTCCGACCGCCGCACCGCGGTGTACAGCATAATGTCTAAGGCTAGACGCGCCATCGTTCCAACTGGGTGACGCGCCTCGTACTGGTGAACCTCCGCCATGGTCCAGGTGTGATAGCCGTCTGATACCGTCCTTACCGGCGGAACGTCCGCTGCAGGGTTCGTCGTCACGAGATCCTCTTCCAATGCCCAGGCATAGACTGCACGCAGGATCTTCAAGATGTTGTTGGCGCTATGCGGCCGCCCGGCGGCGCGGTCGCGCAGTGTGCGAACGTTCTTTGCAGTGAGCGTTCGATATGGCAGATCACCGAATTCGTTGCTAAGGCGGCCCAAGATTCCTCGACGCGCGGTTTTCGTCCCTTCCGCCAATCCCAGCCAAGCGCGCGAGTGTTGATACTCGTTTGCTAGCCAAGCAAACGTTGTCCTCGCGGGCGCCGCGGCCGCCGATTTCTTCGGTTGCAGTCGCCCGGCCAGCGCATCGCCATATGCGCGAAGGAACGCTTCGGATCCTTCCGGGCCGGGCAAGCGGATCTTCGCTCGCCCAGGCCGCCGGAAGTAGAGCCGAACGTTGCCATGCCTGTCCTTGTCGCGCGTTACAAACTGATACGTTCGGCCCATTCGTCGCGCTCGTCTTCTTCGCTCGTTGGGAGGTTCCGGATCGCTTCCTCAAGTTCGTCCCGCAGCCAAACCGCCACCCTACCCTGGCGGCGTGGGGCAGGTAACGTACCGGCGTTAACGGCCTCGTAAAACTTGCTCTCGGAGAAGCCGACATACCGGGCTGCGGCGGGAGCCCTTAAGGCGAACGGTGCGTAGGCGAGCGGATCAGGCGGAATCTTGCGAGCGGGCATGGGGAGATCCCTTTGTGCTTTTTTCTAGCGGACGCAGAAGCGGCGTGTGCTGGCGGTCGGACCGACACCGGGTATCGGGGCACTGACAAGACAACCCACGCCTTACCAGCCTTTACGCGAGCGAATATTGATGAAGCAGGGCAGTTTCCTGCCCGTAGCCTCTTGGATTTGACGCTCCACATCCGCGATGGCGGCGGCGAGTTCGCTGTCGCTGCGGAAGGTAACCTCTTCGTTGTCTTGCCGAACCGTGCGCGCACCCATGGCTCGGATCTTTCGGAGTTCGGCAAGACGCTCGTGAAGGATGGTAGTGTCAGTCACGACGACGTGCCCTCGTTCATGAACCAGCTGCGCCAGTCGACGAAGCCGGCGCCGAAGTCGAGCCGGACCTTCACCTGGACGCCATCCACATCGAAGCCAGCCCGCGTGTCGGTCTGCGGCCCCTCTTGGCCCTCGAGATAGGCGTACTCGAGACCGTCCACCTCGCCCGGCGCGGCGGCGATATACCAACGGTGGGGATCGGTAAGGCGCGGCTCGACCACCAGTGCCAATGTGCCGCTGAAGGGGTTGTGGTCTTGCGGATTGGTCGGCGTGATGGTCGCGAGAACCTTCTCCGCGTCCGTTTCCAGCGCGGGCGGAACAATCAAATAGCGGGGCGTGACAGCAATCAATTCGCCGCTGAGACCCACCTGCGCGCGCATGGCTTGGCGGGCGGCTGAGAGCGTGGCGACCGAGGGGGCGTCCTGGCTTTCGGCAATCGCCAGGTTGCCGTGGGCGGCGTCGAAGAGCGCCGTGCCGTCTGACATCATCGGACCAAAGCCCGCCGCCCCCTCGACGAGGTCCACAAGGAGAGCAGCTTCGGTGGCCATCGCGGCCTGGCCCATCCGGCGGGCAAGATCTGTGAAAGCACCGAGATCGTCGTTGACGAGCAGCTGGCGCGTGACGCCGATAATCCGGCCATACGTCGCGACTTTATAGGTTTCGGCAGCTTCGGCGAGCGTGCCGGACGTGAACTCCCCGCCTTCGCCCACCTTCTCCAGGCGTGGGGCCTCCGAGATCTGGAGGCGGTGCTTGTCGCGGAAGTCGCGAGCCGTCGTGCGACGGCCAACAAGCTTCAGGCCGCTTGGGGCGGCTGCGTAGGCAGCACGAAGGGTGCGGTCGACGCTGTCGCCGATCAGAAGCGGAAAGTCGGACGTGGAGTGGAGGGCGCGCTCGATCGTGCTCATGGGCGACAACGCGGTGGTGGTGATGCTCCGGTGGCGAATACAATCGCGGGCCAGGTCAAGGATCGTGCTGCCGATGAATTGGCTTGCCTGCGCGCTCGGCGTGTGGTGAGGCGTCGCGCGGGTGTAAAGCGCTTCGCCCATGGCGCGGATGCGGACGTCCGGGTTGTCGAGCGTTTCATCGTTGTGCGCGATGCGAATGTTTACCGCCGAGCGGCGCTTTACTTCTTGGAGAATACGGGAATCGGCGGTGGCCCGGTCGATGTCTCCAACACTGAAGTCATCCGCCAGATCATCCACGAAGTCGCCGGGGAGACCGAGAGAGCTGCAAACCGCGCGTAAATCCCTCACCTGCAGACGACGATCCGCGCGGTCTTGGTGTTCACTTTGATCGGCAATGTCTTCTGCCGTCGGGACGGCAACGTCTTGATTGTCCACAATGTCACTCCTGACAGTTGCCGCCTTGTCGGCGGGAAAGTTGGTGAGGCTGACCTCGACAAGCTCGGCGCTGGTTGCAACGCGGACATCGCCCTCGCGCGGCCCCCAAGCGCTCACACGGAACCCAATCGACACGCCACGAACCGTGCCATCAGCAAGGCGGGCAAGCAGCCAATCGAGCGAGGGATCTTCAGAGAGGCGGATCTTTGCGAGAAGCTCGCTGCCCTCGCGCCATGTCCTGACAACGCGCCCGACAGTGCTTTCGACATCGGTCTCATGATCGAGCTGCACGGGCACAGTGTCGGGGATGTGAAGACCATCGAGGCTGAGGCGAACACCCTCTACCGCCGCCTCGGTGGCGATGACGGCGGTGAAAGTGCGGACTGCGGTATCGACGGAAGTCGGCGGGCCCACCTGGCGGCGGGTGATAAGATCAGGCCGCGTCATGGGTGTCTCCTGTGCGCGGTGCAAAGCTGTCCTCGGCCAGTTCGCGATCCACTTCTTGAGGATCGCGACCGCGCGAGGCGATGACCTCGAAGCGAGACTTCAGGCCGTTGCGGATCGCCTCTGCGTCGGCTTGGGTTTCCTTGAGGGGATCGAGCGCTTGCCAGCCGGGGAAGACCCACTCGCCGCTGATGTCACCGCGCGGCAACCGGCCGGCGAGTTGTTCCAAGGTCGCCCAGCGGGCCCACAGCGGATCGAGGATCCGGGGGACCAGCAGGGATTTCTGGATCGCAACAACCCTGCGCCTGAACTCCAGAAGGCCAAGACGGGCGGAGCTGTAGTTGGTATCGCTGAGGTCGCCGGTCATGAGGGCGTAGGGGACGCCCACACCGGCTGCTGCGCTGCGCAACTGAGAGCGCAAGAAATCGTTCGCACCGTCCATGCGCGCTGGCTGGCAAAGGTCAGCGTCGTAACCGGGTGGCGCAACAATGGACGCACCCGGTTCAATGGCCGGAAAGAGTGGGTCTTGAGCATCGGCCATCGCGCCGAAATCGCTACCTGCGGTCCTAAAAATGATACCGACAAGCGCCTGCGTTTTGGCCGTCGCGAGCTGTGCGTCCTCAAGGGCATCAATCTCGACAAGCCGGGTGAGCACCGGCGCGAGCAGCGACACACCGCGGCGTTGCCCGGGCGTGTGAGGATCGAAGAGATGCAACACATCCGCCGCCGGAACCGGGGTAGCCGACCGCATCATCCCGGCGCCTAGGTCCTGAGCATCGGGCAGAATATGAAACGCAACGACCAGACCCAAGCGATCCTGCTCTACGCCTTGTTTGATGCGACCACCGTTGGCAAGCTCATGCGTGACAGAGCGATCAACCTGATCGGGATTGATCAACTGTGCACGTGCGGCGCCGCTGTCGGGATCGGCGACAAGGTGAACAAACGCCTCACCGTACACAATCCACGAGCGGACGATCCGTTGGAGAAGATGGCCGAAGTCTCCACCTTCAACGTCCAAGTCCGGCCAGAATGCCGACAAGAAGGCGCTTGCGAGTTCTTCATCGCCCTGAGGGCGAAAAGTTGGCCCGTCCGCCACGATGTTCGTCACAAACGCGTTAGCGATCGCGGCAGCATGGGGGCTATTCGCAACAAGATACGCCGCGCGCCCCCCGATCGTGCGACCGGAGGCGTGCGCGGCATTTGCCGGCGAGGGCATTTGCGCCGATGCGGGCCAGCGGCCACCGGTACCGGAGGCTTCGTAAGTCCGACGCACAGGCGCCGGTGCCTTCGCGGCCGCGCGGAAGATCCACGAAAATGGGTTAGAGAACGAGGCCATCTAGCGCCCCGCTCCCGTCAGAAGGCTGACCAAGTCGGGCACCGTGGCAGTTGATTTTGCGGCGCCGCCCGAAACATCCTTGGCGGGCAGGCTCAGCGAACGCGTTAGTCGAAAAAGATTATCGCCGACACAAGCGGCCTCAACGAATCCGGCGCACAGAAGCGGAAAGCGTGCCACCATTGGGCACTCAGCCCCAGAAAGACGGCGTCAGAACAATACCCGCACCGTCGGCACGTTCGCGAATCTCTGCGACAATGCCAGCAACCGACACAGCCACCAGAGAGAGCAGCCGGGCGTCTTCCCGGTGAGCAATCTGGTCGGCTAAGCCGAAAGCCAATTCTGCTTCTACGATGGCCCAGCGCATGAAGTGCGTGCCGGACGGATGGACAAATCTCATGACCGTGCCGAGGACTTTGGTGCCGGCGTCCTTGTGCTTAATCAGTTCAGTTGGGTTTTTTCCCGGGATGATCGCCGGAGAGAGCCCGTTGGTGGCTACATTGCAGGCCATCTCGTACGCCGCCGAGACTTCGACGCTCGCATGCACTTGAAACGCGCGAGCCAATGCCAACGCCAGGATATCGTTGTCGTCGAAAACGCTGCGGCCATTCTCCATCGCCATGCCGATGCTCTGAAGATAGCCGCGACGGCGATGATCACGCTGCTTCACAACATCCAGCAGGGTAAGGCACGAAGCCTCGCTGGGGGAGTATGTCCGCATTTCAGTCTCCGTGGGCGCGCTCACGGTTTACCTATAACGTGGGCGCGCCCACGGTACAACCCTCATATTGGCAACGCCCCACGAGCCGGCGGCGCTGCAAAGCGCGACCCGACAAGACTCTTAGCCGAGAGGGTCACGTATCAGCTTCCTGAAAAAGACGCGAAACACTGCGCCCTTTCGCCCGTAGGACGTTTGTTTGCTCTAGCGGTGATTGGACACTATGCTGTTGTTGGTTGAAGCCTAGCGCACACTATGACTTCCAGCGCTCGTAAGGGGATGGGCGCAATAGCAAAGAAGAGACCCGATGCCTTTATTCTCCGATGTGATGTGGTCCATCTTGTGTGAAGTCAATTGTATTGATCTTGGGGAGTGATATCAATCTAGCAACACTTTTGTAAATATTTCAATGAAGCAATATTATTCTTGCCAATGAATTTAGACAGGAGGACGATTTGGCGTGGTATCCAGCACATGTTACGACAGAAGAACTCCTAAAAACATTACTCGACCACGCTGGGGATGCGATACTCGTAGTAAGCGATGCAATCTATTCGAGAATAAATGAATTTTACTTAGAGAAACAGCCCGGAAAGATTCTGATCATTCGATCAGACCTCACGTCAGCTCTTCTCAACAATATTTATGCTAGAGAATACAAGTCGATTGGCCTAATAGGATTTGACGTTGATATCGACACAATTAACGTCATCATAGCATCCCAGCCGAGGCTGACAGGCCTCAATCTCTCGGGCAACACCATCGGCGAGGGTGGTGCCCGGGCCATCGCAGAGCACCTGACCGGGCTCACTCAGCTCGATCTCGCTGCCAACAACATCGGCGGGGGTGGCGCCCGGGCCATCGCAGAGCACCTGACCGGGCTCACTCAGCTCGGTCTCTCTGACAACGAAATCGGGGAGGGTGGCGCCCGGGCCATCGCAGAGCACCTGACCGGGCTCACTCAGCTCGATCTCTCTGACAACAACATCGGCGATGGTGGCACCCGGGCCATCGCAGAGCACTTGACCGGGCTCACTCAGCTCGACCTCTCTGACAACAACATCGGCGATGGTGGCACCCGGGCCATCGCAGAGCACCTGGCTGGGCTCACTCAGCTCGATCTCTCTGACAACAACATCGGCGGGGGTGGCACCCAGGCCATCGCAGAGCACCTGACCGGGCTCACTCAGCTCGATCTCTCTGACAACAACATCGGCGAGGGTGGCGCCCGGGCCATCGCAGAGCACCTGGCTGGGCTCACTCAGCTCGATCTCTCTGACAACAACATCGGCGATGGTGGCACCCAGGCCATCGCAGAGCACCTGACCGGGCTCACTCGGCTCCAGCTCCGTCGCAATACCATCGGCGAGGGTGGCGCCCGGGCCATCGCAGAGCACCTGGCTGGGCTCACTCAGCTCGATCTCTCTGACAACAACATCGGCGATGGTGGCACCCGGGCCATCGCAGAGCACCTGACCGGGCTCACTCAGCTCGGTCTCTCTGACAACGAAATCGGGGAGGGTGGCGCCCGGGCCATCGCAGAGCACCTGACCGGGCTCACTC
>JBCDLN010000060.1:0-16252 GCA_038745295.1 Pseudomonadota bacterium | reverse complement strand
TGCCGAAACGCGCAAGCGCGTTTCGGTGGGGTTGACCCATCAGGCCCACCGCGGGGTTCTGACCGTGTCGGCTCCGGAGGAACGTCGCTGTTTGGTGTCCCACCAAAGGAACATATGAAGGGGTCTTTGAGGGCGCTTCTGAGTTTTGGCGGAGCTTAGAGTGAACAACCTTCATAGCTGCGACAGCTAGCCATCCTCACAAGGTGAGCTTAACCGAAATGAGGCCCGCCACCTGCTGCCTTGGAGAGCCTTTTATGAGGTTGACTGTGGTGCGTCTTGCGCTCGGTCCGACCAGCGGGCGCGGGCGGTATCATCCTTGGATTGGGCCTCGACCCACTCGCCGACGACACCGCCTTTGAGGTGTTCGCGTTTCCAAAACGGCGCGTCGGTTTTGAGGTAGTCCATCACGAAGCGGACCGCGTCGAACGCGGCGTCCCGATGGGTGGAGCCTGCGGCGACAAACACAATGGGCTCACCCACCTTCACAAGGCCTGTGCGGTGGACAGCCAAGATCCCAAAGAGCGGCCAGCGTCTGTGAGCCGTCTCAAGGATGCGTCCGATTTCTGCCTCGGCCATGCCCGGGTAGTGCTCCAGCTCCAAGGCTTCAAGCCGGCCGCCCTCAGCGCGGCAAAGGCCCAGGAAGGTGGCAATGGCGCCGGTATCCGGGTTGGGCGTGATCTCGGCCATCCACGCCGCCGGCTCCAGCGCGTCTTCCAAGATCGACACATGGTAGCGGCCCATGCCTCAGCCCCCGGTCATCGGCGGAAAGATGGCAACTTCGCGAGCGCTGCGGATGGAGACATCGTGGGTGATGTGGGTGTGATCGGCTGCAACGCGAA
Source organism: Pseudomonadota bacterium (assembly GCA_038745295.1). Taxonomy (GTDB): domain Bacteria; phylum Pseudomonadota; class Alphaproteobacteria; order Rhizobiales; family Amorphaceae; genus Acuticoccus. The sequence goes on along the minus strand of JBCDLN010000060.1, from coordinate 15,413 downwards.
TAAAGCCATCGCGCGCAAAGGCTTCGGCGTACCCCTCTCCCCGGGCTTTGAGGTGGAGGATAAGGTCGTGGGCGGTGTCCACCTCGGGTGGGAGGGTGATGTCCTCCTCCGCAAGGCCGATCCGCTCGCGCACCCAAGCAAAGTACTTCACCTTCATGTGCGATCCCATGCGTGCCGCGTTCCCCAGATATATTGGGCGCCGCTGACGAGCGTCATCACCATAGCAATCCAAAGGATCATCAACCCGGTGAGCCGCGCCACAAACTCAATGGGGGCAAGGGGCGCAGCCATCAAGGCGGCAAGAGCCACCATTTGAAAGGTCGTCTTCCATTTGGCGACTTGGGTTACCTCCACGACAATGCCTTTGCCGCCAAGGTGTTCGCGCAGCCCCGAAATGGCGATCTCCCGGGCAAGGATTGAGGCAGCTGCAATAACGTTGAGCCCGTCGATCACGCCGATGGCGCAGAGCGCCAGCATGGTGACGCCGACGAGGAGCTTGTCGGCAATGTGATCGAGCATGCGGCCCAAATCGCTGGTGAGGTTGTAGGTGCGGGCAATCAGACCGTCGAGCCAGTCTGTGAGGGCGGCAAGGCCAAAAAGGAAAAGGGCGCCCGTCATAAAGGGGCCCCAGGGCCACACGAGGAGGATGAGAATGAGAAGCACCATCCCGCAGCGGCTAAGCGTTAAGATGTTGGGGAGCGAAAAGTGTACCGCTGTGGGGTTGATGGGGGGCTTCTGGGACGTGTGAGCTTGGGTGTGGGGGAGGGGTGCGGAGGGCGCTGTGGCAGGCTGTGGCGCCGGCGCTGCGATATCGGGTGCGGGCTGTTTGGTTTCAACGCCAGGCGCTGCCGCTCGCGCGCCTGGCAAGGGCGTGGTTTCGGCGAGCGCGTTCGGCGCGGCGTTGGGTGAGGGGCTGGGCTGAGCTGGTGTCTCAGCCGGGCGCGGGTCGGCGCCGATGGTTTCCACAGGCGCGGACGGCTCTCCTTCAACTTCAATGCTGCGCATTGCGTCAGACGCTGGCTTGGCAGCAGGGTCGGCTGCTGGAGCGCCATCACCCTCGTTGTTGCTGTCGCCGCTGGTGTTGGTGTTCGCGGCGGGGCCGTTGTTGGGGGGCGAGGTCATCGGGAGGCCGGTGCGTTTTCGGCGTGGAAGTGATCGTAAACGCGCTTGGCCACACTTTCAGAAATACCGTCCACTTCAACCAAATCCTCAATTCCTGCTTTCGCCACAGCCTTGGCCGTGCCGAAGTGTTTTAGCAGGGCACGCTTGCGGCTCGCTCCAACTCCGGCGATCTCATCAAGGGGATTAGCTGTTAGTGCTTTTTTGCGCTTTGCCCGATGGCTGCCGATGGCGAAGCGGTGGGCTTCGTCCCTCAGGCGCTGGATGAAATAGAGCACAGGGTCGCGCGGTGGGAGCCTGAAGGGGGTGCGGCCGGGCACATGAAACTCTTCGCGCCCCGCATCGCGGTCGATACCCTTGGCAACCCCAACAAGGGGCACGTCCTCAATGCCAAGATCGCTCAGGACGCTGCGAGCCGCGCTCAACTGCCCTGCCCCACCGTCGATCAGAACGAGGTCGGGCCAAGGGCCAAGGCTTTCGCCATCGTCCCGCTCGGTGGGGTCGCTCTCGCCCCTTGGCGCTTCCTTGAGAAGCCGGGTGAAGCGGCGGGTGAGAACTTCGCGCATCATGCCAAAGTCGTCCCCTGGGGTGAGGTCTTCGGACTTGATGTTGAACTTCCTGTAGTGCGGTTTGGAAAAGCCTTCGGGCCCTGCCACAATCATGGCGCCGACCGCGTGGGCGCCCATGATGTGAGAGTTGTCGTAGACCTCGACCCGGCGCGGCGTTTCGCTGAGACCGAAGGCTTCGCCCACACCGGTGAGAAGTTTTGACTGGCTCTGCCGGTCTGAAAGGCGTCTGCCGAGGGCCTCTTTTGCATTGGCGAGGGCGTGGTCCACGAGCTGGCGTTTGGTGCCCCGTTGAGGGACTGACACGCTGACTTTATGGCCAGCCTTTTGGGTGAACGCTTCGGCGAGGAGGGCGCGTTCTTCCACCTCGTGGGAGAGGAAGAGGACGCGGGGGACGGGTTTATCGTCGTAGAATTGGGTGAGGAACGTCTCCAGCACTGCCGGCGCGTCGAGCCCTTCGTCCTTGGGAAAGAAGGCGCGGTTGCCCCAGTTTTGGCCGGTGCGGAAAAAGAAGACTTGGACGCAGGTTTGGCCCCCTTGCTGTGTCACAGCGAAGACATCGGCCTCTTCGACGCCTGTGAGGTTGATGCCTTGATGGCTGTCCACATGGCTGAGCGAGGCGAGGCGATCGCGGATCACTGCTGCCCGCTCAAACGCTAACGCCTCGGCGGCCTCCTCCATCTCATCGGCAAGCCGTTTACGGATGGCTTGGGATTTGCCGGACAAGAAGGCCTTCGCCTCGCCCACCAGCTGGCTGTAGTCCTCGATGGAGATTTCTTGTGTGCAAGGGGCGGCGCAGCGTTTGATTTGCCACAAGAGGCAGGGGCGTGTGCGCGCATCGTAAACCGCGTCGGAGCAGGAGCGGATGAGGAAGGCCTTTTGTAGGGCGTTGATGGTGCGGTCCACCGCCCCCGCTGAGGCGAAGGGGCCGAAATACTCGCCCTTTCGAGAGTGAGCGCCGCGGTGCTTCAGGATCTGCGGGGCTTCATGGTCCCCGGTCAGTAGGATGTAGGGGAAGGATTTGTCGTCCCGAAGGAGCACATTGTAACGGGGCCGGAAGCGTTTGATGAGGTTTGCTTCCAGGAGCAGCGCTTCTGATTCGGTGTTGGTGGTGACGAATTCCATGGCAACGGTTTTGTTAACCATGGTCATCAGCCGCGATGAGAGGCCGGTGGGGCGCGAGTAGCTGACCACGCGCTTTTTGAGGCTGCGGGCTTTGCCCACATAAAGAACGTCGCCCGCCTCATCGAGCATGCGATAGACGCCAGGTCCGTTGGGTAGGCGCTTGACGGTTTCGGCGATCAACTCAAAACCCGTCTGGACGCTTTCGGTTCGGCGAAAGCGCACCTCTTCGCCGCCCGTCCCGCGGGGGGTTGTGTGGTCCGGTGCGTCGCTGATGCGGGTATCGTTCTCCATGGGGGGGAATGTGGCCTGTTCGTCCATTGGCTTCAATTGAGATGGGCGCGGTAAGGCTGCGGCTGATGGTGGGATACCCGTTGCGTCCTTTGGTTGAGCCGGGTGCCGCTCGCGCGGCGCGTTGGCGCTGTTTGAGAATGTGTGCCCGGCCGGCGTTCTTTTTCTGCACAAATAGGACAGAATGACAGGTCGTTGATTTTACAATAGGAATTTATGTTTAAGCGCCATCATAACGCGAAACTTCCACAGCCCTCGGGGACAACTATCCCGCTTTGGTTGTTTTATGTGGCAATCTCTGGTTGACAAGAAACATGTTTTTGCGTTTTCTGTCCTCAGGCTGCAGAAAATGGATGGGCCTTATGAAACTAAGTGACGATCAAAAAGCAGAAAAATTTCGCGACGCTGCCATTCGCCGTGTGCGCAACGTTGAAACCACACTGCGCCGCGTTCGGAATTTATCGAATCCGACCTCATATGCGTATACCGATGATGAGATTTCCCACATCTTTGATCATCTGCAGAGTGTTTTGGATCGGACACGTGACAGCTTCCATCGACCACGAGAGGGTCAACAGTTCTCGCTCTAGGTTTGGCGACCGCTTGCTTTGTTGACGGGTGATCATCGATCACTTGGATATACTGTTTGGCGAGACTTGGAAGTTTATCTTTATGCCGCGTCGCGCTGCTCTGTGCACGTGACGCGGTGGATCGGCCAACCCATGGCGATGGGTGACACGGCTGAACGATAAAATGCGATGCACCGCAGTTGTGCGCGCTTAAGGAAAGAATTCATGTTTGGGCTGGGCTGCCACGCTTTGCAGCGGACCTTGGTGGTCTGTCCCGCCCAAACAGAGTGCGGCCGCCTCCCACCTCCTCGCAATCGCGGTGCGGTTGCGCTGCTTGAGGCTGCCCCCTCAATATTGGTCTCGGTATGACACCGAGGGGTCTCGCGCGCTTTCCGGTAGCGCGGGACCGACCGGGAAATACCGTCCCCTTTCCAAGGGGGAGAAGATGTTGCGCCGCATCCGGCGCGGGATGCTCTGAGCGGCCCCCTTAGTGTGGCTTTATGGCCGCGAGCTTTTTGGCTGAGCTGGGCGGCATCACCGTGCCCGCGGACCGTGCGGGTTTGGTGTTGGGAAGGTCGGTGCGGGCCATGACACGCTCGCCCATCAATGAAGGGTGCGCACCTGCTTGCCGGTGGGTGGGCCTTTGTGGCGAATGCGTTCCAATGGGAAGGGCGGCGCTACCCCACTCCAACGCTCTTTAGATGGCGCACACCGCCAGACGGCTCCTGACGCGCTCACCCTCTGCCAATCCGGCCCTATAGATCAGGTGATCCTCTGCTTTGCCGGCGTTTGGGTGATTGCCCCCTTCTTTGGGCGAACTGGCAGGTTGGTATCGGCGGAAGGGAGCACCGCGCCGCGACAGTTGCTGAGCCCTTTCGGGAGGACGGGTGTCTTTGGCCTCGCTTTGAACTCTGAACGTTTGCTTGGAACCGCCGGTCCGGCATGACAGGGACAAGTCATCTGCCGTGCTGGACTGCGACCTCTCTCGCACCAGTCCTAATCTCCACATCCTACCGCATGGCGCCTCTGTCCAGGTGGCGAACAACCAGGATGCTACTGCGCTGCTCATCGCCACCCTTGCCGCGCACGGATTAGCCTTCTAGCGGATCAATCCATGCCGGGGTGGTGAGATCGCGCTGGCATTGGCATCGCCAAGATTGACTGCGTCAATGGGAAGGTGCTCGCCCAGCTGCCGCGGCGCTCGGCATTATGGTCACGCGTCCGTCCGGCTCCTGACGCAGCCGGCTGTTGTCGGCCCTCAGGCCGTGCGGCCAGTTGGTCGATATGCAAAAGGCCCAGACGATGCGATGGCAAAACGCCGAACAGGACGAGACCGCGCGGCAGATCATGACCGTGATCAACCTACTCACACGTAAGTTTCTTAAGCCTGATCGCGTCATCGTGCGGTATGTCCCGGCGGACCAAACATTCTGTGACGAAGCCTGCCTTCCGCGCGCGGTACCTGGCGTCGGCTAGATGTCGTTTCCATCAACGTTGATGATCGCGGAACCGCCGTAGGGGCCGTGCCTCACTGCTCCCGCCTAGGGGCAATTCTCCCGCGGTGGGCCTGATGCATCAACCCACGCTTCGCTCTTCGGGGTTGACCCATCAGACACACCGCGGGCTTCTGACGGTGTCGGCTCCGAAGGAACGTCGCTGTTTGGTGTCCCACCAAAGGAACATGGGAAGGGGTCTTTGGGGGCACTTCTGAGGCTTGGCGGATCTTAGAGTGAACAACCTTCAAAGCTTCTACAACGAGTGCAGTCGCCGCAAGGTCGGTGAGGCGCTTTAGACGGTCGCCATTATAGCCTGGCGAAGGGTTTTGAGCTTCAGTGCCATGCGCGATCGCGTCTGGGCAAAGGGCGAGGGACAACTGGCGTTGGGCCACAGGCAAGGGGCAGCGGGGGAAAGGCCATGGGCAGACGACCCATTCTGACAGCTGTCGCCTGGCCAGCGCCTCGTCGTCTTCAACGCCATGCTGCCCAACACGGCAGCGTTCGCGGCATGGCGCAAAACCAAAGGTGCCCTCCGGGCCCGCGGCCGGCTTTGGTGGGCGGCTGAACGGGGTTTCAGCTTCTGGGCCGAGCGTAGACCGTGATCCGGAGGCCTGAGAACTGTTTCGTGTCGAGCCAGTTGGTGGCCGAGCCGAACGTGGTGGGGGCGCCTAGGAAACTGTCGGCCATCAGCAAACCCTCTTTGGAGGCTGCATCCCGGTCAGGCGCCACAAATCCGGAAAACGCGCCGTCTTCGATCCCGGACGATTCGGCAATCAACAGCGGGCTCGCGCCGCGAACCGGCGATAAGGACGCCGATACCAATGGCACGTCCTTCACCTTTGGCCGAACAGCGCCCGGCACGAATGGATTGGGCCCAACGCCCAAAACTTCGGGCACGAAAGCGGCTGTGGCGTTGAGGGCAGATCCTCTCGGGCCACTCACCCCGGCATCGCTCGCATAGCCGAGGGCGCCGGTGCTCAGCTCAGCTCCAATGGCATCATAACCAGGGCGCTGGGGCGGGAGCGCGGCAAGCTCTATGGGCTCGCCAGGCCCACCCTCTTCCTGGAGAGGGTCACTTTCTGGGCTGGCGGCAGGGCGTGGGGCGAGGCGAGGAATGGGTGCGGCTGTCCTGCTGCGCTCGGTGAGTGAGCCAATGGCATCCTCGCTCGCGGCAGCGCCATCATTGACCGACACGGCGCTGAGGGGCGCGCTGGGCAGGGCAACAGGTGTCACCCCATTGTCATCGCCAGCTTCCGTGTCGCTGCTGCGAAAGCGGTTGATGAGCCCGCCCAAAGACGCTCCGGGGAGCTGGCGGAAGAAGCCGCCATCCCCGTCATCCCCATCGTCCTGGCGCTTTGGGGCAGCGGTTTGCCGGTTCGTGGCGACAGGGCCAAGGGAGGCTGTGCGCACTTTAGCCGGTTCGTCCGCAGGGTCTTTCTTCCGCCGGGCTTGGGCGGTTGGCTTGTTCTGGCCACGTTGGGGCAAAATCCCGCGCTGTCTGTCGTTGGAGGCCACCTGGCGGCCGGAGCCGCCGAATGCGAACAGCGAACGTCCATCCCCCCCGCGGGTGCGCAGGGAGGCGAGTTTGCCGGCCTTTTCCAGTTTTAGCGCCGCATCATAGCCAGAGAGGGCCTTGCCGTTGGAGGGCAGGTGAAGCGTTTTCCCGTTGGGGAACATTTTGGCAAGTTGAGAGCGAGACATGCGCGGCCAGCTGCGCACCCGCGCTGTATCAAAGTGCACGAAGTTGCTGCGCGTATAGTAGCCGACACCGCCCACCTGGCGCTTCATCCCGGCGGCGCGCACTTTGGCGGTGTTGGCGCCAGGAATGAAAAAGTCGATGGCGCGGCCGGCCATATGCTGGGAGTTTTTGGCCACACCGCGAGAGCGGCGGCGCAGCATCGAGTTGGTGGCAGGTGACCGGTAAGCGGAGACAATGTGGATTTTCTTGCCGCCAAACTCCTGCTGGACCTCCCACAAAAGGTCAAACAGTTCGGGGTCCATTTTGGTGGATTCGTTGCGCCGCCAATCCCGCAAAAAGCGGTTGAGGTCCCGCAGAGCGCTGCCCACGTAGCGCCCGTTGCGCTTGTAGACAATTTTGAGATTTTCTTTGGTGTGCGTGAAGTAGAGGTCGAGCGTGCGGGCCTGGGCATGGGCCGGTGCCACCCCCTGGAGGAGCACGGTGAGCGCCATGACCACACTCATCAGCGCGGCAGCGAGGATGCCCCGTTGGCGCACACAGCGGCGGGTGTTGGGTTGGGACCCCATCGGCGAGATCATTCTCAAGCAGCCGCCCCCTGTCAGACCCATGGCCAGGGCACGTCGTTTCATGGACGCACAACACAAACTACAAACAGACTCTTGAGCGAGGCTTAACCGAATTCAGATATGCGGGAAAGGTGGTGCGGCGGCGGACCCACAATGTGTGGCCTGCGCGCAACACTTCAGCGCGGGGTGCTGTGCGTCCCCACGAAATTCAGGCCTCGAAGGTGGGTGCTGAGCCTTAAAGGCCCAGCGCTCTTTGGGTTCTGCGGTCGTAGCCGTAGACATCGGCGTACTTTTTGACCGTGCCGTCGTCTTTGGTCTCCCGGGTGAAGTAAGTGAGGTGGACGGGGATATGCGCCTCAAGGTTCACGTGGCGTTGGCGACCTCCGACCATGCGCTTGATCCCGCTGCCCGATACCCCCTCGTCGAGCGCTAGGAGCGCTTCGGCAAACACAAACGGCTGGTCAACCCGCACGCAGCCGTGGCTGTAGGCGCGTCTGTCCCGTTTAAAGAGGTGCTTGGTGGGCGTGTCGTGCAGGTAGACAGCGTGTTTGTTGGGGAACATGAACTTCACCGCGCCAAGGGCATTGCGGCGACCGGGGCGCTGGCGAATGCGCACATTGCGCAGCATGCCCCTATTCCAAGACAGGGAGGCTGGGTCCACCACCCTCCCCCGGTACACAGCCTCATAGCCGCGCCGGCGGAAGTAGCCGCCGGGGTTGGCTTGAATGCCGCCCAGCATCTCTTTGGAGGCAATGGAGTAGGGCACGTTCCAGTAAGGGTTCACAACGAGATGCTCGATCTCGTCTGAAAAGATGGGCGTGGGGTTGCCGGGTTTTCCCACAATCACGCGGCCGTCATAGGTGACACTGCCCGATGAGACGACGCGCACCCTGTAGGCGGGGATGTTTACGAAGACGTGGTGTTTGCCCAGGTTGCGCGGCAGCCACCGCCAGCGCTCCATGTTGGAGATCAGCGCAGCGACATCGTCCTCCCCCAGCCCATCGTTGAGAAGGCGCAGGGTTTGGGGGCCAACAATACCGTCAGCGCGCACTTTTTGGGCGCGCTGGAAGTCGCGCACGGCGGTGTCGAGGGCTTTGTCAAACCGGGTGGGGTCGGTTCCGCGGGGGACCGTTTCGTCAAGCCGGCTGCGCAGTGCTGCGACCCGCGGCCCTTTTGAGCCGAGGCGCAGGTTCCGGCCTGACGGCACGGCCACACGCTGATCGGGGCCCACACCGCGCGCCGCCTTCAGCGCTTCACGCAATCCCACAAATGCGGGGTGGGTGGGGTGAAGACTGTCAAGCAGGGCTTTGACGTGGTTGGTGGCGGCAAGGCGGTTGAGGAATTGGCGTTCATCGAGCGTCGGCGGCTCAATGGTCATGATGGACGAGATGGAGCGTGGCTTGGTGCGGCCCGATGTGGCGTGATGGGCATAGCGCAGCGCCGCTTCGGTGAGGGAAACCTCAACGGCGGCTTCGGTGAGGCCGCCCTCGCCCACGTCGGCAACGCGGTAGTGCGCCGGGTCAAACCCATCATCGCCCGCCCGGGCGAGACGCTCCCTGAGAGCTGCGGCTTTTTGCGCCGTCCAGATGGGCGCATAGTCGCGCTCTTTATAAAAGGCTGACACAGCAATGCTGACATCAACCGTCGCTTCTTTCTTGATTTGGGTGCTCAGCGGCAGCGTTTCTTCGGCAAGGATATGGGACGCACCGCCCAGCGTGGCATGCGTCACGCCAGGCTGAGGTGCGAGGCGGGGGATTGGCACCTCGGCTTGGGCGCCATAGCTGAGCGTTAGCGCGGCAGTCAGCGCCAGCGCCTTGACGGGTTGGATCATTGAAAGTCCCAGGCTCCAGGTGCTTTAAGAACGAGGTTCGTCAGCCTTACAAAGATACACCTTGATGCGATCCAATTGTGTGATGAGAGGCACAATCAGACGCTCGGCCGAAAGAGAAACATGCGCACCAACGCAATTTTGCCACACGACACCGTGGGCGGCGGCGCGACCGCCAAATCACTCGGGCCACTGCCGGAGTGGGATCTTACTGATTTGTACAAGGGGCCAGATGACCCTGCACTTGCTGCCGACCTTGATGCGCTGACTGAGGCGGCGGCGACGTTTGAGGCAGATTATAAAGGTTCGCTTGCCTCACGCCTTGCTGAGACAGACGGCGGCGCGGTGCTTGCCAAAGCGCTTGCCACCTATGAAACCCTCGAAGATAAGGCCGGGCGAATCGCCTCCTTTGCGGGGCTTTTATATGCGACAGACACCACCAACCCCACCTTCGCCAAAACCTATGGGGACGTGTCCGATAAGCTGACGCGCCTTTCGAGCCACATTCTGTTCTTCCCGCTCGAGCTGAACCGGATCGACGATAACGTGATGGAAGGCGCGCTGAAGGACGACGCTGCTGCCCACTACAAGCCCTACATCGACGATTTGCGCAAAGAGCGCCCCCACCAGCTGGGCGATGAGCTGGAGCAGCTCTTCCTGGATAAGTCCGCCTCATCGCGCAATGCGTGGACGCGCCTTTTTGATGAGACCATTGCGGCGATCCGTGTGGACATGGACGGCAAGAAAGTCACCCTGGAGGAGGCGCTTGATAAGCTCCTTGATGCGGATGGCACGGCGCGGCGCAAGGCGGCCGATGGGATCGCAGCGTCGCTGTCGGCCAATGGGCGCACGTTTACGCTGATCACCAACACGCTGGCCAAAGATAAAGAGATCTCCGACCGGTGGCGTGGGTTCAAGGACGTGGCTGATTCGCGCCATCTCGCCAACCGGGTGGAGGCTGAGGTGGTGGACGCGCTGACGAGCGCCGTTCGGGCGGCCTACCCCAAACTCTCCCACCGCTATTATGCCATGAAGGCGCGCTGGTTCGGCAAGGACAAGCTCGACAGCTGGGACCGTAACGCGCCGCTCCCCGATGCTGATGACCGGACTGTTGCCTGGCCCGACGCCAAAGCGACCGTGCTTGACGCCTACGCCGGCTTTTCGGGCGAGCTCGCTGACCTTGCGCGGCGCTTTTTCGACAACAGCTGGATTGATGCGCCCGTGCGCCCCGGCAAAGCGCCCGGCGCGTTTTCGCACCCGACCGTGCCGTCGGCCCATCCTTATGTGCTCTTAAACTATCAAGGCCGCACCCGCGATGTGATGACGTTGGCACACGAATTGGGACACGGGGTGCATCAGATTTTGGCAGCGCCCAACGGGGCCTTGATGGCGCCCACGCCGCTGACGCTGGCGGAAACGGCCTCCGTGTTCGGTGAGATGCTCACCTTCCGCCGCATGCTCAGCGAAGCGCCCGATGCGCGCACCCGCAGGGTGATGCTGGCGGCCAAGGTGGAGGACATGATCAACACCGTGGTGCGGCAGATCGCGTTCTACACCTTCGAGCGCAAGGTCCACACCGAACGCCGTGAAGGGGAGCTGACCACCGACCGGCTCGGCGAGATCTGGATGGAGATTCAGAGAGAGAGCCTTGGCCCGTCTGTGCGCCTTAGTGCGGGCTATGACATCTTTTGGGCCTATATCCCGCACTTCATCAATGCGCCGTTCTACGTCTATGCTTACGCGTTCGGCGATTGTTTGGTGAATTCGCTTTACGGCGTCTACGAGAGAGAGCCGGAAGGCTTTGCGCAAAAGTATTTCGACCTTTTGGCAGCCGGTGGCACCAAGCATCATAGCGCCTTGTTGGAACCCTTTGGGCTTGACGCGCGCGACCCAGCGTTCTGGCAAACCGGGCTTTCGGTGATCGAAGGGCTAATCGATGAGCTGGAGGCGGCTGACAAGGTCCGCTGAGGGTCCAGACGCCATACCGTTGCGGTGACGATCATCGCTGAGCCTGCCCAGTTTTTCATGGGTGCCTCGCCTTCGATCGTTTCCGTTTCACACCATTCCGTGGAAAGGCCTGCCGGGCGGTTGGCGGCCACTCGGCCGCGCTTGAGGGCAACAACAACGTCCGGTGCGCTTGCCCGGGGATCATACAACACATGGGCAGAACGGCCATCGTGATGCAGTGCCAGCGCCATGTTGACGGCAAGCGCGTGGTTCCCATCAGCGACAAGGCCGACTTCAGCTGTTTGATCAAGTAGGGGACTGAGCTGGGCGGCGATTTCTGCGTAAGGTCTTGAAAAGCGATGCTTATCAACCTTCACCATGAGGAGTATGCCGGCGATGACAAGAAACGGCGCGGCTGCAGCGACCCCATATACGATCCGCCGTAACGGAGATCTCACAACCACCAGTGACCCGACGATCGGGATCGGCATCAGGATCGGGAAGAGGTAGCGATCTTGGACTTGCTTAAAGTCGGCCAAGAGCGCGATTGCCGCAAACGCCACGGTCCCGATCGCAACAGTGAGCCAGAGCACTTTTACAAGGCCTTCGAGTTTTTCTGTTGCTGCGATGGGCGGCGACGCTTTGCGCCGCGATAGCACGATGATGGCAAGCGCGATCCCAGCGAACGACACAACGGCTAACATCACAGAAAGGGCGCCATCGACCCCGATTCCTGGCACGTCAACGATTGAAAAAGGCCCGTCTCGGTAGAGCTTGCTGAGCCGCTGCTTGGTTTCGTCGGGCGCGGCGATTGCGGCAATTAACGGGGCTGCCGTCAAAGTTGCGAAAACAGCGGGTCCAAGCAGCGCGCGCGACGACGAGAAGGCGGCGCGTACCGGAGGCACGATTACAATCGAAATGGCGAGAGCCACCAACAATATCGGCATGTTATACTTTGCGAGCATGCCGATCGCGGCTGCAAAGCCAAGCCAAATATGGGCGGCGATCGTGTCATTCTTCACCACGTGGATGACGGCATGAACCACGCCCACCGCACCCAGCATCAATAGAGCTGAATGGGCAAGGTTATGGGAAACGAACCAGACCGCATATGGCATTGTGGCGGTCAGCCCGAGCGCAACGAGGCTTGCTTTCGGCCCGCCAAGTTGGCTGGCAGCTTCATAAATCAACGCATAGGTCAGTATTAAGATGGTGCCCTTCACCATCGTTACCGCAAGCGGCCAGTTCCAGTCTGAAAGCTCAAGGGCCCCTCGAACCAACCAATTGTAAAGCGGCGGATGAGAATTGCCGTAGGCCAGCCTCAAGTCGATGTTGCCAAAAAACTGCGCTTCATCGATCTCCAGAAATGGCGATAAAGACAAACGCACCGCCGCGAGTGAGATCACGGCCGCTACTATCGCGCAGTAAACAAGAATATTGGTACGCAGTGAGGCGTTGGCCTCCTGCGCGACATTATGGGAGTTCATCACCAACGGTGGACATCAGCTGATAGCGTGGTCTTTTGGGTCATAGGGCGCGGCTGCGGAAACACTCCAGCTCCAGTACCGCCCGGAGGCCTATCCGTAAACACCATGGCGAATGAAGACAGTGCGGTGTCATCGTAGGATGTCATCATCGCGAATTTTATGATGCCCGGCCGGCTGGACGTTCTGATGCGCGGGGGGTGTTCCGTTGCTATCTCGACCAGCAGCGTTCGGGGGAAATTGACCGGACAAGCCGCAGAGGCGCTGATTGGGCACCCTAAGCCTGGTGTTTCGTGGCAGATGGCTCGAGGGCGAGAACGGGTCACAGCCGGATGGAATCATCGGACGTCCGGTACACCCGCGACCGACAAGTGAAGCCCAAGCGCGGCGCGCTTTCATGGGGGCGTGGCGCGCTCTAGGTGTCGTTTCCATCAACGTTGTTCATTGCGAAACCGCCGTAGGGGCCGTGCCTCACTGCTCCCGCCTATGGTCAATTCTCCCGCGGTGGGCCTGACGCATCAACCCACGGCTTCGCCTCAGCCGGCACAGTTGCCGGCCTCAGACGTTGCCGAAAAGCGCAAGCGCGGTTCGGTGGGGTTGACCCATCAGGCCCACCGCGGGCTCCTGACGGTGTCGGCTCCTGAGGAGCGTCGCTGTTTGGTGTCCCACCAAAGGAACATGTGAAGGGTTCTTTGGCGAGCCTTCTGAGTTTTGGCGGAGCTTACAGTGAACAACCTTCAAAGCTTCTACATCTAGGCGGCTTTGTTGACGTTGTCGTCCTCGGCCGGCGGTTGGGCTGCGAGCCCGGAGGCTTCGCCAGTCGGCGCAGTCCCGGTGATATACGAAAGGGTTTCTGCAAAGGGTAGGGGGCGACTGTAGAGGAAGCCTTGCAGCTCATCGTAGCCGGCCGCCCTTGCAAAATCGCGCTGCATTTCGGTCTCAATGCCTTCGGCCGTCACCCTCAGCCGCATGGCTTTGCTCATGGCGCGGATGGCTTTCAAAGTTTCCGGCACACCATTTGATACGCCAAGGGACTGGAAGCACGACCGGTCCACCTTCAGCTTGTCGAACGGGAATTTCCACAAGTGTTGGAGGCTGGAATAGCCGGTCCCGAAGTCATCCATCACAACGCTCACGCCAAGGGCTTTGATGGCATGGAGCTGGCGTTCCACATCTTCCGGGTTTTCAATGAAGAGGTTTTCGGTGATTTCAAGCTCCAGCCGGTGCGGGGCAAGGCCTGATGCGGCAAGGGCGCTTGACACCGCTTCGCCCACATTGGTGCGGAATTGCTGGGGCGAAAGGTTCACCGAGACTGAGATGCTTTGCGGCCAGGCGCTGGCGGCCATACAGGCTTTATGGAGGACCCACGCGCCGATTTCAGGCGTCAGCCCCATGTCCTCGGCAACAGGGATGAAGATGGCTGGCGATATGTAACCGCCTTTGTTGTTGGGCAGCCGCAGAAGCGCTTCAAAGCTGGTCACAGCGCTTGATTTCGCGGTGTGGAGCGGCTGGTAGTGAACTTCAAATTCTTCGTTCGCGACGGCGTGTTTGATCTGAAGACGCAGCTTGTTTTGCTGATTAACATCTTCCTCCATGCCAGGGCTGAAGATAATTTGCTGGTTTCGCCCTGTTTGCTTGGCTTTGAAGAGGGCGACTTCTGACAAGCGCTGGAGCACGCCGGGATGATTGGTGGCGGTGCTGGTGGCGGTGCCGATGCTTGCTGTCACGGACACGGGCGTGCTCCCCACCGCGGTGATGGCGCGAAGCTGGGCGAGGATCTCATTGCCACGCTGTTCAGCATCATCAAGGGAGCGCACGCCGGTTTGGAGGATGGCAAATTCATCGCCACCCAGACGGGCGAGCACATCATCAGGTCCAGCGCACCGTGAAAGGCGTGTCGCCACCTCGCGCAAGAGAAGGTCGCCTGTCTCGTGCCCGAGCGCATCGTTGACGGCTTTAAACCGGTCGATGTCGATGAAGTGGAGGGCGACAGCATCGTTTTTGGCGCGAGATGCGTCAAGGCAGGCTTGCACCATGGAAATGAAATGGCCGCGGTTGATGGCGCCGGTCAGCACGTCCCGCTCGGCAAGATCGGCAATCTTTTGATTGCTCTCTGCCTGCCGGCGCAAGAGGCGGCCGGTGAACATGGCGTGGATCACCTCAAGGAGGATGAGAACGGCAAAAACCGCTGCCACTTGCGCAAGCAGCGTCCTGTGCTTGGCGACAATGTCGGTCACATCAAGGTAGACTTCGACAATCCTCGCCAGCTCTCCGTTTTCGAATTGGGGAACGTAGGCCGCTGCATAGTGGGGCGGCCGGTTGGGCTTATCCGTCCCGTCGCCGAAGAAGGCGAGGACTTCGCCGCTGCGCAAAGGCTCCAAGAGGTTGCTGTCGGCCTGGTAGAGCGAGCCCACTTTGGGCGCGTCGCCGCGTGCCACTTCCAGATAGGCTCTCCCGCGCGCGTCCAGCACGCGCACTTTGAAGGTGCGTCCCGCGCTCGCCATGATGGTGTAGTGAAGGATGTCGTCGCTGTCGATCCGGCCGCCTTCCATCAGCCGTTTGGTTCGGTCTGGGTCGGCCATCAAGTCGTGCGCCCAGCGGGCTGCGGTCTCTCTCGTGTTGGAATGGAGGAGGCTTTGGGTGCCCTTCAACACCAGGCCATAACCAGTGCCGCAAACCAGTATGCAAAGAATGATCAAAGCAATCTGAGCGTTGGTGGGCCGCGC
>JBCDLN010000059.1:0-16257 GCA_038745295.1 Pseudomonadota bacterium | reverse complement strand
GGGCAGTCACAAGGGGCGCCGGGTGCGAGACCTCATCAGGGCGCGTGGTGCTGAGCTGCGCTTCCTGCCGCCCTACAGCCCCGACTTCAACCCGATCGAAAACGCCTTCTCCCAGATCAAGGCGCACCTCAGAAAGGCCGCCGAGCGAACCGTCGACCGTCTCTGGGATCGCATCGGCGAGGTCATCGAAATCGTCACACCGAACCACGCGCGAAACTACTTCAACGCCGCTGGCTATGCGCCAAACTGAGAGAGTCAGGCTCTAGCCGGTGAGCCTCTTTAGGCTTGGCTTTCACCGCCCGACATTGATGCCATCTCAGCCCTATACCAGTCACCGATCTCGCTGGCTGTGGCCCACCACACACGCTCATGGCCTTTGATGTGGTCAAGGAGCGCTTCCAACGCCCCAATCCGGTGCGGTGTCCCGGTGATATAAGGGTGGATGGAAATTGCCATGACGCGCGCATTCTCGGCGCCTTCCGCGTACAGTCTGTCAAATTGCAAGCATCCACGGGCCAAAAACTCACTGGCTGGATGGCCTTGAAGCGCGTGGACGGTGATGTCGTTCGTCTCGACTGTATAGGGGATCGTCGTGATGAGCCCGGAAGGCGTTTCAATGGTCTCAGGCAAGTCATCAATCACCCAATCGGCCACATATTCAACACCATGCTTGCGCAAGAGATCGAGTGTTGCTTCTGTTTCCGTCAGACCTGGGCTTTCCCAACTGCGCGCGCGGCGCCCCCAAAAGTCTTGGATGGCGGAAAGCGAAGCGACAATCGCGCCTTCCTGATCGTTAAGCCGGTGCATGGGCCCCTGAACAAAACCGTGCCCCATGAATTCCCACGCTGCATCGCGCGCCGCCTCGGCAACCCGCCGATAGCTCCGGCACACGTTGCCATTGACTGCAAAGGTGACTGGAATACTCCGCGCGGTGAGCGCCTTCCATTGACGCCAAAACCCAGAGCGCATCCCATATTCATGCCATGACCAGTTGGGTACGTCCGGCAGCAGCGGTTCGCCCATGGGGGGCGGAAGGACCGTGCGTGGCATGGCCCGTTCAATCCGCCACTCCTCTGCGTTGAGGATGACCCAGACCGCGATCTGATTGCCGGCCGGTAGCCGAAGCTGCGGCCGGTCAACAATCGCCTGATAGGGAATGCGATCTGATAAAGCCATTATACCTCAGATACTTGCGTCGCTGAAGCGTGACTACTCGATTGTATAGTTATGGGGCCAGGCGTAACCGCTCTGGGCCACCGCCTCTAGATACGCCTTTATGACTTCAGTCCCCGGCATGCCCCGACTATCGGCTTCTTTGGCCTGTTGGTCCGGGAAGGCCGCCAGCGACGAGGCCCAGCCCGCGCGCACTTCATCTGGCAGCACCTTAATTTCGGCGCCCACCTCTTTGAGACCGTCAAGCCCTGTTTGCTGACGCGCGTTTAACGCGGCGCCCGCCTGGTCCTCATAGGCACGCCCAACTTCCAGGATGATCTGTTGGACATCTTCTGGGAGACTGTCGAACTTTCGCTTGTTCATCGTCAGCGCATTCACGCCCATAGCACCGAAGCCGATGAGCGTATAGTGCGGCGCGGGTTCATAGAATTTGAACCCCAGATAAGCGGAAGGGAACATCAACCAGCCATTGTAGACGCCCGTTTGGAGGGACAGATATCCATCAGGCAGCGTGGACTGGACGGGTACAGCACCTGCAAATTCAAGCCAGGGCAGATTAGGGCCAGCCCCCCCAATTTTGACACCATCAAGGTCCTCAACCGTATCCCACGGATCTGTCGTGCCAAGATGATAGTTGTCCCACCCATGAAGGCCGAGAAGGATTTGGCCATAACGCTCTGTGAATTGCTCGGTCAGCCATGGCACAGCGTCGTAGACCGCACGCACGGCCCGCATCTGCTCTTCGGAGTCTTGCGGGCCAAAGGGGGCGTAGTACGGGAAGTTGTGCAAGAAGAGTTTGGCCGGTTCAAAACACATGCAGTATGAGCCGATGTCGAGGATGCCGTTTTGCACCGCCTCAAGAGTTTCGGCAACGCCAGCGATGGCACCACCATAACCCTCCACGAAGACAATTTCGTGGTCGGTTTCTTCCGCCACGCGACGTTTCACTTCCTCCACAAAGAAATTCGATGTGTCGGCCACGTAAACCGCTGGGCCGTTGGGGTGACCAGACCCGATCCTTAATGTAATGGTGTCAGCGAGAGCCGGAGCCGTCATCATGGCCGCTGCCAGAGCGGCCGCGGCAAGCGTGGTGGGGTAGTTCATCAGCACTGTTCCTCCCGTTCTTTATTCGTTGCCTCGTTTCACCCTCTCTCGCTGCACTGCAGCAAAACGGCGAAGGCATTCGCCCAACCAGTGAGGCATTCAAGGCACTTTCTCTAAGTCCCGCATAAAGGCTCGAAAGCGTCAAGAAGGTTGGTGTAGGAATAATTTGACGGGCATGGAGTTGACGCGCACGTATTGTCAGCTAGCCTACATCATAGAAGCGTCACGAGGGCGGAGCGTCGATGGGACCACTAGTATCGATTGCTCGTGCCATCCATCTGTTTTCCGCATTTTGGACGTTAGCGCTTGCCTTCCTCATTTTCGGTGACGTGGCTGGGCGCACGCTTTTAAGCGAGCCGATCCCCGGCACCAAGGAAATCATCCAAAACTCGGTGGTGGCGATTACGTTTTTGCAGCTTCCACTTGCTGTCTACTCAGGCGCGATGCTGCGCACGTCGATTTTTGCCGATGCCATGCCCCCCTTCGTGCGCCGCCTGCTGCGAACGCTCTGCATGGTGCTTGGCTTCATATTTTTCCTTGGGCTCTTATGGAGCACGTGGCCAAGCTTCATCGACGCTTACCAGATCGGCGAATATGAAGGCGAGGGCGCGCTTCGGGTCCCCACCTGGCCGGTGCGGGGGACTGTTTTGGTGATGGCGGTGTTCGGCGCTTGGGCCTATGTCAGCATGATCATCCTGGATTGGCAGGGGCGCCTCGTCGATGAGTTGAGTGCGCCCGGCACCGTCCCCGGTGCAGAAGGCTGACCCGGCATGGGGGGTGACATCGCCCTTTGGATGGTTGGGCTTCTCGTTGTCCTGATCATTTTCGGCGTGCACATCGGCATCGCCCTTGCCATCTGCTCAGGTCTTGGCGTGTGGTTGATGCTGGGCAGCTTTGAGGCGGCAGTCTCTATCCTGGGCAACACTGCGTATGAAGCGATCCGCAAAGATGTGTTCGCAGTCATACCGTTGTTTGTTCTTATGGGCGATTTTGTCTCCCGCTCTGGCGCGGCAACGGATCTTTACCGGATTTGCGATCGCACGATGAAGCGCCTGCCGGGTCGCCTCGCCATTGCAACAATTGCAGGCAACACAGTCTTTGCAGCCGTTACCGGTGTATCGATTGCTGCAGCTGCAGCCTTTTCCCGGATTGCTTATCCGGAAATGCGGCGAGCGCACTACAAGCAGACTTTCGCGCTGGGGGCAGTGGCGGGCTCCGCTTGCCTCGGGATGCTCATTCCACCCTCGGTCCTTTTGATTGTCTGGGCTATTTTGACGGAGATGAGCGTCGGCGCCCTCTTCATTGCTGGGGTTTTGCCGGGCATTTTGCTGGCGGTCTTGTTCACCCTTTACGTGATCATCGCTGCAGTGCGAAAACCCGACGTTGCGCCGGCTTTCAAAGAGCCCCTCGTGCCGATGACGCGGCAAGAAGCGCGGTCCGAGTTCATCGGCGGTTTCGGCATTTTATTCCTGATCTTGCTCGTCATTGGAGGCATCTGGTGGGGTGTCTTCACGCCGACCGAGGCGGCAGGCTTCGGTGCCATTGGCGCCTTGCTTGTGGGTATTGCGAAGGGGATGCGCGGCAAGGACATTCTGGCGGCCATCTATCAAGCCGGGCGGACCACCGCGCCGATTATGTTCTTGCTCATCACCGCGCAAATGTATTCCCGCCTCTTAGCACTGGGCGGCGCCGTCAATACCATCCAGAGCTTACTCTTCGGACTGGGCACAGACCCCATTATGCTGATTGCGTTGATGGTGGTGATATGGCTGGTGTTGGGGATGCTCATCGACAGCGTCTCGATCATCTTGTTGACGGTGCCTATTTTCGCTCCCATCGCGATGGCTTTGGGGATCGACCCCATTGCCTTCGCCATTTTCGGGATTCTCGTTATCGAGGCGGGCTTGCTGACGCCGCCATTCGGCCTGCTGGTCTATACTGTGCGAGGCTCAGTCCCAGACCCGTCAGCAACCCTTGGAAAGATCTTCATCGGCTCGACACCCTACTTTATCTTGATCCTCGTCGCAGCATTCGTGGTCTTATGGCTGCCCTTCCTTGCCACATGGCTGCCCAAGCAGATGCTCTAGTTGAACTTTTGGTTCACAGAGCGTCAGGTGCGAGCGTCAGCGCAGAATTGAGCTCCAGCTGCCACCCAAGCTCAGAGCCGCGCATCTTCGGTTACTGGGCTGCCAACAAAGAAGCATTCCCTCCCGCCGAGGTCGTGTCGATACAAAGGTGTCTTTCAACAATACAGAAGTGTTTCATATCCTTTGTCATGATCAGTGGGATGATCGGCCCACCCCGTTGCGATAAAGCGATCCTGATGGGCTTTGCCGCAGCAGCCTCTCCCCAAAAAGCGACCGCTCCCAACCCCTTAATGCGGGTCAAATCATGTGGCGTGATCGTCCCTTGAAGTGTTCCAGGTCCACTCAGCCCTGGCGCGACACCCACCACGGCGCATCCACACCCACGTGCGATGGCCATTTGATCCTGTGCATCTTGCGCAGTGGGACCAAGGCAGAGCACCTTCCCCCGCGCATGCGTTGACCAAACATTGGATTCGCCAGTGGGGCCTCGCATCGTTCGGGTTTCAAGAAGACTGGGCGCCGCCTCCATCGCCCCGTCCAAAGCATCTTGCAGCGCATTGAAAGGGATGGAATCCGCCAAATCGATCTGTTGGTGATGCGGCAAGGCTTGGTGCTTGAAGCGCTCCACATAAAGGGGACCACCCGCCTTGGGCCCGGTTCCAGAAAGACCTTCCCCCCCAAAAGGCTGACTTTCCACCACCGCGCCAATTTGATTTCGATTGACGTAGATGTTGCCCACCTTGAGTTCTTTCGTGATGTGGTCAACCCGATCGTCAATGCGCGTATGCAAACCAAAAGTGAGGCCAAATCCGCTTGCGTTGACCTTGGCAATGATTTGGTCAACCTCATGGGAGCGGAACGTTGCGACGTGGAGGACCGGGCCGAAGATTTCGGCCTCAAGCGCTTCGATCCCACAAATTGATATGACGGTCGGCCCCACAAACAAGCTCTGCTGCGGTACCGCGCGCTCCTTGAGGACACGACCTTCACGACGGGCGCACTCGATATGGGCCAAAATCTTACCCCGGGCCGACGCTGAGATCACCGGGCCAACATCGGTGGCAACGTCTCCTGGCGGACCGATGATCAACTCATCAATTGCGCCAAAGAGCATCTTTAGAAAACTCTCCGCCACATCATCTTGGACATAAAGCACCCGCAGGGCCGAACATCTTTGGCCTGCTGAGCGGAAGGCTCCGTCAACTATGTCGTTGACGGCTTGTTCCGGCAGCGCTGTTGAATCGACAATCATTGCGTTGATGCCGCCAGTTTCAGCGATCAACGGAGCGTCAGGCGACAACGATGTTGCAGCGGCACGGTTGATGGTTTGCGCAACGCCGATGGAACCGGTGAAGCAGATCCCACCCACACGGGGGTCAGTGGTGAGCGTTGCGCCAATGGTTGGCCCGTCGCCAGGGATGAGTTGCAAGACGCTTTTCGGAACACCGGCTTTGTGCAGGAGGCGGGTGGCAATCCACGCGATGATGGGGGTGGGGTCCGCCGGCTTTGCAAGCACACCACTGCCGGCCGCAAGGGCCGCTGCAATCTGGCCGGTAAAAATGGCCAACGGGAAGTTCCAAGGGGAGATGCAGGTGAAAAGTCCATGCCCTGGCCGGTCGCCTATGCGCACCGCCTCGTTGCCATAAAATCGCAAGAAATCAACAGCTTCACGAAGTTCGGCAATAGCATCGACAGCGGTCTTTCCCGCCTCCCGGTACAGCACCGCAAAAAGTTCGCCAGCGTTGGCTTCATAAAGCTGCGCTGCCTCATGGAGAACACTGCGCCGTTCTGATGGTGTTAACACACTCCAATCCGCCGCCGCTGCAAGCGCAGCCTTTGCCGTCGCTAGCGTCGACACATGAAGCTTGCCGACATTATCGGCCGGATCGGCGGGGTTGGTGATGGTGATGTCCGGCCCAGCATCCACTTCGCCAACAATTAGAGGGCCGACCATGTATTTCTTGTGAAGAAATGGAGCACGGGCGGCATGAAAACTCTTGAGATCGTCGTAGTTGTGAAGATCCCATCCACGTGAATTTGTGCGGTCCGGCGCATAAAGAGCATCGGGGACAATAACCTTAACATTGGTAGTATTGCAAAGTCGCTGAAACGGGTCGGCTGCAATTTCCTCAGGCGTCACCTCCTCATCGACAAGTTGGTTAACGAAAGAGGAGTTTGCCCCGTTTTCCAGTAATCGGCGAACAAGATACGCCAATAAGTCCCGGTGGGCCCCCACAGGCGCATAGACTCGGCAGTGGCTCTTTTGTTGGGTCAGCACAAGGTCGTGGAGCGCTTCACCCATTCCGTGGAGGCGTTGGAACTCAAACGCATGGCTTTGACCGGCCATTTCGAGAATGCTGGCGACGGTGTGAGCATTGTGGGTGGCAAACTGTGGGTATAGCCGGTCCGAATACTCAAAAAGTTGAGCTGCACAACAAATGTAAGAAACGTCCGTTGCGAGTTTGTCGGTAAATACGGGAAAGCCTTTCAGCCCATCCACTTGCGCGCGCTTGATTTCACTATCCCAGTAGGCACCTTTCACGAGGCGCACCATCAACTGACGGTCATGGGCACTGGCAAGGCAGTGTACCCAGTCAATCACATGGCTTGCCCGCTTCCCGTAGGCTTGCACCACAACGCCAAAACCGTCCCACCCAGCAAGGGCGTTGTCCGCAACAAGTTTTTCTATGATTGTTAAGGATAAATCGAGCCGGTCTGCCTCTTCTGCATCGATGTTCAGGCCAATATTGGCCTCTTTCGCCATGATCGCCAACGATCGTGCGCGCAGAAGTAGTTCCGACAGGACGCGGCGCTCTTGGCTGACTTCATAACGCGGATGAAGCGCTGACAGTTTGATGGAAATACCAGGATTATCCCGAGGGTGATCAGCCGCTGCCCTCGTCTTAAGGTGGCGTATGGCGTCTTCATAGGCATCGAAAAAGTCATCTGCATCGGCTTGGGTAAGCGCAGCCTCCCCAAGCATATCGTAGGAGTAGGTGTAACCGCGTTCTTCACTGGACTTGGCCCGATCGACCGCGCTGGCAATGGTTTCGCCAAGAACGAACTGGTGGCCCATTTCCCGCATGGCCCCTTTCACGGCAAGACGGATGACAGGTTCGCCGATACGTTTGATTGCCCGCCTCAAGGTTTCAGCCAAGCCCTCCTCGCGCGGCTCTCGCAGGACATTGCCGGTGAGCATCAGCGCCCAAGTGGACGCATTGACAAGCGATGAGCTCGACTTTCCCAAGTGTTCGCCCCAGGCGGAGGGCGCGATCTTGTCTTCTATCAAGTCATCTATGGTAGGAGAATCGGGAACCCGAAGGAGGGCTTCGGCCAAACACATCAGCGCCACACCTTCATCAGACGACAGGCCGTATTCGGCGAGAAAGACTTCCATCACACCAGGTTTGGCGCTGCGCCTGATGTCCTTCACCAAATCCACGGCCGACGAGGACGCCTGAGCCCGCACCGCCTTGTTGGGCGCATATGTGCTGATCAGCGCAGCAAGAACAGCATCATCATCTGCAAGATGGGCGCGGCGAATATTGGCACGATAGTCAGAAAGATCCATCGACGGTCACTCCCTGGCGCGTATCCCGATCAGATCAAGTCGATCAAATCAGCATGAACTATGCGCAAGAAAATGACCCGCGGCATAGGTCATGGTGGGGGTGCCGGAACGCCGCAGCTGCGCATCCCAACGGCCGCAACGCCCTTACGAATCGACCGGCGTTGCTGCCTCTTCGCCTGCCATTTCCGTTGTGGCGGGAAGCGGCTTAGGCGCTGGCTTTGGCGCGGGCCCACCACCCACAATGGCGCCCGATAAAGGGCTCGGCCGTGACGGATCGGCCCCACCGATCGAAATGTTAATGGGCGCCTTTGCCACCGCCGTTTCCATGTAGCTAAGGGGAAGGCGGATGGGCGGCTCTGGCAGAGGGCCCCTCAAATCAGCAGCCTCAAGCGGATTGGGGATCGGCCGCCGTGGTGAGGGGGTCCACCCATCGGGTGCAAGCCAAGACGTGGGTGCTGAAGAAACTGCTGCCACGCTTCGCCGCGGATGGACAAGGGGGCCAATTGTGGTGGCCGATGCCGTCCACGCAACGGGCTTGAGGCTGTCATCGCCAAATTGGCGCAGCGGACCAATGGGCCGAGGCGGTGTCGACGCAGTAGCAGTGATGTCTTTTTTCGGCTCCGATGCTTTCTTGACGGCCGTCTGCTCGGGGCGGGGGGCTGACAGCACCGCGCGCAGTTTTGTCTTTCGCCGCGCGGCAGCTTCATCCCACATGGCCGCTTTCAGCCGCCGCTCGTCGAACGCTTCCTTTGATGCAAAAACGCCATCGCTATAGCGGGTACGCGGGCGTTTTGATCCGCATACGGTGCTGCGCAAGTCCACAACATCCGCTGATGAATGCGGGAGGTCTTCCACAGCGCCTATATCTTGCCGTGTGCCTTCCACGGGGGCGTGGACAAGTTTGGCATCCAGATCGCCAAATCCATCAAGGGCGACAGTACCGCCGCTTTTGACAGCATCAAAACCCTTCGCCAGCAGTTCGGCCGTGCGCTCATTACGCTCGCGCGAGGTCAATCCACCCAACACCACCACACCAAGGCGCACTTCCCCCCGTGTTGCTGTGGCCGCAATGTTGAAGCCTGAGGCGCAGATAAACCCGGTCTTCATCCCGTCGGTTCCACGAAACCGGCGGATCAGAGCGTTGTGGTTGCGCAGCAGGCGCCCCCCAAGCCGCACGCCCGACATTTCAAAGAACTCAGCATGGCGCGCAAAGTCACGGTCGAGCGCACGCATGAGGAGCGCCACGTCTCGTGCTGTGGTAATCTGCTTGCTGTTGGGAAGCCCGTGCGGGTTGTCGAACGAGGACGAACGCATCCCAAGCTTTTGTGCCGCGCCATTCATCTTGTCGATGAACTGCGCCTGTGTCCCGCCGATCGCTTCGGCAAGGGCCACGGAGACATCATTGGCCGACTTTGTAAGGATGATTCTGAGCGCCGTTTCAACGGTGATGACGGTGCCGAGCGGAAACCCCATTTTGCTAGGCGGCTGCTGTCGCGCTTGTGGCGAAATGGTTACAGGCGAAGACATGGACACCTGCTCAGCCTCTATTGCCTCAAATGTCACGTATGCTGTCATCAGTTTGGTGATGGAGGCCGGATACCAAGGGGTCGATGCGCGGTGCCGGGCAATGACAGCGCCGCTCTTCATGTCAAAAAGAAGATAGGCGCCAATTTCAGCCCGTGCGCCCTGCGCACAAAAGACTGACACGAAAAGCGCGAGAACCAGCGGGACGCTCCAGGCAAGCATTGCGGCAGCGCGGGTCACCACGCCCCTTTTGAACGGCCAACAAAGGCCGCACTGCCCATCCAATCTCAACCGTTCCACCACAACGCGTCTCCGTGAAACAAACCGGCACAACATTACGTTCTTGGGTTGCTCAGGTTGCAACCTGAAAACCATGCCGCACACCTTGCGCAAATTCAACGTTCCATGGTGTTTGTGGGGTGGCAAGGGGTGTGGATGGCGTGACAAGTGTCACCCTCGCGGGGAGGCGGCCGACGACGCGTTGGCCACCTGCCGTGATGACGCAGCTGCCTGCGAAGGGGCGGCGTTCAGCTGAGCCAATGGAGGAAAGTATGGGGGCCGTCAGGGATAGGATTGTCGCTCGGCTTGAGGAGGTTCTCGCCCCACAGGCGCTGGACGTGATCGACGAATCCCACCTTCACGCCGGGCACGTGGGTGCGCGGCCCGAAGGCGAGACTCACTTTCGCGTCATTGTGACCGCAAGCGCGTTTGATGGTTTAAGCCGCCTTGCCCGCCACAGGTTGGTCAACGAAGCACTGCGTGAAGAGTTGGAGGGGCCGGTTCACGCCCTTGCTGTGCGCGCCTTGAAGCCGGGGGAAAGTGCCCGCTAAAGCATCTCGGGCCGCATGCGGCCCGAGAAAAATGATTGCCCCCTAAAAAACGGGCCGTTTTCCCGCTCAAACGTTTCCGTTTAATCGGGACCAGCTCCAGCCTTGCCGCCGAAGCGTCGTCACCTTGTTCTCAATGCGGGTGCTTGAGGGAGCGCGTCACGCCGTCTCCAAGGCCGAGATCGCCTCTGGCAAGAGGTCGGCAAGGGCAGCGCACTCCGCCGCGGTGTTGTAGGCCTGTACGCTGATCCTCAGCCAAAGTGCGCCGGAAAACGGCATCACATGCACCTCTGCACGGTGGTTGGCCCAGAGCCACGCTTTGAGCGCGTCCGCGCTTGCCCTGTCCGCGGGCAATGTATCGGGCAGCGCAATCGTCGCCATCGCCCCAAAGGACGACGGTGGCGCGCCCAGCTTCGTTTTCCAAGAATTGGCCAGCGAAACCGCGGCGTCTGTGACGACGCTGTGGTTGCGCGCGCGCAAAGCCCGGCCGCCCATCTCCTTATGGAATGCGATGGCGGCTGGGACAGAAAGCCAGGCCGAAGCATCGCGTGTGCCCACCTTATCGAATTCGAAGGTGAAGCCTTTGAGATAGTCATGGGAGATGACGGTGGGGTGGAGGCTTGCCTGCCGCTCGCGGCGCGCCCACAAGAACGCAGCGCCTTTGGGTGCGCAGAGCCATTTATGACAATTGCCCACATAGTAGTCGACGCCCAGCGAGGGAATGTCGAGGTCGATCATCCCGGGTGCATGGGCCCCATCCACCAGAACTGGGATACCGTGCGCTGACGCCCGCGCGGCAATATTGGCAACGGGAAACACCACCGCGCTCACGGAGGCAATGTGATCGATGAGGATCAGCCGGGTGCGGGCGTTGACGGCGGCGAAGAGGCTCTCAACCGCCGCCTCCGGCGTCGCCGGCAGCCCTAGCGGGGCGACAACGAGGCGCGCACCGGCCCGCTCAAGCACATAGTCGAGCGTTTTGCGCACAGCGTTGTAGACGTGGTCGACCACCACCACCTCGTCACCATGCTGAAAAGGCAAAGAGCGCAGGATGGCGTTGATGCCTTGTGTGGTGTTTTCCACAAACACGACGTCATCAGCTTCAGCGCCCAGGAAGGCGGCAAGATCGGCTGCTGCGGCGCGGATTGCGCCTGGGGCGATCTGGTTGATGAACCGGCAGGGCTGCTCCTCCAACTGCCCGCGCCACTTGGCTTGCTCGGCGAGCACCTTTTTAGGCGTAGCGCCATAGGAGCCGTGGTTGAGAAAAATCATGCCCGGCTCAAGCGTCCACAAAGGCTTCGCCGCATCGCCATAATCGCGCATAACTTGGTATCCCTTCATGCGGAGTTCGGCTTTGGAACCCCTCGACCCGACGTTACGACAGCTTTTGAGTGAGACGTCTGTCCCTTCAGTCATCTCAACGCTTTACCGTATGGGCTATCAGAATGTGTTTTTGCGCGGGGTCAAACCCCTGGCGCCCGGTGCACCACTCATGGTGGGTCCGGCCTATACGTTGCGCACCATCCCCATCCGCGAAGACCAGCGAGCAGCGATCGAGAGCGGCGCGGCAGACAACCTTCAAAAACGCGCCTTCAACGACACCCCTGAGGGCGCTGTCTTGGTGTGCGAGGCGGCAGGCGTCACCGATACAGCGCTCCTGGGCGACATGGTGGCCACCAGCTTCCAAGTGCGCGGGGTGAGCGGAATAGTGGTGGATGGCGGCGTCAACGACCGTGCCGCCATCGAACGGATCGGCTTTCCGGTCTACGCGACTGGCGATGCCTCCCTCCCGTTCACCTCTCACCGGCACATCACAGCGCTCAACGAACCCATCGGGTGTGGCGGCGTTCCGGTTTTCCCGGGCGATATCATGGTGGGGGACGGCAATGGTGTGGCGGCCGTCCCCCGCCATCTCGTTGGTGAGGTGGCCGAGCGCGCCCACGAGCGGGAATCGTTGGAGGCCTTTTGCGCTCAGCGGCTGAGGGAAGGTGCACCCCTTTCGACCACTTATCCCCCAGATGAGGCGACGGTGGCAGCATTTAACGCCTCCCGCGAGTAGCAGTGCGCTCAACCGGCGCTTACGCGGCGTGTACGCGTCCCCCCTTCGGCAAAAGCGCCTCGTTGACGCAGGAGCGCAAAGTGCCGTGATGGATGTAATCCATCACCGTCTGGGTGACGATGCGGCGCATGTCGGCAAGGCCATCGGGGCTAAAGAAAGCTGCGTGGGGGGTCACCACCAAACGTCCGTCAAGCCATGGCTCAGAGGCTTCAAATGCTGCCAAGAGGGGGTGAGTGTAGTCGATGGGCTCCACCGGCAAAACGTCCAGCGCGGCCCCTCCAAGCCGGCCATCGCGCAAAGCGTTGTAGACGGCGTCAAGGTCCATGGTGCCCCCACGGGCGGTGTTGATGAGGAGAAGGCCGGGCTTTGCAGCGCTCAGCGCCTCATCATCGATAAAGCGTTCCGTTTCGGGCGTCAGAGGCGTATGGACGCTGACAATGTCGCAAGATCCCAAGAGCCCCTTCAGCGAGTTCTCCCGCCGAAAGCCAAAAGCCCTTTCTGTGCCGGGGGGCAGATGAGGGTCATAAAACGCCACCTTGGTCTCAAACGCTTTGGCCCGCAGTGCGGCGGCGGTCCCGATCCGGCCCAGGCCCACAATGCCAAATGTCGTCCCCCGCAGTCGGCGCGGGGTGTTGAGTTTGCGCGCATGCCATCCCATCGCCCGTGCCCGAAGCTTGGCATCATAGGCCACCACACCGCGCACCAAAGAAAGGGTCAGCGCCAGGGCATGGTCCGCCACCTCGGTCGTGCCATAGTCGGGGGTGTTGCACACGGGAATCCCCCTGGCGGCGCAGGCGGCGAGGTCGATGTGGTTAAAACCTACCCCCGCCTGCCCCACGATCTTGCAGCGCGGCATCATGGCGACCGTTTCGGCGGTGACGGCGTTGCGGCTTCGGCAATTGATGAGGGCATCGCACTGGCTGAGCGGCGCCGTTGTGGGCGGCCCATCCACTTCGGTCCGCCAGACGGTGATGAGCGCATCCTCGCCTGCAATGCCCTTTTCAATATCAGGCGTACCGTCAAACTGGGGGTCGATGATCAAGATATGCATGGCGCGATATGAGCGCCCTTGAGCGGGCCGCGCAAGTCGGCGCGGTGGCGGGGCTGGCAATCTTTTGGGCGCTCAACTGGCCCATGATGAAACTCGGCCTCGAGGTCGTGGAGCCATGGACGTTCCGGGCCTTGGTGGTCATGGTGGGCGGCATCGGTTGCCTCGGTCTTGCCTACCTCTTCGGCCAAGGCATTTCTGTGCCAAAGCGCGATATGCGCCCATTGCTGTTGGTGGGGATCACCCAAGGCATCCTGTGGAATGCGTTCTCTGGCTTCGGTATTTCACTTGTGGAGGCCGGCCGGGCCGCCGTTCTGGCGTTTACCATGCCTGTGTGGGTGACACTCCTTGCTGCAATTTTCCTCCATGAGCCGCTGACGGGGCGGCGCCTGATCGGCCTCCTCCTGGGAATGGGTGGCCTTGCCCTGCTGCTTGTTCCGGCGTTGGAGGCGCTCAATGCTGCAGCTTTTGGTGCGCTCCTGATGGTCTGTGGCGCGGTGTCTTGGGCTGTTTCCACCATCATCGTGAAAGGAGCGCGGTGGGATATCAGCCCGCTTGTGCTGGCGGGTTGGCAGTTCATTATCGGAGGCGTGCCTCTCACCCTTGCCGCCTTCACCATCGGCGCACCGTCGACACTTCTGGCGATGGACGGGCGCACGGCCGCGGCCGTCACCTTTTCGGCCGTGGTGCCTATGATTTTCTGTCAGGCCATCTTTTTTGCCATCGTGCGGCGACTGCCAGTGACACTCGCCTCCATGAGCACGCTCCTTGTGCCGCCGCTGGGCGTTTTCTTTTCGGCAATGATCTTGGGCGAGCAGGTGGGGCTCGCTGAAGCGCTCTCCCTTGTCCTGGTGGTGGGCGCTCTTGTGTTCGTGATGCCAGGTTTCAGCTGGCGAGCCATCCGCCGTCGACAGCCAGCGTCTCGCCCTGGATAAAGGTTGCCTCATCGCTCGCCAAGAAGACCGCAGCGGCGGCGATATCTTCGGGCGTGCCAAGGCGTGGCCAGGGCGTGCGGCTATGGGAAAAGGCGATAACGTCGGGGTCGATGGCGCGGCCGGTCTTCCCGGTCAGCATTTTGCCGGGCGCAATGGCGTTGCACACAATGCCATCCTTGGCATAGTCCCGCGCCACCTGCCTGGTGAGGTAGTCCACCCCCGCCTTCGACACCCCGTACACGCAGTTTCCAGGCGCTGCGACAATGCCAAGCTGGGACGATAGGTTGATGATGCGCCCCCGCACCTCGCCTTGAAGCGCTTGGCCCAGCATCTGCGCCACAGCCCGCTTGCAGCCAAAGAAAACTCCAGTGAGGTTCACGGCCAGCACGTCGTTCCACTGTTTGGCCGATGTTTCCAAAAGCGGAGCAGGCTCATAGGCGGTGGTCATCGCGTTGTTGACCATGATATCGAGCCGCCCGTCGCGGCCAGCAATGTGGTTCATCACATAGTCAACGTCGTCCCAAACCGAGACGTCACACTCCAAGAACTCGGCTGCCCCGCCCTCTTCCACAATCAATTCGACTGTGGGAGCGCCGCCCTCGCGGGGGGTTTTGGTAATGTCGGTGACGTAAACCTTCGCCCCCTCGGCGGCAAAGCGGCGTGCCATAGCGCGGCCAAGCCCTGAAGAGCCCCCTGTGATGAGAGCCGTCTTACCTTCCAGTCGCATAACATCTCCGTGTTTTGGCGACATTGCATGATCTGGCGGGTCTCGTCACACTCCATGATGTGAGAGCCGGTTGGCATCAATCGTGCTCGGTGAATTCAATGGCAGTGCGCGGGTGTATGCCGGCAGGCAGCGCCACGCAGGGATCTCGATGACGCTCTTTCTCATTCGGCGAACGCTTCAAGGGGCCATCACCATCTTTGTGATGAGCATCATCGTGTTCGTCGGCATCTACGCCATCGGCAACCCTGTGGAAATCCTTATCAACCCGGATGCCACGCCCGAAATCAAACAGCGGGCGATCGAGAAGCTGGGTCTCGATAAGCCAGTCCTTGAGCAGTACTGGACGTTTGTGGTGAGGGCGCTGCAGGGCGACCTTGGCAATTCCTTTATCTACGATGAGCCGGCGCTCAAGCTCATCCTAGAGGCAATGCCCGCAACGCTCGAGCTTGCCATATCATCGATGGTGTTGGCGCTCATCTTTGGCATTCCCCTTGGAATGATTGCCGGATACTGGCCCAATTCAGCAGCCTCCAACATCATCATGACGGGCTCGATCTTCGGGTTCAGCCTGCCCAGTTTTTGGGTGGGCCTGATGCTGATACTTCTGTTTTCGGTGGAGATGGGGTGGCTGCCCTCAGGCGGGCGGGGCGACACGGTGGATGTTTTGGGCGTGGAGCTCAGTTTCCTCACGCTCGATGGGCTGCAGCATCTGTTTTTGCCCGCGCTCAATCTGGCGCTCTTTAAGATTTCGCTGGTGATCCGCCTTACCCGCGCCGGCATGAAAGAGACCATGAGCCAGGACTACATCAAGTATGCTCGCGCCAAAGGCCTCGCCGGCTCGCGAGTTGTCTTTGTCCATGCGTTCCGCAACACGCTCGTTCCGCTCGTGACTGTGCTGGGTCTTGAGATGGGCTCCGTCATTGCTTTTGCTGTGGTGACGGAGACTGTGTTTTCCTGGCCGGGCATGGGTAAACTCATTATCGATAGCATTAACTTGCTCGACCGGCCGCTGATCGTCGCCTACCTGATGCTGACGGTCTTGATGTTCGTGGTGATCAACCTCATCGTCGACATCACCTACTCGGTGGTTGACCCGCGTGTGCGCCTATCGGAGGCGGACGATTGACCGTCGAAGCGGAAGACATGATCGCCGCCGACGCTGCCGATGCGAAGGCCGATCAGACGCAGCCGGAGCGCGAAGG
>JBCDLN010000058.1:0-16281 GCA_038745295.1 Pseudomonadota bacterium | reverse complement strand
GTGAGGCCAGGAAGCTGAGGTTTCAGCCGTGCTTCTGCCCGTGCCACCGTGCGCGCCAGATGGTTGTCCAGCGTCACGATCGCAACGCGCACGGGCGTTGCGTTAGCGTCCGAAGTGGGCTTTCGCATCGTACAACGTCTCGACTGTGATGGCTGTCAGCCCCCGCTCTGCGGCGTAGGCTTCGGTGTTTTGGCGTGCCCGTCCCCTGACAAAGAACGGCACTTTCTTCAGCTCCTGCGTAGCCGCCTCATCCCAGGTTGGGGTGGATGGCGGGGAAACTAGGATCTCCGACGACGCAAGCGGAGGCGCGGGCTGGGGAACCGACCTCGGCTGCGGCGCATGCGCGGCAAGATGGGAGGCTCCTGCCTCGTCGGAGAACTCGAAGTCCTCGCGGAACATCGTCAACAGATGCTCTTCGAGGCCCATTGTAAGAGGGTGGACAAGGGTATCGAAGAGGACGTTTGCCCCCTCAAACCCTATTTGCGGCGAATGACGCGCGGGAAAGTCTTGGACATGAACGGGTGACGAAATCACCGCACAGCCAATCCCCAGCCGCTTGGCGATGTGCCGCTCCATTTGTGTGCCGAGCACCAATTCGGGCTCGGTGGCTTCGATGGCGCGCTCCACATCCAAGTAATCGTCAGTAATGATGGGGTCGACGCCAAGCTCTTCAGCAAGGGCGCGCACATCGCGCGCATACTCGCGGCTGTAGGTGCCAAGACCCACAACGCGGAAACCGAGCTCATCACGGCAAAGCCTGGCAATGGCCATCGCATGGGTGGCATCCCCGAAGACGAAGACGCGCTTGTCGGTGAGGTAGTTGGAATCCACCGAGCGGGACCACCAGGGGAGGCGGTTGTCAGGATTGTTGAGCGCCGGTGAGGGATCGACCCCTGCAAGCTCTGCCACCTCTTCGATGAACCGGCGCGTTGCAGCAACGCCGATGGGCACAGTTTTGGTGCGCGGCTGCTTGAAGGTGCGCTCCAGCCAACGGGCCGCTGTCTCTCCCACTTCGGGGTAAAGCACCACATTAAAGGCGGCGGCCGGCAGGCGTTGGAGGTCGCTCGGGCGCGCTGTGAGGGGCGCCACAAGGTTCACCTTAATCCCAAGCTGTCCCAGGATCTCTTTGATTTCTTTCAGATCATCCCGGTGCCTGAAGCCGAGCGCCGTAGGGCCCAAGATGTTGCAACTTTTGGGATCGCGCGCCTCAGCCGTTGCAGGATCAGAAAGCCCCCTTGCGAGCCTATAAAAGGTTTCCGACGCGCCGAAATTTTCCTTCTTCTGGTAGCTGGGGAGCTCCAGCGGGATCACGGGGCAGGGGAGTTGGAGGGCTTTGGCAAGCCCGCCCGGGTCATCTTGAATGAGTTCAGCTGTGCACTAGGCGCCCACAATGAGCGCTTCGGGCTGAAACCGCTCCACCGCCTCGCGCGCGGCTTCCTTGAAAAGCTCTGCGGTGTCACCGCCAAGGTCGCGCGCTTGGAAGGTTGTGTAAGTGACGGGCGGGCGCTCACCACGGCGCTCGATCATGGTGAAGAGCAGATCGGCGTAGGTGTCACCCTGGGGGGCATGGAGAACGTAGTGGAGCCCCTTCATCCCGGTGGCGACACGCATGGCGCCCACGTGGGGCGGCCCTTCATATGTCCAAAGGTGCAGCTTCACAGCGACAGCCTTTCGGCTCTGCGCAAGGGGCGGGCGAAAAGTTCGGCAAGATCGCCTGCTTGTTCGAACCCGTGGATGGGCGAAAACACCAGCTCGATGGCCCACTTGGTGGTGAGCCCTTCGGCTTCCAAAGGATTGGCAAGGCCAAGGCCGCACACAGTGAGATCGGGCCGGTCAGCGCGCACACGGTCAAGCTGCTTATCGACGTCCTGGCCTTCACTGAGGCGGGCTGAGGCAGGCAGCCGCTCCATTTCTGCCGATAAGATCTTTTGATTGATGTAGGGCGAGCCGATTTCGATAGGCTCCATGCCGCACTCTTCTGACAAGAAGCGCGCCAACGGGGGCTCCAGCTGCGAATCGGGCAAGAACGAAATGGTCCGTCCTTTTAAGAACTCGCGCTGGCGGGCCACCGCTTCTCTGGCCCGCCGTTCAGGCCCTTCGATCACCTGATTGACCCTGTCGCGCCGCACGCCGAAGGTGTCTGCGACGGCCTCCACAGCTGCGCGTGAACCCGCTGCGCCAAACGGGAATAGCGCCGGGATATGGCGCGCGCCACGGGCTTCAAGGGCAAGGGCCGTTTCGGTCAAAAACGGCTGAAGGAGGAGATAGCGCGTACCCTCACCCACACAGGGGATATCGCTGGCGCGCCGCGGTGGCAGGGTGGCCACCCGCTCAATCCCCAACGCGCGGAAAAGGCGGACAAACTGGTCTTCCACAATATCGGGGAGTGCGCCCACCAGCAAAAGCTGCCCCGCCTTGTCTTGGGCCATGGTGGGGACAAGGCTTTTCAGGCAGGTGTCCTCGCCATCGGTGAACGTGGTCTCGATGCCGCTGCCGGAGTAAGCCAGCACCCGGGTGCCTGGAAAATGCGTTCCGTTGAGCCGTTCGGCGGCCTTTTCAAGGTCGAGCTTGATGACTTCTGATGGGCAAGACCCCACCAAAAACAATAGCTTGATATCGCTGCGCCGCTCTAAGAGTTCAGCCACAACCCGGTCAAGTTCATCATTGGCATCGGCAAGGCCAGCAAGGTCCCGATCATCGATGATGGCGGTGCCAAAGCGTGGCTCTGCAAACACCATCACCCCTGCGGCGGACTGCAAAAGATGAGCGCAGGTGCGCGAGCCCACCACCAAAAAGAAGGCATCCTGGATTTTGCGATGGAGCCAGATGATCCCGGTGAGGCCGCAAAAGACTTCCCGCTGACCCCGCTCGCGCAGGACCGGCCGGTCGCACCCATTGTGGCGCAGGTTGGGGCTCGCGTTCATGCTGGACCTCCCGCCGCGGCCACTTTGCCCAGCGCCGGATCGCTCCGCTTCGCCGCCACCATTTTGAACAGGAACTGGCCCGCATTCACCACGTAGAGCGCATAGGCCGCGAGCGCGATGAGGAGCTGAGAGGTGGGGCTGCCAATCCCCAAGAAGAAAACGAAGAGATAGGCTGTGTGAAGTGCAATGACCCCAAATGAAACAACATCTTCCCAAAAGAACGATGGGGCGAACAAGAATTGGCCGAAAACGACCTTCTCCCAAATCGCGCCGGTCACCATGATCACGTAAAGCACGATTGTCTTGGCAACTACTGACGCGGCGGCAGCCCCGTGTAAAGAATCAGTGACGAGCGCGGTAATGACCAAACCGAGGCTCACCAAAAACACGAGGAACTGAAACGGGGCGAGGATTGCTTGGACGCGCGTCCACACTGTGGCGTCCCGGCGGGCACGCTCTTCGTCAGTGTAGACGGGGCGCTTTGTAGGTGCGAGTCTGTGTGATGACCCGTGTTGGTCTGCACACAGAGTTAGTCCACCTACAACGTCGCGGTGCGCCATCAGTCCCCCCAGAACGACCCGTTGGATCCCGTGTCCACCTTTTTTGCTGGTGTGAAGGTATGCCGCCTCGAGGGCAGGTGTCAATCATAGTTGACGTTTGAAACCCCATCAACGCTGTCAGCGCGGGAAAAGCAGCGACACCTCTGTCCTGTTGAGTTGACAGTAGAGGCGATTGGTGGGACTAAAGTTTGACGTAGCACTCGCTATGGGGATTGGGATGGCGTAGGCTCTCTTTATGAGCAGCGGTACGCCCACGGATGGACGGCCTAAAAAGCCCGTTGAGGACGGGCAGCTTGAGGCGGGTGCACGCCCGAACCCCGCCGGGCACGGAGGCGCCACAGTGCCGAATGACCAGACTGACACGGCTCAATTTCAGCTGAAAGGCTCAGTCGCTGTGCGTTCGGTCGAGTGGCAAGAGGCGTTCGCAGCCACGATCGAAAACGGTATCATCCCCAAACTGCTGTCAATGACCGATGAAACGTCCGAGCGAGCGGTGCCGGACGCTGACCCGGAAATCGCGGAGCTGGTGGGTCTGGTGGCGGAAGCTGCGGTGTCAGGCGAGCCTGAGGTGATCGTCTCCCACGTCCTGTCGTACGCGGACAATGGGCGCACGTTTGAAGCCGCTTTATTGAGGGTGGTGGCGCCGGCCGCCCGACTTTTGGGCACCGATTGGGAAAATGACCGCAGGTCTTTTTACGATGTGACCGCAGGCCTTGGCACCCTCCACGATGCGGTGCGCACACTATCAGACCAGCATTTGGCTGACCCGTTCCCGGGCCGTTCGATACTTCTGGGAACCGCCCCTGGCGAGACGCACACTTTCGGGCTCACCATTGTGGAGCATTTTTTCCGCGTGGCCCGCTGGTCGGTGGATTTTCGCCCCTTTGCCGACAAGCGCGAACTCACCGAAGCTGTGGCCCAGCACTCTTATGACGTGGTGGGCCTTTCCCTTTCTGGCGACGGCTTTCTTGAGGAGGCGACGCAAACCATCGGTGCCCTGCGTGCCGCATCAGCCAATCGCGACATAAGGGTCCTGGTGGGCGGAGATGCGTTCTTGCGCCAAAGGGCGCTTGCCACATTCGTGGGCGCGGATGCTGTGGCAAAGGACGGTGAGGATGCGGTGGCCATCGCCAATCGCTGGCTTGCCGATCGTCCACCCCTTCAGGCGGTGTGAGCTGGCCAAATGGCAAGACGGTCGCCTCCGCGTTGGGCCAGTAGGGGCCGAGGGTGAAATGGACGCAAGCACCGGCCAAACCTCTCCCCTGTTGCGCAGTTCAGACGATTTTGAGGCGCTGACGCCCTCGGTCGTGGCCGCGCTCATGGCAGCGGCTGCGGACGTGGCGGTGGTGCTCGACGATGAGGGTGTCGTCAAAGACCTTGCCGTAAGCGATACTGAACTTCCCCAAGACGTGTTCGAAAACTGGATCGGCAGACCCTTTCGCGACAGCGTGTCGGTGGAAAGTCGAGACAAGGTCAAGCGGCTCCTATCTGTCGCTGGCGAAGTGGGTGCCGTGGTGACACAAACCCACGTCAATCATCCAAGACCCGGCGGCGGCGATGATCTGCCTGTGCTTTATTCTTCAGCCCCCCTAGGACAAGGGGCGGTCATTGCACTGGGGCGGGATTTATCACCCATTGCTGCGGCACAGCGCAGGCTCCTGTCCGCGCAGCGGCAATCCGAGCGTGAGCATCAAAAGATCAAACTCGCCGAGGCGCGGTACCGCGAATACTATCAACTGTCTGCCGAACCCTCCATGTTTCTGGATGCTGACGACCGTGTGGCTGGGGCAAACTTTGCCGCCCAAGCCCATTGGTCGCGCACCGCCCGGCTTTTGGGCCGCAAAGTGGCGGACCTTGTTGCCCCCGCCGACCGAGAGGCGCTGTTTGAACTGATCACCGAAGCACGCCGTTCGCGCGGGGTGCAGTCGGGCGTCATGGAGATGGGCCGGGTGATCCTTGCACCCCTACGCCAAGAGCGCGGCGTGGTGTTGATGCGAGTGTGCGAGCCGACAGCACAACCTGCCACCATCCCAGACCGCTTGGCCCGGGTTGTGGAGGCGATGCCCGACGGATTTGTGGTGACCGACGGCCAGTTCAACATCTTGCTCGCCAATGGCGCCTTCGCTGCGATGACGGAAGCCGGCGAGCCCCCTGAGATCATGGGCACCTCCCTCGACCGTTGGCTTGGTCGGCCCGGCGTGGATCTTTCTGTGATTCGCACCGCCCTTGCCGAAACGGGCACACTGCGCTCCTTTGCAACCGTCGTGAAAGGAGAGCTGGGCCAAGTTCACGATGTGGATGTGTCGGCTGCCAAAGTCACCGATGTCGACGGGGACTATGTGGGCCTGTCGGTCCGCCAGGCGCTCGCCAGCGACGCGGTCTTACCCACCCGCTCAGCCGAGCAATTGGCCGACCTCGTGGGCCGCGTCCCCATCAAAGAGATTGTGCGCGAAACCACCGACACGATCGAGCGCATGTGCATTGAAGCTGCCCTTGAGCTGTCCGGCGACAACAGAGCCTCTGCGGCCGAACTCTTAGGGCTGAGCCGCCAAAGCCTCTACGTGAAAATGCGCCGCTTCGGCATTGTGGATGTGGAAGACCCCGGCGCCTGACACGCACGTGCCGGACCGGGCTCCCGCCTAAATACGCCCCAACGAATCATGAGGTCGCCATCATGGGTAGCAGGACGCCGTAGCGCGCTCATGCCGTCTCAATGGGATGCGACACCCTGATGGGCGAGGCCTACGTGCTCGCCGAATCAGCCGTTCACCAATCTGACCAGCGCGATGATCATGCCGCGTCTTTACGGGCCGCTTTCCGTGTTAGCCCAGCGCGTCTTTGGGGCGCCTCGTTATCCAACACCTGAGCGACACGCTGGCGCGGTATGCCGTCAGTTGGCGGTGGCGCCGGTTTCGCTGCCGGATGCTTTGACGGGTTTTACGATCCGCAACAGGTGCGCCACATCCTTGGCCAGCACCTTCATGTGGGCGGCCTTCTTCTTCCGCACGAGGCGCTTATTCATGTAGGCGTCGAAGGTGAGCTGCTGGACGTCCGGGTCTTCGCACATGGTCACAAAACGCTCGCGGCGCTTATCGTTGGCGTACCAGAACCATTGGAGGACACCGAGCGCCATAAAGACTTTGCCGTGGGCCTTCATGAAACGCCGCCGCACGTTGGCGAGAGTGCGACCCTCGCCAGTGGCCAGCACATGCGCCACCTCCTCGGCAGCAAACTCAGCGCTCGCCATCGCGTAGTAAATTCCCTCGCCCGAGCAGGGCGCGACCACCCCAGCGGCATCGCCCAGCACGATCACATCCTTGCCGTTGTCCCACCGCTTCAGCGGTTTGAGTGGGATCGGCGCGCCTTCAGTCCGCCGGGTCTGTGCAGTATCAAGTCCCGTCGCCGCGCGAAGTTCGCGCACCGCTTGGCGCAGCGAAAAGCCTTTGTGGGCTGAGCCAACCCCAATGCTGGCGGTTTTGCCGTGGGGGAACACCCAGGCGTAAAAGTCGGGCGAGAGTTTGCCTTGGTAGTAGACCTCGCAGCGGGTCCCGTCGAAGGCGGGTCCGTCTTCGGGCGAGGTGATGATCTCATGGTAGGCGAAGACAGATTTGGTGATGGCGCCATTGAGCCCTTGCCGGGCCACTTGTGAGCGCGCGCCATCGGCCCCGATGACGATCTTGGCGCGCACGGTCGCGTCACCCTCTTCGCCCCGGTAGTGGACGATAGGGGCGCCTGTGTCGCTGCGCATCAGCTCTTTGAAAGTGCCTGTGATGCGTTCCGCCCCCGCCTCAGCCGCCCGTTGGCGCAAAAACTCATCAAACACATCCCGGTCCACCATCCCCACATAGCCGTTGTCGATGGGCATATCGACGGCGCGATCGGTGGGGGAAATCATCCTGGCGGAGGTGATTTTGGCGCACAGGAGGCGCTCGGGAATGTCAAAGTCGCGCACCAGGCGCGGTGGTATCGCGCCGCCGCAGGGCTTTATCCGGCCAGCCCTGTCGAGGAGCACCACCTTGGCCCCCTTTGCAGCAAGGCGTTCAGCCACGGTGGCACCGGCCGGTCCGCCGCCCACCACGACAACATCAGCGTCTGTGTGCATGGCGCGTCATCCTTTATGCAGGAACTGGGTTGGCGGCCGGAAGCGCGTGGCCGCGGGCAAGGCGCAGGGCAAGGGCCGCTGCAACAACGAAAATCAACGCTTCAAACGCAAAGACGCTGGCAAAGGCGGCCGGCTCAGTCACGTTAAAACGCGCCACGTCGAGCCACATGGCGCCAAAGAACATGCCGGTCCCGAACCCGATGGCTTGGGCTGCGCCCCAAATGCCCATGCGCGTGCCCTCCCGCTGCTCAGCGCCGACGCCGGCGAGGCTAAACATGGAGGCGATCGCCGCGCCTGCGAAAATCCCATTGGAGAGGCCAAAGACCATCACGGTCGCCCCGAGCGGCCAGTCCGGCGCAAAAAACGCTGACGCGCTGATGGCCGTCAGGCTGGCGGCTGAGCACAAGCACCCTGCCACCGTGACCGCGACCATCGCCCCTGAGCGGCCGCGCAGCAAACGGCCCACCACCGCAATGATGACGAGGCCCACAAGAACGCCCGCGTGGTGATCGCCTGACAGCTTGGTGGATTCACCCGGCGAAAGCCCAAAGACGGCTGCGCTGAATGGCTCGAGCACCAGCTCCTGCATGTTGTAGGCAAACATGGAAATGAACACGAAAATGGTGAACCCCCGGGCCGCGGGCTCATTCCAGACTTGGCGGAAGGCTGCCATCATGCCGCCTGGGGGTGCTTTTCGCTCAGCCGCTTGCGCCTGCTGCGGGCGGGCAGAGCGTTCAACGCCCCACAATGCGGCAGTCCCTATGGCGGCGGCGATGATCGATATGGCAATGGACACCCGCACCAGCTGAGCGTCGCTATAGGGAATGAGGGCATCTCCGCCGAGCTTGGCTGCCGCCACAAGGCCGGCGATCATCAAGAGCCAAACAATGGTGGCTGCCGGGGCGCGCCGTTCGGGCGAGACAGTGGTGGCAAGCAGCGCCAAAAGGGTCGTCCCCGCAGCACCCACGGCCACCCCCACCAATGCGTAGGATGCCATCGCCGCAAAGTAGCCCACCAGGGGCATTTCACCCATCAACACCAGCGACAGGGCGGCCAAAACACCAGCCACCCCAAGCCCGTAGAGGCCGCCCAAAATGAAGGGGGTGCGCCGCCCACCCACATCCGAGCCATAACCGAACCGAAGGCGTGAGATTTGCACCGCATAGTGCACCCCAATCAACACGCCTGGCGCTATCGCCAAAAGGCCGAGCTCTTCGATCATCAGCCGCGGCAAGGTTGCGATGGGGAGCACCGTGATGGCCGCGATAGAGGCTTGCACAATCCCGAAGCGGACGATGGTGAGCCACGCGAATACGGCCCGCATCAGTTTGCTCCCGCGGCCGAAAGGGCGGCCTGCGCATCAGGGGCCCGTGCCAGCGCCACAGCGCACACCATCATGCCGGCCACATAAAGCGTTGTCCCGGTGGCGTTGTACCAGGCGGCGCGGCCGCGCGGCTCAGCAATGAGCCGCTTCATCAGCACAATCTGGACCGCCAGAAGACCCGCCACGATGACCGCCGCCGTCCCCAGCCCCCACATCAGCAAAAGCCCGATCACAGCGAGTTGCGCCCCGCCCATCACCACCGAGGCGAGCATAGCCGCCGGCCGGGCACCCAGGCGCGCAGGCAGCGAACGCACCCCGCTCACGCGGTCCCCTTCGATGGATTTAAAGTCATTAAGGGTCATGATGCCGTGGGCGCCGATGCTGTAGAGCACCGCCAATGAGATGATTCGCCAGTCGGGCAGGGTCCCCAACATCACCGCAGCCCCTGTGAACCAGGGCAGACCCTCATAGCATGCACCCACGGCCGCGTTCCCCACCCAGCCGTCCCGCTTCAGCCTGAACGGTGGTGCGCTGTAGGCCCACGCCAACAGGAGCCCAAGCACCGTTGCCACAAACCCCCAAGGCCCCAAGAGTGTGGCGACCGCGAGCGACAGCCCGGTCCAAAGGAACGCCACATAAAGACCCCAACGCCCGGGAAGGCGGCCTGAGGGGATGGGGCGGTCCGGCTCGTTAATGGCGTCCACATGCCGGTCGAACCAATCGTTTACCGCTTGGCTGGCCGCGCACACCAAGGGACCGGTCAGAAGGATGCCCAAGATGAGCCGGGGCACGTCCACCGGCGCGCCGGACGAGACGACCCCGCAGGCAAACGCCCACATGGGCGCAAACCACGTGATTGGCTTTAAAAGCTCCAGCACCACCGCCGGGCGAGGAGAGGTGGGACGAACCGTGGACAGACTCAAACTGCCGACTCCAGAATGTGTCAACTCCAGATGACACTCGAACCTTAACCTCAACTGGACGATCGGTCGAGGCCGAATCTTGCACCATCCCCTTGGCAAGATGCCGTTGGCGGACCGGGGCCTCTGGTTCGGCCGCGCACGTCTGGCCGCACGGCGCACGCCATCCTGCCCGTGGCTCAAGCAGTCGCACACCGAACGTCAGTGAGGCGGGTTGGCACCGCGCGCGGGTGCTGCCTTGACTTTGCGCCGATTCTCGAAAATCGAGTTCTTGAGCGTGATTCGTTTTTGCGAACACATCATGAACATAAGGCAGGCTGCCCCTTCACAGAACGCCACAGATCCGCTGGCGTTTCTGCCAGACATTGGGCGAGCAAAGAGGTGAGTGTCGGTGACCGTCTTTGATCCTCAATACGGCGCGCTTGTCCCGCTGGCCCATAAGGTTGCAAGGGTCACAGCCCCTAATAAAGGTCCCTTCACGGGCGCTGGGACAAACACCTACATCCTGGGCGATCGCACCGTGATGGTGGTCGACCCAGGTCCTGCCAACACTGACCACCTTGACGCGCTGATGAAGGCCATCGGTGGCCGGCCGGTCAGCCACATCCTCATCACCCACACCCACAATGATCACGTGGGCGGGCTTGAAGCATTCCAAAGCGCAGTGACCGCCCCCACTGCCGCAGAAGGGCCTCACCGCACCGCAAGACCGCTTAAGGCCGGAGAGACCAACCCGTTTCAATCCTCATCGGACGTGAACTTTGTGCCCGACATTGCCCTTGCGGACGGTGATGAGGTGGACAATGGCGATGTCACCGTCACGGCCATTGCAACACCTGGCCACACCGCCAATCACCTGGCTTTTTCCATCGGGGAGGGCTGTTTGACGGGCGACCACGTGATGGGCTGGTCAACCACCGTCATCGCGCCACCAGATGGCTCAATGGCAGATTATCTCACATCGCTCGACACCCTTTCCCGCCATCGCCACGCGGTCTACTGGCCGGCCCACGGCGACAAGATTGCCGATCCTGAAAAGGTGGTGTCAGCCATGCGCAGCCACCGGCTCATGCGAGAGCGCGCGATCATGGAGTGTCTGTCGCGCGGCGAGACCACGATCCCGCCCATTGTGGAGACGCTCTACGGCAAGATCGATGCGCGGCTAAAACCGGCCGCAGGGCTATCCGTGCTCGCCCAGCTTGAAAAGCTTGAGAGCGAAGGGCGCGCCGCCTCGCAAGGGCTCGGCGCCACTGCCCTGTGGCGGCTCACCTGAACACACTTGTTCGCCTTAAAGGGTAAGAAGCGTGCCCGCCCCCCCTTCGGTGAAGAGTTCCAAAATCACCGCATGGGGTGTCTTCCCGTTGAGGATGACGACCCCCTCCACACCGCGCTCAAGCGCGGCGATGCAGGTTTCCACCTTGGGCACCATGCCCCCCGAAATCACGCCTGAGGCCATAAGCCGGCGCGCTTCGGCAACCGTCAACTCGTTGATGAGGGCGCCATTTTGGTCAAGGACACCGTCCACATCGGTCAAAAACAAAAGGCGTGTTGCCCCCAGCGCTCCGGCAATGGCGCCGGCAAAGGTATCAGCGTTGATGTTGTAGGTCTCGCCATCCATTCCGGGCGCAACGGGCGCAATCACCGGGATGATTTCTTGACTGGCCAGCACATCCAAAACATCGCGCCGCACCTCCACCGGCTCGCCCACGAACCCCAGATCCACCACCTTTTCGATGTTGGAATCAGGATCGGTGGTAGTGCGCTTTAAGGGTTCA
Source organism: Pseudomonadota bacterium (assembly GCA_038745295.1). Lineage (GTDB taxonomy): Bacteria > Pseudomonadota > Alphaproteobacteria > Rhizobiales > Amorphaceae > Acuticoccus. The sequence continues at coordinate 4,676 of JBCDLN010000058.1, read as the reverse complement.
GCCAGCACCATCCGCCCATCTTTGCCGCAAAGGCCCACCGCCCGGCCGCCAGCATCGTTGATCATGGAGACAATGTCTTTGTTGATGGAGCCCGCCAGCACCATCTCAACGATCTCCACCGTGGCCCGGTCTGTCACCCTAAGCCCATCGCGAAACTCAGACTTAATGTTAAGCCGCTCCAGCATTTTGGCGATTTGCGGGCCGCCGCCGTGAACCACCACAGCATTGATCCCCGAAAGGGTGAGGAGGGTAATGTCCTCGGCAAAGCCTTTGGCGAGCATGCTGTCACCCATGGCGTTGCCGCCGTATTTCACCACGATGGTCTTCTCATCATAGCGCAGCATGTAGGGAAGGGCCGTTGAGATGATTTCGGCGCGCAAAGGTGCATCCGCTGCAACAGCACGAACGCTTGGGGAGGGGCGGGTCGCTTCAGACATGGTCGGTTGCCAGATGATGGTATGAGATGGGTCAGTCACGCTCAGCATTGACAGGGGCGACAATGGGCGGGCTGAGGCAAGGGTTATGGCCGCGCACGCGTTGGCGCAAGTGAGCGTCAGGCGCCGTCCCCCTCATCCGGGAAGAGGATGGGGTTGAGAAAGCGGGCCATCTGCGCGTTGGAAAGACGCCGGATTTCATCATCGGCACCGATCAGATAGCCATCGCGATTGATGCAAAGGGCAAGCATGGCCGCCCGCGCCACAGGTCCCTCCATCACAAAGAATGAGGCTTCGTCGCGCACAGCCCCGTCGCGGCCAACACGGAACCGGCAGTCCGCGATGTGAGCCGGCGCGCGCCAGCGACGGCTCCCGCCATCCCAACGGTGCATGGCATCGTAGCGGGCAATCTCGACAAGAGAGCCGCCGGCGCGCAGATCCGTTGCCGTCGCCTCGCAGGCTGTGGGATCCATGATCGCATCACGGTCGCCCCACAGCATAAGGATGGGGGCGCCGGTGGTGGTCACATCGTCAAAACGGGCAATGCAAGGGCCGTAAAAGGCCACGTGCGCGGCAAACGGTTCCGCGCCATAGGTCCGGGCCACCTGCGCATAGGCGGCATAAGTGGTGCTCATCCCGCCATAGGAAAAGCCAATGAGGGCAACGCGCGCTCCATCAACATCATCGCGCGCGGCAAGCCAGGCTTTGACGGCAAAGGCATCGGCCAACGCCATCGCCTCGGTGGTTTTGATGAGACGCTCCATAAACCGTCCGCCACCGCGCGCGCCGAACACATCAATGACGGCAACAGCAACGCCCTGTGCAGCAAACTCACGCGCATACCGGCCCTCCCGTGCCTGGCTCACCCCGCCAGCGCCATGGAGGAGGATCACCGCCGGGGCAGGGTTTTGTGCACTCGCCCCTCGGGCTGGCGTGAAGGTGACACGGGCCATGGCTGATGGCGCATCAGGTCCCACATTGTGGAGCGCAAACGGGCTTTGGCTTGGGATCTCAATTTGGACGCTGCCCGGTCCCCTCGAAGGCCAAGCGCCCGATTCGTCGAGGCCGGCCGCAGCGGGCGGCGCAGCAAGCCACAACAAGGCCAGCCAAAACACCACCAACAGGCCAAAGATCAGACTCAACTGAAGGCGCATTCGCCCCCTCCACGCGCACCAAGGCCGCTCCGCATAGCAGTGTTTTGAAAAGAAGTATCGTCCATGCTCTGTGCGCGGCCCAAGAGCGAGCGCCCTTTGGCCCTTCCATCGCCGGGCGCGGTGATCCATGGAGACACGGTGGGTCGTGGATGGGGCCTGTTGGATCCTGGACGGGACCCGGTGGGTCGTGGATAGAACCGGCGGGCCAATGGTGCCGCTTGCGTCACGCACGGTACCCCCCCATTGTCCAGCTCACGCGAACCGGCGGTGAGATGAGTGGAGTGTTTGGCGATGCCGCGTTTGATTTTGGCACTTTTGTTGGCCCTGGGGCTCGCCCCTCAGCTGAGCGCACAACAAAGGGTGGACGCTGGCGTTCCCACCTCGCCGGCGGAAATCAAGCTCACCTTCGCTCCCATCGTGAAGAGTGCAGCGCCGGCCGTTGTGAACATCCACACCAGCCAAACCAACGAGCGCACCCGCGGTGCCTCCGACCCTTTCCTCAACCGCTTTTTCGGGGCGCCGCGGCAGCGCCGGGGCACAGCGCTCGGCTCAGGTGTTGTGGTGGACCCGGCCGGCCTTGTGGTGACCAACGCCCACGTGGTGGGCGATGCGCGCGAGCTGCGTGTCAACTTCAACGACCGGCGCGAGTATGTCGCCTCCCTCCTCCTTAAGGACGACCGCACCGACCTTGCCGTCCTGAGGATTGATGACCCCGGCCCGTTCCCCACAGTCACCCTTGGCGATGCGGACACCCTCGAGGTGGGTGACCTGGTGCTGGCCATCGGCAACCCGTTCGGCGTTGGCCAAACCGTGACCCAAGGGATCGTATCGGCTGTGGCGCGCACCCAGGTGGGGGTGGCGGACTACCGTTTCTTCATTCAGACCGACGCGGCCATCAATCCTGGCAACTCAGGCGGGGCGCTCATCGACATGGCAGGCCGGCTGGTGGGCATCAACACTGCCATTTATAGCCGATCCGGCGGCTCTCACGGCATTGGGTTCGCGATACCGGCCGACATGGTGGAGGTGGTGGTCAATTCAGCGCGCGAAGGGCGGTCGGTGCAGCGGCCCTGGTTCGGCGCGCGCCTCCAAACCATGACGCGCGATCTTGCCCGGCAATATGGCCTCGACAGGCCCACGGGCGCGCTCATCGTCAACGTCTATCGCGAGAGCCCGGCATTGCGGGCAGGCATCCGGGTGGGTGACATCATCGTCGGCGTCGACCAGGAGCCTGTGCCCGACCACGACACGTTCGGCTACCTCTTCGCCACGCGCGGCATTTCAGGTTCTGCCGATGTGGCCGTGTTGCGCGGCGGCGAACGGCGCATCTTCAAGGTCGCTCTGGAAGGCCCGCCTGAGACTGTTGCCCGGGACGCGCGCCGCATTCGAGGCCGCTCGCCTTTTGGTGGGTCCATTGTCATGAACCTTTCGCCCAAGGTGGCCGATGAACTGAGCCTTGAATTGTCCGCTGAAGGGGTGGCCATCGCTCGGGTGGACCAACGCTCCATCGCCGAGCGGGTGGGCCTTAAGGCGGGGGACATTATCTTGGAGGTGAACGGGCGCAGCATCGACACCACCGCAGTCTTGGAGCGCACAGCCCGGCGACGGTCGCGCTATTGGGACATCATCATCGTGCGCGGTGGGGAGCAAATCAGCCTGGTTCTGGGAGGCTGAGGTGAGCCTCTTTGAGGCGGCTGGACTTGAAAAGGCTGCCCCTCGGCCGCTTGCTGATCTTTTGCGGCCCCAAGGCCTTCAGGATGTGGTGGGCCAAGAACATCTTTTGGGCGACGATGGGCGGCTCACGCGGCTCTTGGATGGGGCTGAGATTGGCTCACTCATCTTTTGGGGGCCGCCCGGCACCGGCAAGACCACCATTGCACGGCTTTTGGCGGACCATGTGCGCGCCGAATTCGTGCAGGTGTCGGCAATCTTTTCAGGTGTTGCTGAGCTGAAAAAAGTCTTTGAGACCGCCCGACAAGCCCGGCAAGTGGGGCGGGCAACGCTCCTTTTTGTAGACGAAATCCACCGGTTCAACCGTGCCCAGCAGGATGCGTTTTTGCCGGTCATGGAAGATGGGACGGTCACACTGGTGGGCGCCACCACCGAAAATCCATCGTTTGAACTCAACGGCGCGCTCCTGTCGCGCGCGCAGGTGCTCACCTTTTGCCCCCTCGATGGGGACGCGCTCGACACGCTCCTCACCCGCGCGGAAGCTGAACGCGGCCCCTTGCCGCTGCGCCAAGACGCACGCCTCAGCCTTATTCGGATGGCCGATGGGGATGGGCGCGCCATCATCACCCTTGCCGAAGAGGTCTACAGGGTGGCAAGGCCCGGTGAAGCCCTGTCCTCCGAGGCGGTTCAAAACCTTCTCCAGCGCCGCGCCCCTAATCACGACAAAGACCGCGACGGCCACTTCAACCTGATCTCAGCCCTCCACAAGGCTGTGCGCGGGTCAGACCCTGATGCGGCGCTTTACTATTTGTGCCGGATGCTGGCGGGCGGGGAGGACCCTCTCTACCTCGCGCGGCGTCTGACGCGTATGGCGAGCGAAGATATCGGCCTTGCCGACCCCAACGCCCTCTCGCTCGCCATTGCTGCGCGCGACAGCTACCAGTTTTTGGGCTCTCCTGAGGGCGAGTTGGCCCTTGCCGAGCTCACCATCTATCTCGCCCTCGCGCCCAAATCGAACGCGGCCTATAAGGCCTATAAAGCCGCCCGCCGGTTTGTGGATGAGACCCCATCACTGCCGCCCCCCAAGCACATCATGAACGCGCCCACCCGCCTGATGCGCGATGAAGGCTATGGCGCCGGGTACGAATATGACCACGACGCCCCTGGTGCCATTTCCGGCCAGTCCTATTTTCCCAGCGGCCTGAGCCCTGAACGGTTCTATGAACCAACCCCCTACGGCAATGAACGTGACCTCAAGCGACGCCTTGAAATTGCCCGGCAAAAGCGGGATGACCGCATCGCCGCCACAACCACAAAGACAGATGCCAGCGAGAGCCAATGACGCTGCTGACTGATTTCCTCCTCCTGTGGGCTGCCGTTTGGGCCATCACCTTTGGGCTCTACATCGGCTTTGGCT
>JBCDLN010000057.1:0-16381 GCA_038745295.1 Pseudomonadota bacterium | reverse complement strand
GAAACCGACGTCGCCGCACACCAGACGGTCCATGGGCCGGCCTGCGGCAAGGTCATCGGCCACCGCATCAATGGCGTGGAGCTGATCCTCGGTCTCGTCGTAGGGGAATTTGGCGACGAACTCGTCATAGACGCCGGTGGGTGGCTCGATGACGGGGGCCTTTTTCATTAAGCGCGCTGCAGCGGTTTTGATGAGCGTATCGGCGATCTCGCGCACACGCTGCTTCATCTTGGCTTTGCGGGCCTGCCAGGCCGCGCCACCCAGACGGTCGAGCATGATGTCGGTGCTGTCAGAGCCGTAGCGCGAAAGCAGGTCGATGTTTTCCACCGGCAGGTAGAGCTTGTCGTCTTTGTGGTAGAGGATTTCGACGCAATCGTGCGGTGCGCCTGCCGCTTCCAGCGTCTTCAGGCCGACAAAGCGGCCAATCCCATGATCCACGTGCACCACCAGATCGCCTGGCGCGAGGGAGGCCGCCTCGGTGATGGCGTTGGCGTCACGCTTGCGGCGCTTGGCGCCTGAAACCAGACGGTCGCCCAGCACATCCTGCTCGGCGATGATCGCGTAATCTGCGGTCTCAAAGCCGTGCTCGATCTCTAGGACCGCAAGGGCGGCGCGGTGAGGGTCAAGCCCCATTGCCTCATCGAAGGAGCCCACCTGGTCAAACCCAATAAGGCCCTGATCGGCCAGCACCTGCGCCAGCCGGTCGCGCGAGCCGGCCGACCAGGCCGCAACAATCACCCTCAGGCCAGCCTTGCGCAGCCCCTCCACATGCTCAACGAGCGCCTGGAAGATGTTGATATTCTCAGCCGCGCGCTCAGCGGCAAAGGAGCGCCCCACCCGTCCCCCCGCTGCAAGGGGGCGGACGGTCTCATCAGGGCTGCGGAAGGGGGAGAGGCGGATTTGGCGGTGCGCGTCAAACCGCTCGAGTGGGTCGCCGGTGACATAAAGCGCCTCTACCGGAAGCGGGTTATAGGGCGCACCCATGGCGGAGCCGACGGTGGCGAGCCGCGATTCATAATGATCCTCAATTTCTGCCACGCGCTTGGCAATGGCGTCTTCAGCCAAATGGTCGATCACCAGGGGCGCGCCGGGCACATAGTCGAGCACCGTGGCAAGCTCATCGTGGAAGAGCGGCATGAAGTGCTCGATGCCAACAGCGCGCACCCCCTCAGAGATGGAGTGGTAGAGGATGTCGTCCTTTTGGGCGGCGCCAAACTGGCGCAAATACCCCTCGCGGAATTTGCCGATGGCGGCCTTGGTGAGCACCACCTCACTCATGGCAACGAGGCGAATGTCGCGCCACTGGCCGGTGGTGCGCTGGGTTTCAGGATCGAAGGGGCGGATGGTCTCTAAGGTGTCGCCAAAAAAGTCGAGCCGGACGGGCTCATCCGCGCCAGGGGCAAAAAGGTCCACAATCCCGCCGCGCACCGCGTACTCGCCTGCCTCGCGCACGGTGGGTGTCCTCACAAACGCGTTGTGCTCCAGCCAGTCGATGATGTCGTTCATGGCCACATCCGCCCCGGCGCGGTGGCGGCGGGTGGCGGCGCGGATGGTGTGCGGCGTGGGAACCTTTTGGACAATGGCGTTGGCGGTGGTCATCAGCACCGCGGGGGCGGCCACACCCTCAGCGAGCGCGGCAAGTGCAGCGGTGCGGCGCGCTTGAACCACCGCAGACGGTGATGCCCTATCGTAGGGCAGCGAATCCCACGCCGGCAGGCGGATGATCGTCACCTCGGGAGCAAAAAACTGGAGCGCCGCCTCAGCATCTTTTTGGCGCTGGCCATCGCGGGCGACAAACACAATCGGTCCATCAGCGGCGCGCGACAGCACCGCAAGGGCCTCCCCCTCCATCCCATCGGGCACATTGTCCACAAAGGTCACCGCCGCACCGCTCGGCTCGGCAAGGGGCTTGAGCGAGGGTTTGGACCGGTCGCGGATCTCTTTTAAGGAGACCGCCTTTGCCGTGCGCTGGGCACTCATGATGTGGGACCTTTGTGGAAATCCATGACCCTTTGGAGCATCGGGCTCATGTGATTGTCGGGGATGGTGTCCTGCTCGGTGATCCAGCGGTAAAGCTCTGTGTCGGGAACCGCGAGGAGGCGGTCCATCTGGTCAAGCTCATCGTCATCCCACGAGCCGATGGTGGCATCGGCAAACCGGCCTAGGAGAAGATCCATCTCACGCGTTCCCCGATGCCAGGCCTGGAACAGAAGGCGCTTCTTGCGGGGCTCTAGGTCTGCTGAGGAGCGTGTGGTGCCGGTCATGGAGGCTTCCTGGGCGCTTGGGACGGGGGTGCGGGGCAAACGCGAACGCCGCCGTCCCGCAATCGGAACGCCGGTATGACACGCATCACTGATATCGGTCCGTTGACGCGCCCGGTCAATCGTCTGCCAGGTGTTGGCCCTGCGCGGGCAGAGCGTTTGGCGGCGCTCCTCGGCCGGGAAAGCGCGGCTGAGACGCGGGTCTTTGATCTGTTGTCGCACATGCCGACGGGGCTGATCGATCGGCGCCGTCTCATCCTGGTCGCCGATGCGCCTGACCGGGCCGTGGCAACGTTCACGGTCAAAATCGTGCGTCACACACCGCCGCGGCGGCCGGGCGCCCCTGCCCGGATTGTGGGGGAGGACGAGACCGGCACGCTCTCCATTTTGTATTTTAGGGGCGGTGAAGCGTGGCGCCTTGCCCAGTTTCCACTCGGGGCCTTTGTGCGCGTCTCTGGCCAAGTGGAGTGGTGGGAGGGCCAGCCACAAATGGCCCATCCTGACCGGATCGAAGTGGTCGAAGCGAAGGACGCACCGGCCAGCAGCCTCTTTGGGCTCGAAACAGTCTACCCTCTCACCCAGGGGATTACGCTGGGCGTCCTCACCGGTTTGGTGGAGGCCGCGCTCGAAACAGTCCCCACCCTTGAAGAATGGCTCGACGGGCCCCTAGTGGCGCATCAGGGGTGGCCTGGCTTTGCCGAGGCGTTGGTGGCCGCCCACAAGCTGAAAGAACCCGCCGACGCCGCGCCCGACGCACCCGCCCGCCGCCGCCTTGCCTATGATGAGCTCTTGGCAAGCCAACTGGCCCTTGCTGTGGTGAGAGACCGGGAGCGCACCCAAAAAGGCAAGGCCCGGCAATGGGATAAGGCCGCGCTTGAGCAACTGGAGGCGAGCCTTCCTTTTTCCCTCACCCCCTCCCAAAGGTTGGCAATTGCGGAAGTGGCGGCCGACCTTGCCTCGCCCCACAGGATGATCCGGCTCGTCCAAGGGGATGTGGGATCCGGCAAAACCATGGTCGCGCTGTTTGCCGCCGCTATGGCCGCCGGGGGTGGCGGGCAGACCGCGCTGATGGCACCCACCGACCTTGTGGCGCGGCAGCACTTTGCCACCCTGTCGCAGCTTCTCGAGCCGGCGGGACTGAAGGTGACCTTCTTAAGCGGTAAGCTCTCCGATGCCGAACGCGCAGCGGCGCAGGCGAGCCTTGCCAGTGGCGAAACAGCTGTGGCGGTGGGGACCCATGCGCTCTTCCAGTCGTCCGTCGCGTTTCATGATCTTGCTTTGGTGGTGGTGGATGAACAGCACCGGTTTGGCGTTCACCAGCGCATGGCGTTGTCAGAAAAGGGGCCGCAGTCTGATCTTCTTGTCATGACCGCAACGCCCATCCCCCGCACGTTGGTGCTGGCCCAATTTGGCGACATGGATGTCTCTCGCCTCACCGATAAGCCCGCGGGCCGGCAGCCGGTGGACACGCGCGCCGTGCCGCTCAGCCAGGTGGAAACGGTGATCGAGCGCCTTGCTGCGGCAGTGGCGCGGGGCGAGAAAGCCTACTGGGTGTGCCCGTTGGTGGATGAGAGCGAAGCCCTTGACGTGGAGGCCGCCACCAGCCGGCATGGCGCACTCACCAAGCGGCTCGGTCCTGTTGTGGGCCTTGTTCACGGCAAAACACCCACGCCAGAGCGCGAGCGCGTCATGAACGCGTTTCGCGACGGCACGTTCAGCGTGCTCACCGCCACCACTGTTGTGGAAGTGGGCGTTGATGTGCCCGATGCCACCATCATGGTGGTTGAGCATGCTGAACGCTTTGGCCTTTCTCAACTGCACCAGTTGAGGGGCCGTGTGGGGCGAGGCGAGCGCCCCTCCCACTGTCTCCTTCTTTACAAGGCGCCGCTGGGCGCGGTGGCAAAGAAACGCCTCGAAACCATGCGGGCCACCAATGACGGGTTCAAAATTGCTGAGGACGACCTCAAACTGAGAGGCGAAGGCGAGCTCCTGGGCACCCGCCAATCGGGCGCACCGTCCTTCAAGTTTGCCCAGCTCGAGTTGCACAGCGATCTGCTCGCAACAGCCACCGATGATGCGCGATTGATCGTCACCACCGATCGCGATCTCCAAGGAGAACGCGGGCGCCGGCTACGCCTGCTTTTGGCCCTTTTTGAGCGCAGGCGCGCCATCGACCGGCTGAGATCGGGCTGAGCATACGCCCCTCAGCGACGCCCAGGCTTGCCCTGGAAGCGCGCGTGCGTCTCTACTGGGTTTCCGAGACGGTTTCCACAGGCGGTGTTGCGGGAATGTCCCGCGCGATGATGGGGCTTCTGAACGCCGTGGAATCAAAGCCGAAAGCGTTTGGTAGGCGGTCGATGATATCATCAGTCGCCTGATCGTAAGGGACGAGGAAGTTGGTGTCGCCGGGGCGGCGGTCTCGCAAGACGATCAGCCGTTGGCGACCCACCTCAAGGGCGCTCGCAATATCTGTGAGGAGCGTTGCCGCCTCGGTTTCAGGCTCGGTGTAAAGGCTCAAGAGCTTCACTTGCCGCGACAGCCCCTCACATGCAGCGATGAGGTAGCGCAAGGCATGGCCCCGGGCAGCGAACGGGAGTTCGGGGTTATTGCGTCGGCGCCGCTCAAACTGGTGGGTGTCGCGGTCAAACCGTGCGGCGGTGTCCAAAGTGCCCTGGACGAGATCGCGCAGACGCAGTCGGTCCGCAAGATCAACATTTGCCTCCGTCCAGTGATCATCCACGTTGCGGGTGGCCCAGTTTTGCCGGGCCCGAGCGGTGGTATCGCGGATGTTGGCGGCAATGGTCACCGCTAGCCTGCACCGAATTTCCAGCGTTGCCTCTTCGGCATAGCGGGTGCGCAACATCACCCGTTCCAAAGCCGGTAAGCCGATGAGCCCGGGCTCTTGCTCTCGCAGCCTGGTGAGCGTTTGGGGGGCCGTCACCCGGCCGTGGATCATCGCGTCGAGCTGGCTGCTGGAAAACGCTGTGCTGGCGGCTTGGGTGAGAAGCCGCTCGGGGAGCGCCGCCGCATCGTCCGAGCCAAATGTTAGCGGCATGGTGACTGTACTCGCGTCAATGAGATCGCGGAACGTACGCCGGACTTTGGAAAGGGTGATCGCATGATTGGTAATGCAGTGGCGCAGAACCGCGTTTTGAAGGCGCAGGGCTGCGCTCGCCGCTCTGGCGAAGGCCGGCTCGATGTCCTCTTCGATTAACTGCCGCGCAGGGGGGCCCACTTGGGTTGCATCGGGCGAGACCGCGAAGGGTTCGGGTGCGTTGACGGTGGTCAGCGGCTGCGGCTCGGCAAGCTCTGTGGGCGCTGCCTCCACAACCGGCAGTCCTATGGGGGCGGCCGGCAGCGGTGCCGGGATCGTGGGGGGTGGTGGTACCACAATAACCCCGGCTTCGGGGACGGTTTGGACGGCCTCGGGAAGCGGCGGCGCCACCTCTTCCCCCTCCCCCGTCAGAGGGAGCGGGGTTGAGAGCACGACCGGGTTATTGCTTTGGCCGACCGCCATCGGCGGCATCGCCACGAGCGCCGCGACCAGCAACCCGAAGGCGCTCATCGCCCACATGAGGGTCCATCGCGCGCCCATCATGAAGCACTCACCTGCGAGCCCAACTGGTCGAGGATTTCTTCGATGCGATCGCGGTAGACCTTGGCGCGCGCATCAAGGGTGAAGTGCTCGTTCACGTAGGCTTTGGCCGCGGCCACCCGGCGCGCCCGCTCATCAGGATCAGCGCGGACGGCGCGCAGCTGTTCCACCGCGCTCTTAAGCTTAGGCGCTGCCCACACCTGCCCGCGCTCCACAAACAAATACTCATTATCTTTCGGCTCAACGAGATCGTAGTCCACCAACCAAGAATTATCAGGTCGGGTAAAGTCAAGGTTGCCTGAATAGCCCGTCGCCACCACTGGAGTTCCGACCACCATTGCTTCAATCAGCCCAAATCCCCAACCTTCTGAGCGGTGGAGTGAAATAAAACAATCCGCCCCCGCCTTCAGCTTGATGAGATCAGCGTATTTGAGCGTTTCATTCAAGATCACGATGCGCGGATCGGCGCTGGCAATCTCTACGATCCTATCCCACCGCATCGCTTGGTGCGGGTCGAGCACAAAATCCCGGTTGTGGGTTTTGAGCACGAGGAGGACGTCGTCGTCGGGCGCAAAGGCGGCGCGGAAGGCTTCGACAATGCCGTGGGGGTTTTTCCGCTCCAGGAACGAAAACGAATCAAAGGCGCTGAGGCACACGAACGTGTCCGGCCCAATCGGCAGCCGCTCGGCCACGTAGGCGCGCGCGTCTTCCCGGCTAGGGACATCAATGGGCTCCACCGCCATGCCCACATTGCGCACAGGTTTGTCGAGCACGGGCTGGTAGATGGAAACCCCGTATTCGGTGGCCACCCACACCTCGTCCAAAAGGTCGAGCGCCAGGTGCTGGGAGCGTGCCGGCGCAGACAGCTCCCAGAAAAAATAGCCGATGTTGTATGAGCCGTTAAACACATCGCGCATGTAGGCCAGCGCAATGGGGACCGTCTCCCCATTGAGATGGATGATGTTGATGCGCGCCGGCTGCGGGGCATCGTCGGCAACGCGGTTTTGCGTCATCCCCACGGGGGCTGGGTTATCGAGCCCAAAGTCGACAAAGTTGGCGGCAAGGCCAGCCCGGCGGATGGTTTCGGCCGACAGGCGCGAGGCTTGTCCAAGCCCGGATGACTTTTGGAATGGCCCGATGACCTGAAGCGATCGCCGCTGTGCAGGCGGTGTGGTGGCGGGGGGGAAGCGCGCCGCTTCAAACCGGTTGCCTTCCACATCGTTGTAGATGAACCGTCGGCGGGTGAGGTCGAACCCACTGCGCCATAAGAGGTCGCTGTAGGACTGTGCGTTGAAGATGGCTGAAAGGCCCGAGCCAGCGTCGTGAACGCTCTGGATGATGCGGTCGAACTGGGTCTCACCAAGCGCGCCTTCAAACAGTGCATTGAGGTTGCGGGTGGGCATGAAGCGCACACGGCCAGGTTCTTCGATGGCATCCAAAAGGTACCAAACGTGGAAGAGGATCCGGTCGCCCTCAAAGTTGATATCAAGGGCTTCAGCCGCGCCCTCTTCTTGGAAGGCCTGCATCATGGCCTGGGAGAGCGCGTAGTTGCTGCCCATCCAGTTGGGCGTCATCCTGCGCAGGACCTCCACGTAGTAGTCCGGCACAAGGCAGTCTTCCACATAAAGGTCCGGCGCCTTTTCGATGGCCCACCAGGCCACGAAGGCCTCGTAGCGCGGCAGGTCGTGGATGGGGAAAAGCTTGGCCGCTTCAGGGTCGGTGGACGCGTAAGACAGCGAGATCCGCGAGGCTTTGAAGGGAAGCCCGATGAGGGGCACGGGCTGATTGAGGTAGGCCACCTCGTCGGCGCCAAGGGGGATGCGCATCGGTGCGCGGGCTTTGCCGTACTCTTCGATGTACCAACGAAGATACGCATTTTTGGCCGCCTCCGACCCGTCGAGCGGATGGGTGGGACCCTTGTGCAGCCTGCCATGGGTGAAGGTGGGGTAAGGCGACAGCGAGTGGCTGACGGCGCCGGAGGGAGCCCCCTTGAACGAAAACATGCGTTCATGGAGCGGGTAGCGCGCGGGCTCAAACCGCTCCACCTCGGCCCCGCCTTCCTGAAGGGCGGCAACGGCGGCACGGACAATGGCTTTGTCGAGCGCTGGCAGAATGACCGCCCGCGCCGAATCGGAGACAGCCGGGTCCACCTCAAGCCTAAGGCTTGCCAGATGCGCCTGCGCACCCACCCCATTGAGTGCGCTGACTTCGATGGAGTGACCGCCTGATAGCGCTGCTGAGGCAACCGCCGGCGGGATGCGCCACTGAAAACCGCACTGCATGGGGCCCATGCCAGCATTGGCAACATCGGCGCGGACCATCTCGGCCTTCGCCACGCCCACCAGGACGCCTTGGACGAAAAATTGAATGTTGAGCGGTCGATCCGGGTCGGCTGGATCGGCGGCCCATCCGGCCACATCGCCCGCGCTGTACCGATCGATGTGAAACTTAGGCGCAAATGTGACCGCAAGGGGCGCAAGGGGCTCAGCCTCTGCGGGCGCCTCCGTCCTTGCGCGTTGGCCGCCGAACGAGCGCAAGTATCGCCTTTGCATTCACATTCTCCAGCGCGGTCAGGCCCGTTCGGTGCACCTGATCGGCGCTAAAGGCAAGACCCATCAGGGTGGGCGGCGCCCCGCCTACCCGACGCGCCGCTTTTCAGAATACCGCGCTTCAGGTTGCGCGACGCTCTCGCGCTTATCGGTCAGCACATCCATGAGCGTGTCTTCCAGGGAGCGGCTTGGTGTCCATGATGAGAGGGCGAGCATCTTTTTCGTATCCACATCCACCCGCGGGATATCGTTGGGGCGCATCCGCGTTTCGTCGACCCGTTCGGTGATCGGGCACCGGGCCTGGCGCAGAAAAAAGTCCAAGATGGAGCGGATCGACACTGAGTGCCCGCTTGCCACGTTCACCACCGTGCGCAGGGGCAGGGTATCGTGGGCTGCAAGCAGCGCAATGTAGGCGGAGATCACATCGCTCACGTCCAAAAAGTCGCGATAGGCGGAGAGGTTGCCCACCGAAATGGTGGGCGCCATGAGCCCCATTTCGATCCGCGCCACCTGGGCTGCCAGCGAGGGCACCACAAAGTCTTCGCGCTGGCCGCGCCCTGTGTGGTTCACGGGCCGGCAGATCACCAGGCGGTTTGTGGGTGACAGCAGCGCGCAAAACACCTCCTCCCCAGCAAGCTTGGAGGTGGCGTAGGGCCCGCGCGGCAAGGGTTTGGTGCTCTCATTCACTGGGCCGCCTAAGAAGGCATTTCCATAAATTTCCGACGTGCTGGAGACCAAAATGGTCGCGTCAGGCACCGTGGCAGCGGCAGCGCGGGCCAGTGAAAAGGACGTGTCCCGGTTGTCACGCCACACTGAGGAGGGCGACTTGTGCGCCCCGCCAACGGAGGCAAATGCTGCAAGATGGATAATAATTTTCGGCCGGTACCGACCTAAGAAAGCGCGGGTGATGCTTTCTTCGGCGAGGTCGAAACAGTGATGCTTTTCGGACAGTTTGCGGGTGCGTGAGACGCCCATGACCGTCTGTCCGGGGAACGCCCGTTCAATCTGGGGCACCATCCGCGAGCCCACAAAACCTGCGCTTCCCGTGATGAGGATGGGACGGGACGATATCACGTTGGTCCTGCCTTGCTCAAAGACTTGGTGATCTGGCCCCCAGCCCGCCGTCTCTGGCCGGCATGGCCTTTGCCGGCATGGCCCAAACCGCAATCACCCCCGCCGCCATGGACACTGCGCCATGGTATCGGCAGATTGCGACGACAAAGCGCCAAACGCCGACTGGTCGGAGAGAAAAGCACCCTAGGTCAACTTCCCTAGGTGAGATAACTTTATGTTACTCAACAACACTACCCCAACGTCCTTCACGGTTCTTATCTGAGCGCATTCTTTATTTACAGCATATTTGGTGATGATGGAGCGATTCACAACCGACTGTCATTCAAACGTACTGCAACTTAGAGTGAAGGACTCGGACACCCTCCAACAACGTTAGGGAAAGTCTCCCAGACCGCTGTCATGTTGTGCCACAAATTGCGCTGAGAGAGAAGCGCACCCCCTTGAAACAACACTCTAGAAGGCCGCCTCTAGGCAGAGTTCGGCACAGGAAATCTCCGCGCTCACCCCGAAACGACCTGCCCTGAAACGGGTTCACCCTCCTGAGACGAGGCCGTCACATCGGGGTCTGTTGGGCGAGGCATATCAGCATGTTCGAAGGTTTTGCCCACGCACGAGGGAGGCGCGCGCCGGCCCTTGGATGGCGCATGTGGGTGGCGCATGATCGAGCGCGGTAAACGTCAGGCCGGCTCAGCCTCATGGCTCAAGCCCTGCGCAAGGTCCCAGGGAGCGAGCCCTTCAGGCGCCAACCCGCGTTTACCCAAGGTCAGGCCTCACGCCGAAGGGGACGCGGATAAACGAGCGCGCCCTCCCCGAGGCATCACGGCGGCGGCGCCGCTTGCCAAGTGGTGATGGGCGCAAGGTCCGTGCAGCATGCTTCAGTCTCCGGCCCGACGCCCTGATGTGCCCAGAAGTTGCGCGCCCAGAAGAGCCGTATTCAGAAGTTCTGGGCTCAGAAGTTTCGCGCCCGGCTTTCCTGCCCAAAAGCCACGCATGTTGATGGTGCGCACCGCAAGGCTGAGGCGCCCGGTCGTGATGCACTTAGCGCACGACCGCGGGACGCCAGCCTGTCGCCGTTTAGACGGCGTTTGCGGAATGGCGGTGGATATCAGCGTCCACCATCTCCTTAATCATCTCTTCGAGGCTCACCTTTGCCGTCCATCCCAGCGTTTCCACAGCCTTGGTGGGGTCGCCGAGCAGAATGTCCACCTCAGCAGGTCGGAATAGCGCGGGATCGATAACGAGATAGTCCTCGCTTTTGAGATTGACGTGCTCGAAGGCGATTTCCACCATCTCCCGCACGGAGGTGGTTTTGCCTGTGGCCACCACATAGTCATCGGGCTTGTCTTGCTGGAGCATCAGCCACATGGCTTCCACATAGTCGCGGGCATGGCCCCAGTCGCGCTGTGCATCAATGTTGCCCAGCCGGAGCTCGCGTTTTTTGCCAAGCTTAATTTGCGCGACGCCATCGCTTACCTTGCGGGTGACAAACTCAATCCCCCGAAGCGGCGATTCGTGGTTGAACAAGATGCCGGACGAGGCATGCATGTCGAAGCTTTCCCGGTAGTTCACGGTCATCCAGTGGGCGAAGAGTTTGGCAGCACCATAGGGTGAGCGCGGGTAAAATGGCGTCTTCTCGTTCTGGTGCTCTTCTTGGATGAGGCCAAACATTTCCGAGGAGGAGGCCTGATAAAAGCGGGTGTCGGGTTTGGCGAGCCTGATCGCCTCAAGCATGTTGCCGGCGCCAAGGCCGGTGACCTGGGCGGTCAGGATCGGCTGCTGCCAGGATGACGCAACAAACGACTGCGCGGCGAGATTGTAGGCTTCGTCCGGCTGGATCTGCTGGACGGCCCGCATGAGGCTGGAAAGGTCGACGAGGTTGGCATCGAGGTAGCGAATGTCATCTTGGATGCCGAGCCAGCGCAGGCGGTGATCGGCGATGCCAAAGTGACTTGAGCGGCGCACCAAGCCCCAGACTTCGTAGCCCTTATTGAGCAAAGTTTGCGCAAGATAGGCTCCGTCTTGCCCGGTGATCCCGGTAATTAGCGCGCGCCGTGTCATGGTTTGTCCTATGTGCAAAGTGCTGCGCGGCTCATGTGGCGCTGCACCATAGATTGGCTAGGGGCGGAGTGGTTATTTCCGGCACACAGGGCCTGCTTTGCAACAGGTTGTGTATCCTGCGACACAATCGTCGCTCAGATGCCGCAGTGGGTGCTTGCCAACAGCTTTGACCACATTGCAAATGATCTCACCGGGTTGCCAACAGAACGGCGTCGGCTGCAGCGTACACGCTGAGGTTTTAGCCATTGCAAGCCGACCGGGCGTGCGCTTTGTTGGGACCACCAACGTGAGTGCTGGGGTCGCCACGAAAGTTCCTATGGGGTTGCAACTCGTCATCCTTGGATATCACCGGAGCGGAACGTCTGCCGTCACACAACACCTTGTGCGGGCAGGCCTTTTCGTGGGGGATGATTTGTTGGGGGCCAATACCTCAAACCCCCACGGGCACTTCGAAGACCGGGCATTCATCGACATCCACGAACGAATCTTTCGTGAAAACGGTGAAAACTGGCTGGCGCCGAACCCGTTTGTGCCCATTGTCTCGCGCGAGGTGCGCAACCGCATCAGAGCCCTTGTGGGTAACCGCGATGCCTATCACAGCGCGTGGGCCTTTAAGGACCCGCGTGCATGCCTGTTCGTTGATATGTGGCGCACGATGTTGTCGGACCCTCATTTCCTCATCTGTCTGCGACACTATCGGGCGTGCATTGATTCGGTGGTTCGCCGGGCGCTCGCCGGGGTCAGCACCACAACGGTGCGCCATGACGCCCGGCTTCAAATGCTGGTGGCGGCCGATCATGATGCCATCGGGCGCTCTTGGATTGCCCACATGCTCCCGCTGTTGAGGTTGATGCGCCACCATGGCGACAGGGTTCATGTGGTGGATGTGGAGCACGCGTCGGGGTCTATCGCCGCTGATCTCCACACAAAATTTGGCCTTTCACTGGAGCCCGTCCCCCTCGCTGAGACGTTTGATGACAGCATTTTCCATTCCAACGCGTCGGCTGACATTGCGTTATCGCGGGATGTGGAAACGCTGGCTGAGCGGGTCTGGCAGGCGCTTTTGGAAATGGCGCGGCAGACCGGAAACGCGGACGAACTGGGCGAGGCCGCCTGATGGATATGCGCGTTGGCCATCAAACACGCGCCGGTGTGAAGGGCGGTGTGGTGGCAGGCTTCCACGACGCTGGCAGAGCCACCCCCTCGCTGGCGCCAGACATTGTCTGGAGCAACGACGAGAACGCCCTTTATGCGGCCGACATCAGCGCGTTTGTCATTGCCGACTGCCGGCTGTTGAGCGACCTCACCCTTGCTCTCACTGTCGGAAGGCCCACGCTTTTCCTCATCGACAACCCCACCGACCTTGCCCACCTTCATATTCTTCAAACCAACCGTGAGATTGTCCTCACCCCGCTTGATGGGATTTACGCCCCCGCCGGACTGCCGCCTGTGGATGGTTTGCGCGAGCATGTGATCATCGACCCTGAGGCATGGATTTTAGGTCGAGGGCGTGCGGGGGTGCTGCCTGGAGCTCTGCGCGCCTTTCATAGCCTCACGAAAGCGAATTTCGGAGAGTTTGCACGCAAAGGCTCCTCCATCGTGATGCCCAACGTGCAGCAGTTTTGGCGGCTTGTGGGCGAGCACGGCGTTCTGGCCCAAACGTTAATGCCCACCCCTCGCATGATCCGGGTGGGTGTAGGTGGACCGTTCAATGGGGTGACGCCAACGCTGATCTTTGTCGATCCCCGATTGGCTGGCGCGCTCCAGGCCATCACGCTGCGCCAATCGACCATTGTGATTGCCCCGTTTGCGGTGCCGATCGGGGATGCGGTGGATTCCCTCTTTGCCGATTTTGTGGATGCACGCACCGAGCCATTTCACCTTCATGACGTGCTGACCTTTGGCGATCGGGACGGCACCACCATCGGCTGCCTCTACGGTGAATATATCCTATGATCTCCACCTGCTACGTGGTGGCCAACACGCTGCCGCCTAACTTTGGCTGGCAAATGCGCGCTCGCGGTTTGCGTGCCGCGCAGCTGGTCTCGCAGGCACGCGCAGTTTTTGACGAGGTGCGCTACCTCTTGTTCCTGGAGCGGTTCCACACCCTCCATCGGGACCGGGGCTTTGCCATCCTTGCCCCCGCCCAGGCCGATACAACGATGATCTCGCTCGATGCGTTTGAGGCCTTTGCCGAGCGTATCGAGCCGGCAACGTTTGTGTTTACGCAAAATGAATTCGTCGAAAAGGCAGCCATCGCGGCTGAACGGCACACAGTCATTTACGATATACTATCGCTGCGTGAATTAAGCTTGCCTCTCAGTGGTGCATCGGAAGATGAAATCCGCCAGTTCCAAGTCCATCACGCCAAGATGCTCAAAATTGCCAGCCGAACGATGGTCAACGGCGATAAAGCCCGAGCCTTTTTAGGCGATAAGCTGAAGGGCAAGGATGTGGTGGTTGCGCCATTTTCGCCCCCACCCATGGAAGTTTCGCCGCGCCCACGCACCCATTTGTTGTTTGGAGGGCCGCTGCCGCGTTGGGCAGATGTGACACCCATCTTCCGCACCATGTCAGCCTATTTGGCGCAGGCGCCAGAAACGCCCACAATCATGCTGGCGCCGGAGGGGCAAACCGAAGATGCCAATGCGCTCGAATATTGCGCGCTGTGGCTGATGGCGAATGTCACACCGATGTGGAACCTTTCAGCACTCAACGATGCAGAAATTTTGGCCATGTGCTTTGGCTACGTGGAATGGGCGCCGCTTGATGAAGGTCGCGCCCACGGCATGTCTTTGCGCACGCTTCAGGCTGTGGCTGCGGGGGTTCCGGTCCTCCATCAGGTGGGCACTGCGCTTGACCTTTTGTGGGACACCTTCCCCGGCGAGCGGCTTGACGCGCCCATTACACCCGCCGATGTGGCGCGCTTTGTCGAGAAGGCGAAGGCAGGCGACTACGACGAGGCTGTGAGCGCGGCACAGGCCGTCCTCAACCATCACCGCGGCACGCCACAACCCTTTGAAGGGCTTACCCGGTGAAGGAGCGCGCCCCGTGCGCCTCGTGGTAGCAACAGCGCTTGATGAGCCTTGGAGCGTCGGCGCACGGCTGGTGGCCTATGCGACCTACGCCAAATCTCTGGGCGTTGAGGTGGTGTTCACCACACTGGCGCCTGATGGGGTTGCTGGCAGCTTTGATCTTGACGCTTTCTCACCCACGCTTGATGCGCCGCTGTTTGATCTTTCCGAACTCGATCCGCGTGTCACCGATGTGGTGCTATTTTCCGCGCCAAGGGTTCACCATACTGTCCAAGCCCAGTATGGCCGCCGTCGGCCGCGTTTCGTGCACCTTGTCCAGTCGGGGCTATCGGCCTCGGCTCTTGGCGAAGTGGGCTATGGCTATCGGCTGTTTCACAAACCGATGACGCGCGTTGTTGTGTCCAAAAAGGTGGAGGAGAACATCCGCCGCCTTGTGGGTGAAACGCCGGAAATGATGCGGGTCGACATCGGCCCCAACCTTGCGCCGTTTGCCAGAACGCCAACAGCGCAAGACCCGTTCGATATTGTCATTAATGCGTTTGACGGCGATTTCACCGGACGGGCGGTGGATCTTGCGCGGCAACGGGGGTTTGAGGGGCGGCTGAAGGTGGTGGAGGGTGAGACGGATGTGGAAAAGCGGGCCGCCGCTTACCGTTCCAGCGCCGTGCTCCTGTCCGCACCCCGGTTTGCCGAAGGCATTGCCCAGCCCGCTTGGGAGGCGATGGCCGCCGGGTGCCAGGTGATCATGACCAATTGCGAGGCACTGGGCACTTTGCCTGAAGGGACAGCCCCGAGCCATGTGGTGCGCCAAGGCGATGTGGAAGCGATGGCACGGGCGCTCACAGCGCTTCAGGCGACGGCGCCGCAGGAGCGATTAGAAGCCCGTCGTGCCGGAGCCAAGCGGATGGCCGCTCTGAAAACCGCTGGAGAGGCTGACGGGGCCAAAGCGGTCCTATCGAAGGTTTTTGGCCTTGAAGGGGTTGTGGCATGACAAAGGCGGCCAATGCAGCTGCAAGCCTTGGTGGGGTCTTGAAGCGGTGGGGGCGCCGGATCGTGCGGCGCCGGCCCTCCCGGACCGCCTACTACATTTCAATTGTGGAGCCGTTGGTGGATGAGCGCTACTACCTCCAGCGTTACCCCCATGTGCGCGAACTGGGGCTTTCAGCGGCCGAACACTATGTGCGTGATGGCTGGCGCAGGGGCTTTGATCCCGCACCTTGGTTCTCCACAGAAGGCTATGCGCTCATCAACGCTGATGTGGCGAAGGTCAATATGGCCCCGCTTGTTCACTATGCGATCCATGGCCGGCGTGAGGGGCGGACCATCATGCCCACCGGGGACGTGCGCCTGCCAGGGTCCCTTGCCGGGCGGGCCGTCCCTGAGGCCACAGAAGTGACCCCTGTCTCAGCCGACCTCAGGACGCTGCGGGCGCGGGAGGAAAACAACTGGGACGTCCACATCGGCGCTTATACGCAAAAGCGTCTGGCGCGGTTGATGCGTGGCAATGGCGATGGCGAAGACCATGCCGCCCCCCATCGCGAAGACGCCTAGATGTAGAAGCTTTGAAGGTTGTTCACTCAAAGCGCCGCCAAGACTCAGAGGTGCCGCCGAAGAACCCCTCACATGTTCCTTTCGTGAGACACCAAACAGCGACGTTCCTTCGGAGCCGACACCGTCAGAAGCCCGCGGTGGGCCTGATGGGTCAACCCCACCGAAATGCGCTTGCGCGTTTCGGCAACGTCTGAGGCCGGCAACTGTGCCGGCTGAACGGCATGGCCTGCTTCCGGCGCGAGACAGGCCGGATGTTGG
>JBCDLN010000056.1:0-16428 GCA_038745295.1 Pseudomonadota bacterium | reverse complement strand
TTGCCGCGGTAAAGGGCAGCGGCTGCACCAAGGGGGACGCCGATCGCCACCGCGAGGGGGAGGGCAAGACCGCCAATCGCAAGCGTTGCGCCAATGCGCTCGGCGTAGATCACCCACACGCGCTCACCGGTGAAGAGGCTGCGGCCGAAGTCACCAGACAGCATGTTTCCGAAGTACACGCGGAATTGTGTCCAAAGCGGCTGGTCGAGGCCGAGTTTTGCTTCGAGCGCTGCTTGGTGTTCAGGCGTTAAACCTTCAGGATACATCCGCTCAAACGGCGTTCCTGAAAAGCGCAAGGTCACAAAGGCGATCACCAGGACGACAAACATCGTGGCGATCGCCCGCAGGAGGCGCAGCGTCATGAAGCGGACCATGGCGCCGCGGCCCAGGTTTAGTCAGCGGCGATGGCAATTTCGCCAGCGCGCAGCGGCAACACGTAAGGGCGCTGCGCCACGGGAATTTCGAACGAAATCCCCTCTTTCATGCCGTAGATTTCGTGGGGCTCGTACATCAAAAGCCAGCCCGATTCTTCTTCGGCAAGGTTGAGGAGCTTTTCGTAGGCGGCTTTGCGCTCAGCGGGGTCAATGGCAAAGCGCACCGTTTCGTAAGTGGAGGCCCATTCGGGGTGCGAGGGTTGCCACATGGGCCGTTCGCCGCGCTGCGCGACCCAGGAGCGGGAGGACCAGTGGGTGTCCATCGCGCCCATGGGGTCGGGGTAGTACATGGGGTTCGACCAGGCGCGCACGTTCACCTCGTCGTAGTTGATTTCGTCAACCTCTTCGAGGGTGAGCTTCACGCCGCAATCGGCCCACTGCTGCTGGATCACCTGGGCCGCCAGATCACCATAGAGATAGTAAGAGCGCGGGAACTGGGCTTTGATCTCTTCACCGTTGTAGCCGGCTTCGGCAAGAAGACGCTTGCCCTCTTCCGGGTCGAACTTGATGAGATCAAGACCTTCGATGAAGAGGGGCGCGCCGTATTCTTCGAACTGGTGCGATGTGGGAATGTGCGCTTTGCCGCCCCAAAGCCCGTCGACCATCGCTTGGCGATCGGTGCATAGGCGCAGAGCTTTGCGCACGCGCGCATCGTTGGTGGGCTCGTTGCCTTGGGAGATGATCCACACGTGGAACATCGGCCAAGTCACGCCCTTGGTGACAAGACCATCGCCTTGCATGGCGTCTTCTTGGTCGGGCGGGATGTTGGTGACAATGTCGAACTCGCCGTTGACGAGGCCTGTCACGCGCGAGGCGACTTCTTGGACATGCTCAAACGTCGCGCGTTCCAGCGGTGCGGGCTCGCCCCAGTAATCGTCGAAGCGCTCAAGCACGGCGCGCTCTCGGGAGACGAAATCTGCGACCTTGTATGGGCCGGTGCCGACCGGGTTGAGCGCGGCCTCTTCAAACCCCAGCGCGTCATAATGTTCTTTGGAGACAATGCCGGCGGAGCGGGCGGACACCATCGTCAGGAAGAGCGGGTCTTCGCGGAAGGTGTGGATGCGCACCGTCAGCGGGTCGACCACTTCCACTTTCTCAAAATTGTAGAACCAGCGGCCGAGCGAAGGCGCAAGTTCGGGGTCTTTGTCGACAATCATGCGGTTCAGCGTGAACGCCACATCGTCGGCATCCATGGTGGTGCCATCGTGCATTTTGACGTTTTCGCGCAAGTTGAATTCCCACACGGTGGGCTCAATCTGCGTCCACGCGGTGGCAAGACCGGGCTTAAACGTCAGCGGCGTTCCGTAGGAGTCGCGCTCCACAAGCGTGTCATAGACGTTGTAGAGCATGGGGGCGCCGTTGTTGCCCGTCTGATCTTGCGGATCCATGTTGGGAATGTGGGTGGAGACGGCAATGCGCAGCTCTTGCGCTGCCGCGCCCGTCACCAGCCCGCTCACAAGAGCGGTGGAAACGAGAAGCGTTTTCAACGTGTTCATGAAGGGCTCCTGGAAATTCAAGCGTCGAGCCAGAGCGGGTTGGTCCACGCTTTTGCGCCTGAAGGGTCGGTGATGATTGCGCGGCACCAGTGGCCCGCGAATTTGGCAAGGGGGAGTCTGGCGCGGGTGATCGCGGTGCCTGTGGCCCGCTCGGACCGTGTGACAGGGCCGACGAGCGCGATGGACCGCGCGGGGGAGCACGTGATGATGAGGTCATCACCGTCACGCTCAACATGGGTGATCGCGGGACCTTGGGTGGCGTAAAAGTGTCCCGCTTTCAAAGCGGCGAGGATCGCGTCCGGATCGTTCTCGCCCGCCTTCACCATCACCCAGCCGCCAAAGGCGTCCGCGTCGTGAAAATGGCTATCGTCGACGGCAATTCCGTTGAGGCGCCGGCCCTCCAGCAACAGCGCGTCCCAAAGCTCTTCACCGCCACCGCGGGCGCAGTGCACTTCGCTGGTGTGGTTATAGGCTTCAATGGCGTGCGCGGCATCGATGGTGCGCACATCCTCAAGGGTCAGCTGGTACCAGTGGGGATGGGCGATGGCGACGAAGGCGCCGGCCTGCGCACACCGGCGTGCGAGGGACGGGCCGGTTTCATCGGCGCGGGTGGCCGGGAAGTCAGCCGGCAGGCCGACAGCCAAGATGTGCCACTCCTCCCCGCGCGACGTCTTGGGTGCATGAACTTCGGCGCCGAGAATTGTGGTGAAGGCGCCATTACGAAACCTGGTCGTGTCGGTGATGGGAAAGTTGTAGTTGGGGCGGAAGTGGTCTGTGAGCGCAATGAAGTCGTAACCTTCACGCTGGTATGAGGCACAAACGTCGGAGGGATCCAGCCGGCCGTCAGAGTTGTTGGAGTGCCCGTGTAGGTTTCCGCGCAGGAAAGTTCCTGGCTTTGAAAATGCTTCCAGCACGCACGATCTCCAATGTCTTCATCGGCGGCGGTAGCAATTGTTGATGACGGTAAGATTACAGTATTCACACCGCTTAGCCCGCCAAGTATGAGATTTGGTGAGGTGTGGTGTGGATCGACAATTGTTAGTCGATGCGTTGAAGGTCTTTGATATCGACCAAGACATGGACTAGAGAACCGAAGGAACGAGCTAAGAAAGGAAGAAGCGTGACGGGCGTGGGCGGATCGACTGAGATGGCGTTCGACCGCAGGGACGTCATCTCCACCCTTGCACGGGCGACGGCGGCCGAGCTTGCGGAGGCGCTTTGCAGCCTGGGTGAGCCTGAAGGGTGGCGTTGGCTTCGCCCGCCTGAAACCGGTCTCATCATGGTGCGTGGGCGCGTTGGCGGCGGCGGCGGGCCGTTTAACCTTGGTGAGGCGACGGTGACGCGCGCAAGCGTCGTTCTTCAGACGGGAGAGACCGGTCACGCCTACGCCTTGGGTCGGGATCGGGACGCCGCCGGACATGCTGCGCTGCTTGACGGGCTCTGGCAGACTGCGGCGCGCGAGGGGGTGGAGGAGAGTGTTCTGCGCCCTGTCCGCCAGCGCATTCTTGCCGAAGAGGCGCGCGCTGAAGGGGAGGCCGCTGCCACGACCGCAAGCTTCTTCACGCTCGTGCGGGGGGAGGGTTGATGACGGTTGCCCCCGCCTTCAATGCGCCCGTCTTTGATGCAGCTTATGCCTTTCGGGCGATCCTTGCGGCCATGTCCCGGCCTGGCTCGGTGCACGAGTTACCGGTGCCACCCGATCCGCCTGCACCACTGTCTCCCGCGCTTGCAGCGGTTCTCCTCACCCTTTGCGACTTTGACACGCCGCTCTGGCTTGCGCCCTCCTACGGCGAGGCGGTGACGCTGTGGTGCGACTTCCACACCGGTGCACCGCGCGCGAAGACGCCGGCTGAGGCAAGCTTTGCCTTCGCGCCCCTAGCCGAAGCGCCACTGCTTTCCGTATTCGCGGCTGTCACCGATGAGCGGCCTGACCGCTCCGCCACGCTGGTGATTGGCTGCGAGAGCCTGGGGGGTGAAGATGTGATGCTGACGGGACCCGGGATCGATGGCCAGCTCCCCTTTGCATCAGATGCGCTGAAGCCTCAGTTCCTGGATGCTTGGCGTGACAACGGCAGGTCCTATCCGCGCGGTGTTGACGTGATCCTTGGCGCGGGATCGGCGGTGGCAGCGCTCCCGCGGACCACGCGCATCGAGGTACGCTGATGTACGTTGCGGTGAAGGGCGGGGAGGCCGCCATCGAGGCAGCCCACACGCTCCTGGCCGCCCGTCGCCGCGGGCCGCGGGATCTGCCTGGGATGACGCTGGCGCAGATCGTGGCGCAGATGGCGTACGCCGTGGACCGTGCGATGGCGGAAGGCTCGCTCTACGACACAGAGCTTGCCGCGCTCGCCATCAAGCAGACTGGCGGGGAGATGATCGAGGCGATCTTCCTGTTGCGGGCCTACCGCACCACCTTGCCGCGATTTGGTGTTTCACGCCCCATCGAGACGGGGAAGATGCGGCTCGACAGGCGGATTTCAGCGACGTTCAAGGACCTTCCCGGCGGCCAGCGGCTGGGCCCGACGTTCGACTACACCCACCGCCTGCTCGACTTTGCCCTCGCCGCCGAGGGTGAAGTCCCCACGCCGGTCCGCGCTGACCGTGACGCTGAGCCAATCCCGCGTGTGAGCGACCTTTTGAAGGGTGAAGGCCTTGTTGAGCCTGATGGTGCCGCAACCCCGCACGAGCCGCGCGATATCACGCGCGAGCCGCTCACCTATCCGCTCACCCGCGCGGAGCGGCTGCAAGCCCTTGCCCGGGGCGATGAGGGCTTTTTGCTGGGGCTCGGCTACTCCACGCAGCGCGGCTTTGGCCGAAACCATCCCTTTGCTGGCGAGATCCGCATTGGTGCGGTCGAGGTGGAGCTTGACGTGCCGGAGCTGGGCTTTGCCGTTGCGCTCGGGGAAATCACCGTCAGCGAGTGCCAGATGCTGAACCAGTTCACCGGCGGCGGGCTGACCGATGATGTGCCGCCCCAGTTTACCAGGGGCTACGGCCTCGTCTTTGGCCGCCAGGAGCGAAAGGCGATGGCAATGGCGCTCCTCGATAAGGCGCTGAGGGCTGATGAGTTCGGCGAAGCACGCCAAGCGCCTGCGCAGGACGAGGAATTCGTGATCTCCCACAGCGACAATATCCAGGCCTCCGGCTTTGTGGAGCATCTGAAATTGCCTCACTACGTGGACTTTCAGGCCGAGCTCGATTTGGTGCGCCGCCTTCGGACCGAGTGGGAGGCGCGTCAAGTCAAAGACGCGGCTGAGTGATGGCGGAGGGGAGCCAATACAACTTCGCCTACCTTGATGAGCAGACGAAGCGCATGATCCGCCGTGCGCTTTTGAAGGCGGTGGCGATCCCGGGCTACCAGGTGCCATTTGCCTCGCGCGAAATGCCGATGCCTTATGGTTGGGGCACGGGCGGCGTACAGGTGACTGCTGCGATTTTGACGCCGGATGACACGCTGAAAGTCATTGACCAAGGGGCGGACGACACCACCAACGCGGTGTCGATCAGGGCCTTTTTTGCGCGCACAGCCGGCGTTGCGACGACGACGCACACTGAAGCCGCCACCGTGATCCAGACCCGTCACCGGATCCCCGAAGCGCCCCTGACAGACGGGCAAATCCTTGTTTACCAGGTCCCAATTCCGGAGCCCTTGCGCTTCCTGGAGCCGCGGGAGACGGAAACCCGCACCATGCACGCGCTCAGCGAATACGGCCTCATGCATGTCAAACTCTATGAGGACATTGCCCGTCACGGCGAAATCACCACCACCTACGCCTACCCGGTCCGTGTGGCGGAGCGCTACGTGATGGACCCCTCGCCCATCCCAAAATTCGACAACCCGAAGATGGATAACATGGCGGCGCTCCAACTCTTCGGCGCAGGGCGCGAGCAACGCATCTACGCCATTCCGCCCCATACGCCGGTCAAGAGCCTTGATTTCGAGGATCACCCCTTCACCGTGCAGGCCTTTGCAGGAAAAGTGTGCGCTCTTTGCGGTGCCACAGACACCTTCCTCGACGAGGTGGTGATGGACGATAAGGGCGGGCGCATGTTCACCTGCTCAGACACCCACCACTGCGAACAGCGCCAACAGGCTGCGGAGCGTGCAGCGTGAGCGAAACGCCGCTTCTGAGCGTCAGCGATCTGACCAAACACTACGGCCAGCGGATCGGCTGCGATGCTGTGAGTTTTGCGCTGTGGTCAGGCGAAGTTCTCGCGGTGGTCGGGGAATCAGGATCAGGCAAATCGACGTTGCTGTCATGCCTTTGGGGGGACCTCACCCCGACGCGCGGGACCGTCCATTATAGTGGCGCCGATGGCGTGGTGCGCGATATGGGCGGGCTGAGCGAGGCAGAGCGGCGCGTCATCCAGCGCACTGAGTGGGGTTTTGTCCGCCAAAACGCCGCGGAGGGACTTCGCATGGGGGTCTCCGCGGGCGGCAATGTGGGCGAGCGGCTGATGGCGGTCGGCGCCCGGCACTATGGCGCCATTCGGCAAAGTGCGGCGGAGTGGCTGACCCGGGTGGAGATCGACCCTGCGCGCATGGACGAAGCACCGAGCGCGTTTTCAGGCGGGATGCGCCAGCGCCTTCAAATTGCGCGCAACCTCGTTACCGAGCCGCGCCTGATGTTCATGGACGAGCCGACGAGCGGCCTTGATGTGTCTGTTCAAGCCCGCCTCCTCGACCTTCTGCGCTCCCTCACGCGTGATCTGGGGCTTGCCGTCATCATCGTGACCCATGACCTTGGTGTTGCGCGGTTGCTGTCAGATCGCATTATGGTGATGTGCGCCGGGCGGGTGATTGAAACCGGTCTCACCGACCAGGTGCTTGATGATCCGAGTGAACCCTATACGCAGCTCCTCGTCGCATCGGTGCTTGAGGTTGCAGGATGACGCGGCTTCGCTTTGAGGGCGTTTCGAAGACCTTTGTCCGGCATTTGCATGGTGGGGCGAGTCTTCCGGTTCTGCAGCAGGCAACATTTCACGTAGAGGGGGGCGAGTGTGTCGTTCTCACCGGTCCCTCAGGGACGGGGAAGTCAACGCTTCTCAAGCTAGCGTATGGCAACTACCGGGCGGAGGGCGGGCGCGTTCTTCTTCAGCACGGCGACCACGAGACGGACATCTCAGCCGGCGACCCGCGCGCGGTCCTGGCCGCCCGCCACACACTCATCGGTTACGTCAGCCAGTTTTTGTCGGTCATCCCACGCATTGGCGCGCTCGAGCTTGTCACCACCGCGGCGAAGGCCGCAGGACACGACGCGCCTGAACGTTGCGCGCAGGAGATGCTGGCGCGCCTTCGCCTGCCGGAGGCACTCTGGCCGCTGCCCCCGTCGACGTTCTCCGGCGGTGAGCGCCAGAGGGTCAATATTGCGATCGGGATGGTTGGCCGACACCCCATCCTGTTGCTTGATGAGCCCACCGCCTCGCTTGATAAGGCGAACCGCGAGGTGGTGGTGGAGCTTGTGCGCGAAAAGCGGGCGGCAGGCGCCGCGATCTTGGCCATCTTCCATGACCAAGATGTGCGCGAGGCCGTTGCAACGCGCACCATCGACGTTGCCGCCTTTGCCCCGCAGCCAGGCGTTGCGGCGTGAAACTGTCAGAGGCGCCAACCGTGGCGGACTGTGCGACAGTTGTCGCATCGACGCTTGGCCGGTGGACAGAGGTGCAAGCGCGCTGCCGGCTCAACGAGGTGACGCTCGGCGACTATTCCTACATCTGCGAGGGAAGCCTGGCTGACTTTGCCACCATTGGAAAGTTCGCCAACATTGCAGCCTACACCCGCATCGGCGCCACCAATCACCCCACATGGCGGGTAAGCCAGCACCACTTCACGTATCGTGCCGGTGACTATTTTGAAGGCGAGGGCCACGAGGCCGACTTCTTTTCCTGGCGCCGCACAAACGGCCCTCGACTGGGCCACGATGTGTGGATCGGGCACGGCGCCATCGTGCTGCCCGGCGTCACCATTGGAGATGGCGCCGTGGTGGGGGCAGGCGCCGTCGTGAGCCGCTCGGTTCCGGCGTACCAAATTGCGGTCGGGTCGCCGGCAAGGGTGGTGAAGGCACGCTTTCCCGCCGAAACTGCTGAGCGCATGGCAGCCCTTGCGTGGTGGGATTGGCCGCACGAGACCCTTCGCCGTGCGCTGCCGGACTTTCGCGCGCTCAGCCCGGAGGCCTTCTTGAACGCCTATGAGGGCGCGTCATTGTGATGTCACTCCACCTCGCTACCCTTTGAAGGGTCAGATGGGGTGCGTGATCTATGGCCCAGCAAAAGACAGATTGGGAGCGTCTTCACCGTTTCCTGCGGGACGCGATTGCGGACGGCACGCTAAAGCCTGGCCAAGCCCTTCCAACCCAAGCTGAGCTTTCCCGCACCCACTGCCTTTCAAGGCACGCGGTGCGGCTTGCCCTTGCTGCAATGGAAGAAGATGGCTCGGTGGAAAGCTGGCAGGGGAAGGGCGCGTTCGTCACAGCCTCTCGCGTTGCCTATGAGATTGGCCCCGCAACGCGCTTTTCGCAGAATATGGAAGCGGCTGGGATTGTCCCCGGTCTTCGCTTTTTGCGGGCGATGATGCGGCCCGCTGATACCGAGGCGGCCCGCTTGCTGGCGCTTTCCCCGGGCGAACCGCTATTGACGGCCGAGCTTGTGCGCCTTGCCGACGAGGCGCCTGTTGTCCTTGCAAGGCACAGTGTGAAGGCAAGCCGTTTTCCCAACTTCGGCGGCGATGTCAGCGAGACGCACTCAGTCACCAAGGCACTCGCCCGCGGCGGTGTGCGCACCTTTCGAAGGTCAAGCACAACGATTGAAGCGCGCCTTGGCACACAGCACGAGGCGGCGTGCTTGGGCATCACCTCCACCCAGCCGGTTCTCATTTCCAAAGGCGTCAACGTCGACGCGGATGCGCAGCCCGTTGAGCTTTCGGTCGCCATCACCCGGGGCGACCGCTTCACGTTTTGTCTGCCAACGCACTAAACGCGCGATGGGTGCGTGGGCCAAGAATTCACCAAGTCTATAATTTGGTGAGTTTAGTATTATCGTGAAAAACGTGCGCAGAATGCACGGATGTCATGGGTTTGTATTATCGCGGCGCTAGAGGGGCGAAGGATAAAAAACGCGCTCCATAGGTGATGCCATGCCGTTCCTTACCCGCCGCCAGCTCCTCACCCAGGTGAGCGCGGGCGCCACAGTCCTCACCCTCGGCCATCTTCTTGACCCCACAAAGGCGCTTGCGACCACGGCAGACGCGGTGGAGGGGATGCTCGCCGGCCAAGAGCCGAAAGAGGGCGGCACACTGACCTACGGTCAGACCTACCCCAACTGGGCTCTCGGCCAGTCAAGCCGCGGCGAACACCCCTACTTTTGGCTCGACCTTCTGACGCGCTCGGTCTGGAACGGCCTCACCTGGGTGGATGAAGACCTCAACGTTCAGCTGGAACTTGCCACCGCTCTCACGCCAAGCGATGACCTTACTGTGTGGGACTGCGATATCCGCGAAGGCGTGATGTTCCACGACGGGACGGAGATGACGGCCGACGACGTCATCGCGTCGCTGAACTTTCATAAGGACGCCATCGGCCTCATTCGCCAGAATATTGACCGGATGGAGAAGCTTGGCCCGCATTCGGTGCGCTTCCACCTTGTCTCGGCAAATGCAGAGTTTCCCTACGCGCTCGCCGAATACCGGGCGATGATCCTCAAAGCCCATGAAAACGCTGACGAGATTGGCTTTGACGGGATCGGCACCGGCCCCTTCCGCCTCATCGAGATCGACAACGCCCGCCAATTCCGCGCTGAGCGGTTTGAAGACTATTTCGGCGCCGGCCCTTATCTTGATGGACTGGTCGGCGTTCAAACCATGGGCAACACCGCCATCAACGGGTTTCGCGCCGGTCAGCTGAACGCGGTTTGGAACATTGATCCGGGCCAGATCGGCCAATACGAGGAAGCGGGCGGTGACGTCCATGCCTCTCCGGCGGGCGACCAGTTTTGGCTCGTCATGCCGAAGAACGTCTCCTTCCCGTGGAACGATGTGCGGGTGCGCAAGGCGATGTCCTTGGCCATTGACCGCCCTGCCATCAACCGGATTGTCTACAACGACCCCGAAGGCTGGACCGGCAACGACAGCCACATGACCGGCGTCACCAAAGAGTTCCTTCCCCGCGAAACAGAGCGCGATATTGCGCAGGCGAAGGCCCTCCTTGCCGAAGCCGGCTATGGCGAGGGTGTGACCCTTCCGGCGATGGTGTTCTGCCCCTCGTTCCCCGAAGAGCCACGCATCTATCCCATCGTCTCGGAAAGCCTTGCTGAAGCGGGCATCCAGCTCGAGTTCCAAGAGCGGCCCTGCGACGGCTTCAACCCCTTCGTGAACGCGGTGAACCAGCCCATCGGCCGCCCGCGCCGCAACCTTGTCGGCCCGCGCAACCCGTTCATCAACCTGTCGCGCGCATCGTCACAAAACGCGGCTGAGCCCGGCGGTTGGTCCGGTCCCGAGTCTGAAAAGTATGACGCGCTGGTGCTGGAGGCCGTCGGCACCCCTGATCCCGACAAGCGCGTTGAACTTTACCAAGAGGCCCAGCGCATCCTTCAGGAGAACGTCCCCGGCATCATGCTGGGCGGGCGCCGCAACATGGTGGCGCACAAGCCGGAGGTGAAGAACGCCCGCTCGCACAGCCAAAACTGGTCGAGCCGGTTCGAATATATCTGGATCGATTCCTAGCGTTTACCGCCGCAGATGCATCCAATCCTTGCACTCATCCTGCGGCGGCTCGCCCTTTCAGGGCTCATCCTCACCATGGTGTCGGCGCTTGTCTTCGCCGGCACCGAGGTTTTGCCCGGCGATGCGCTCGATGCCACGATCCCCGCCGACGAACTCATCTTCTATACTGAAGACGATTTGGCGCAGATGCGCGCTGAGCTTGGCCTCGACAAGCCACCCGTGGAGCGGTTCGTGGATGTCTTCACCGGCCTGATCACCCTCGACTTCGGCGTCACCCTCCTCACGCGCGACCCGGTGCTTCCGGGCATCTGGCACGCGCTCCTCAACTCGCTTTTGATGGCGGGGCTGGCGGTCGTCATCACGCCTTTGATTGCCATTTCGCTGGGTGTGGCGGCGGCACTGCGGCCAGGCGGGCGTGTGGACGGCCTCGTCTCGGGTGGGACGCTTTTTGCCTATTCGATGCCCGACTTTGTTGTCGGGAACGTT
Organism: Pseudomonadota bacterium; assembly: GCA_038745295.1. Taxonomy (GTDB): domain Bacteria; phylum Pseudomonadota; class Alphaproteobacteria; order Rhizobiales; family Amorphaceae; genus Acuticoccus. The sequence continues at coordinate 5,296 of JBCDLN010000056.1, read as the reverse complement.
TTTATCATCGTATTCGCGCTTCAACTGGGGTGGGCGCCGGCGGTGCTGATGATTGCCGAAAGCGCGCCGGCTTGGCAGGTTCTCGCCGCCGCCATTCTTCCTGTTGCCGCGCTCACTGTCTCAGGTGTTGCCTACCAGTTTCGCCTCCTGCGGGAGGGGATGGTGGATGCGCTGGGGTCAGAATTCATCGAGCGGGCGCGCCTTGCCGGTGTCCCCGAATGGCAGCTTGTGGTGCGTCACGCGCTCCCGGTTGCTGTCATCCCCATGCTGAACGGAACGGCGCAGTTTGTGGCGGCGATCCTTTCCTCCGTCGTGGTGATTGAGGCGGTCTTTAAGTTCCCAGGCATCGGGGTTGAGCTGATCCGCGCAGTCTCCCAGCGCGAGGTGCCGACAGTCCAGGCAATCACGTTCCTGGCGGCGAGCGCCGTCATCTTGTCCAATTTGTTGGCGGACATTGCGCTTCTTGCGCTCGATCCGCGCGTGAGGCGTCGCTATGGCCGTTGAGGCCCTGCCTGCCCGCGTGCCAAGCCGTCTGCGCGAAGCGCTTATCTCACCCCTCACGGCCATCGGCGTTACCCTTGTTGCGATCCATCTTGTGTTGGCGCTCTTCTCGCCATGGATAGCGCCATACTCGGTGAGCGCCATATTTACTGACGGGCTCACGCCGCCTTCAGCTGAGCACTGGCTCGGCACCGATCAGATCGGGCGTGATTACTTGAGCCGCTTGATGTCCGGCGGGCGGGTGGCACTGCTCGTCTCGGCGGTTGGCGCGGCGGTGGCCGTGCTGGTCGGCACCCTTTTGGGGCTGATGGCAGGCTATCTCGGCGGCTTGATCGACGATGCGATCATGCGCGTGACCGATGCTGTGATGGCGGTTCCTGAGCTGGTTCTGATCGCAATTTTAGTCCTCACCTTTGGCAAAGACATTGCCGCGCTCAGCGTCATTGTTGCGATTGTTTATACCCCAGGTGTGGTGCGTGTGGTGCGGGCCAAAACGGCGTCCCTTGCTGCGCTCGACTACGTGCGTGCGGCCGAACTCCGGGGTGAGCCGATACCCAGGATCCTCCTCATGGAGATTGCGCCGAACCTTGGCGGTCTCCTGGCGGTGGAGCTTGCCATCCGCATGTCGTCGGCGATCTTGAAAATCAGCGCGCTCTCATTCCTCGGCCTTGGCATCAGCCAGCCGACGCCCGACTGGGGCCTCATGGTCCAGGAGGCCATGTCAGTGGTGTTCACCGACCCGTGGTTCCTGATCCTCCCGGCGGCGGCGCTTTCCTCGCTCATCATCGGCATCAACTTTGCCGTTGATGGTCTTGCCCGCGCCTATGGCATCAGCGCGAAAGGCACCCGATGAGCGCTCATGTGGCTGTCGACGGCCTCACCATCACGTTCGGCGAGCCGGGGCAGCAGCGCGCCGCGGTGGACGACGTGACGCTCAAGATCACGCAAGGAGCAACGTTCGGCATCGTTGGCGAGTCGGGGTCGGGCAAGTCCACGCTCGCCCGGGCGCTCCTTGGCCATACGCGCCCTGGTGCGCGGGTGGCGCGCGGGCATGTCGACCTTGGCGGAACGGATGTTTTTGCCCTTCATGGCAAAGCGCTGCGGACGTTTCGTGGGCGTTCTGCGGCAATGGTGCCGCAAAACCCGCTCTCTTCGCTCACACCGCACTGCACGATCCGTCAGCAGCTTCTTGAGCTGATCACCCTCCACACGCCACTGAGGGGTGAAGCAGCGTTGCGCCGCGTGCGTGAACTGATGGATCGCACCGGGCTGCCGGATCCCGCAGCGCTCCAACGCCGCTATCCACATGAGCTATCGGGCGGGCAGCGCCAGCGCGTTGTCATCGCCTCTGTGCTGGTGGCGAAGCCTTCCCTCATCGTGCTCGACGAGCCGACCACAGCCCTCGACAAAACCGTTGAAGCACGGGTGCTTGCCCTGGTGACCGAGGTGGCAGCGGAAATTGGCGCAACACTCGTCTACGTGAGCCACGATCTCAACGTGGTGGGCGCCATTTGCGAGCACGTTGCGGTGATGAAGGACGGGCGACTGGTGGAAGAGGGGAAGACGCGGGCCATCTTCGCTGATCCTCGTGCGCCTTATACGCGGCGCCTTGTCGAGGCGATCCCAATCCTGAAGGCAGCGCCACCGCCGCCCACCGGACATCCGCCTCAGACTGTCCTGGCGGCGGAGGCTGTCACCTTCCAGTACAGGCGACGAGGCGTATTCAAGCGTGGGGGACCGGCTGTTCTCAACAACGTCTCGTTCCAGCTTTGCGTTGGTGAAACGCTCGGCCTTGTGGGGGAATCGGGTTCAGGCAAATCGACGCTTGCGTCGTTGATTGCGGGCGCTGTGTCCGGGCATAGCGGCACGATCCGTCTCCAAGATGCAGTCCTTGCCGGTCCCGCCCGCCAGCGGGCGAGGGCGTTGCGTCGCCGGGTCCAGATGGTTTTTCAAGATCCGCTCTCCTCGCTGAACCCGGCGCAGACGGTTGGGGAGATTGTCGGCCGGCCCGCCCGGCTTTACTTCGGCGACACCGCAGCGCAGGCGCACAAAAAGTCCGTCGCGCTGCTTGCCGAACTCGACCTGCCGGCGGAGCTTCTGACGCGCCGCCCCCGCGAACTCTCCGGCGGGCAGCAGCAACGCGTTGCCGTCGCCCGCGCCCTTGCCGCCGATCCCGACGTTCTCATTTGCGATGAGGTGACCTCAGCGCTTGATGTGACGGTCCAGGCCTCTTTGATCGCGCTTTTGAAGCGCCTCCAACGTGAGCGCGGCATTGCCTGCCTCTTCATCAGCCATGACCTTGCCGTGGTGTCAGACATCGCGCATCGGATCATGGTCTTGGAGCGCGGCGAGGTGCGCGACTATGGTCCGCGCGACCAAGTGATTGCCTCGCCCGAAACCGCCTACACCAAGATGCTGCTCGACGCCTTCCGCGCGACGCAGGCCTTGCGCCAGGAACGCGCCCGCGAAGCGTTGGCGTCCTGATCAAGCGCTGACGAGGGTCTACCCCCTCTTTTTCTGTTCTCCTCTCAACGCGGTACGCCACAAGCGCGGGACGCAAACGGGCTCGTTGCGGCATAATGCGTCCATGGTGGACTGGCGCGCTGCTTGCGTTCCGCTGTGGCTGACGGCTCACTGTTGGCTTGCGTTGCGGCGGCGGCCGGGCGCGCCCGGGCGTTGGATATGGGGGATCAAAATGGCGGAAGGGCTCGAACGGCTTCAGGCTGAAATTGCACGAGACCTTGAGCGCATCGGGGCGCCACCAGCGTCCTGGACCAAGCCGCCGGCGGACGATGAACGCCTTGATGTGGTCGTGGTGGGTGCCGGTCAGATGGGGCTTGCTGCGAGCTTTGCGCTTCAGCGAAACGGGATCGCGCGCCATACCGTCATCGATGCTGCCCCGCGCGACTTTGAAGGACCCTGGGTCACCTACGCCCGCATGAAAACACTGCGCTCGCCCAACCATCTGGTAGGGCCGGCGCAAGACATCCCCTCGCTCACATTTCGCGCCTACTATGAAGCGCAGCGCGGTGCTGACGCGTGGGCAAGCTTTGGCAAAATCCCCAACGGCATGTGGCAGGACTATTTGTCGTTCTTTCGCGATACCCTCGGTCTTCCTGTCGAAAGTGGGGTACAGCTCGTTCATGTTACGCCAGAGGGCGATGGTCTCGTGCTGGACTTGGTGGAGGGGGAGCGCCGACGGCAGCTTCGCACGCGCCACTTGGTGCTGGCCACAGGTCGGGACGGTCTTGGCGGGCCCAACCTGCCCGATTGGGTGCCGGCGGATGATACGCGGTTCCAACACAGCACCCAGGCGGTGGACTTTGGCGCGCTCAAAGGAAAAGTCGTCGCGGTGATCGGCAACAGCGCCTCAGCGTTTGATAATGCTGCCGAGGCGCTGGAGCATGGGGCTGCGGCTGTCCATATGTTGATGCGGCGGCCTTCGCTGCCCATCCTCAACCGCTTCAAGCTGATGGTGCATGCGGGCTTCACCAAAGGTTTCCCGGCCCTGAGCGATGAGATGCGGCTTTCGGTGCTCAACACAGCCTTCTCCACCGGAATTGCCCCGCCCCACGAAAGCGTTGCGCGGATCGCAGACTTTCAGAATTTCTACCTCCACAAGGGGGCAAGCGTTCGTGCGGTGCGGGACGAAGGCCGAGGGATCGCCCTCGACACGGGCGACACGCGCCTTGCGGTGGACCATGTCATCCTGGGGACCGGGTTTTCAGTCGACCTTGCCGAGCGGCCTGAGCTTTCAGCGCTGGCGGACAAGGTCCTCTTGTGGCGTGATCGGCCTATGGCCGGGGAGCAGCTCGGCGCTTTCGGCCCATACCCCTATCTGGGTGGGGATTTCGCACTTACCGCGCGGACACCGGATGACGCGTGGGTGAGCCGCGTTCACGCCTTCAACATTGGCGCAATGGCGAGCCTCGGCTTGCTGTCGGGGGACATCCCTGGGGTTGGCGACGGCGCCATGCGGCTGGGGAGAGGGCTCGCGCAGGCGCTCTTCGTCGAAGAGGCTGATTGGCACCTCTCGTGCATAAGGAGCTACAAAGACCAGGAGATTTCTGGCGATGAGCTTGCCGCAGCTGAACGTCGTGCTGCCGACTTGGGCCTCAAAGCAGCGTCCTAGCCTCGCGTTGGGATGAGCGGCAAAACAAAATCGATGAGGAGACGGAGACACATGATCAAAGGACTTTTGTCGAGCGCTGCCGTGGCTGTGCTTCTGACGGTCTCGGCCGCGAGCACCGCGTCTGCGCAGGATGGCGAGCCGATCACATTCGGCTTCCTTGGACCCTTCACAGGCCAATTCGCGGCCAACGGCCAGCGCTTCCAGGAGGCGGCCGAACTCTTTGTGGAACAGACCAATGCCGCCGGCGGCATCATGGGCCGCCCCTTGGTGATTGAGTTTGAAGACGATCGCGGTGACCCGCTGCAGGCCGCCAACATCGCCCAACGCTTTGTCTCCGACGAGGACATTATCGCCGCCATCGGCAGCTTCACGTCGACCGCGTCGATGGCGGCTGGCGAAATCTTTGCCGACGCTAAGATGCCCCAAGTGAGCCCCACGGCGTCCCACCCTGACTATACGAAGATCTCAGAGTTCCAGTTCCGCATGCCCAACACCCAGGACATTGTGGCTGGGCTCAACGCTGATCTCATCATGGATAAGTTGGGGGCGACGACCGTTGCGATCCCCTATTTCCAAGATGACTGGGGGATCTTTGTGGGTGAAGCCACCTCCGCGGAAGTGGAAAAGCGCGGCGGTGAAGTGGTCCTCTTAGAGGCCATGTCC
>JBCDLN010000055.1:0-16514 GCA_038745295.1 Pseudomonadota bacterium | reverse complement strand
CAATCAACGTTGTTCATTGCGGAAACGCCGTCGGGGGCCGTGCCTCACAGCTCCCGCCTTGGGACAATTCTCCCGCGATGGGCCTGATGCATCAACCCACGGCTTCGCCTCTTCGGGGTTGACCCATCAGACCCACCGCGGGATTCTGACCGTGTCGGCTCCGAAGGAACGTCGCTGTTTGGTGTCCCACCAAAGGAACATATGAAGGGGTCTTTACGGGCACTTCTGAGATTTGGCGGCGCTGAGAGGGAACGGGCTTCATCGCTTCGACTCTAGAGCACGATCCGCTCAGCTTGAATCACGCTGAGCGGATGAAAACGTGCTCGCCCGCTCAAGAGCGCGCATGTTTTCCTCGCTCGATCTGATCCTGATCGAGCGAGACATGCGCTAGGTGTTTGATCCCGCTGTGTGCGGCGCGAGGAGCTTGCTCGCCTCCTTGAAAGCCGCCCTATTGGCCCTTGCCGTCAAGGATCACGTATGGGTGGTGTTTGGGTGCTACGCGCTGCGCGCGCACTATCGCTCTTGGGGGGTGGGGCGCGCCTCGTCCGGAATGGTGAGCCCGTGTTCGGTGAGCGCATCGATGGCACCCTCGTGGAGGGGAAGGTTGAGATCGTCGAGCGCGCCGTCCGGGGTGACGTTTGCCAGCCAGGGCTTGTTTTGGGCCTGGGTGGGGATGGCATCGAAGAAGGTTTTGGTGGCGCGGTAGACAAGCTCGCGCTCAAGATTGGCGCGGGTGAGAAGGCTTGCGGTGATGCCGAGGGTGCGCGCATCGCCCCCATCGGCCTGATGATCGCCATAGACCCCAGCCGGCAGCGTTGCGAGACGATGGCCTGGCCAGTTGACGATATCTTCCAGCGCACCAGGGTCCGCGGGTTCATCGGGCAGGCCCAAGAATCTCAATGGGCGCTCCGCCACCATGTCCTGAAACAACGGGCTCGGTGCATTGGTGGGCACGCAAAAGACATCCACCTCGCCCCGTCTGAAGGCGGCCGCCCCGTCATCCCAGCCCAGGGCGACGGTCTCATAGTCAGCGGTGGGGGCAAGGCCCACGGCGGCACTCAAGAGCTGGGCCATCGTGGTGAACGAAGCCGCCCCTTGGGGACCGAGGAACACTTTTTTGCCGGCCACCTCCTCAAGACGCTCAATCCCTGAGCGCTCCGACACGGCAATGTGGTAGACGCCAAGAGGAAAGTTCATGACCGTGCGCAGCTGTGCAAGGAGCTGTCGCGATTGGGTGATGGCTCGGAAGACGGCGGTCTTATTGCGCATTCTGGCATGGATCGCCGGGGAGGACGTGCAGAACTCCAACCGTCCCAGCGCCAGCTCAATCACATGGCGCGTTGCTGGCCCCTCATGGTTCACGGTGATTTCCACGTCCGGCAGCTCAGCGTTCACGGTGCTGGCAAACTCGCCCACCACGCTGCTGGCGCTGGTGCCAAGCCCGATGGTGGACATTTTCAGAAGCCGCAAAGCGCGTGCGGGCTCGGTGGTGGTGAGGGCGAGGGGGGCGGCGAGGAGCCCCGCCAGACAGCTGCGACGGGTGAGCGGCGAGGCGTGGCCGGGGGCGGTCATGGGGGCGTCCTTCCTCAACGAGGGGGCCTTACGGGGAGTGCTGGGCACACCAGTCAAACGAGGTGGGTTGCGTTGTGGCACCGGTCTGCCGCAACTTTCCTTCAAAGGATAGTCAAACTTTAGCACCGAAGGGCAACGGCGCGCGATCGCCATTGGCATCGCAGCGACGGCGGTGAGCGGGAACAACGCCTTGTCCGGCCGGGCAAAGCCTCTTGTCTGGGGTGGTTTGCGCGGTTTGGCGGCGCCCTCCAAGGGCAACAGCAAAGAGGGACGCTATGGGGCTGATCGCACTCGACCATGTCAATATTCTCACCCCGAACCTTGAGCGGATGACCGCCTGGTATTGTGATGTTTTGGGGCTTGTGAAGGGGGACAGACCGCAGTTCCGCATCCCAGGTGCCTGGCTCTATATCGGCGATACGCCAGCTGTTCACCTCGTCGATGTCGCCGATGCGCCGGCCAACGAAGGTCCGGCCATTGAGCATTTCGCGATCCGCGCCACGGGCCTATCAGCGTTTAAGGCACGCCTTGATGCCCACGGCGTTGCTTACACGGTGGACCCCATCCCCGCCATCGAGATGGTGCAGGTCAACGTGCGCGATTGCGACGGGAACCACATCCATGTGGACTTTCCAGCGGCGGAGGCGTGACGGGAACACGCCTCTGCCGCCGGGGTGTGATCCTTGCCCCGCCCATCAGAAGCTGTGCTTCCAGAAGAGGGGTTCGCCACCGCGCTGCAGCTTCTTGATGTCCTTCTTGCGCTTACGGGCCAAGAAAGGGGGGACATCATCTGAAAGACTGAACCCAAAGCTCTTGGGCAGCTGCGTATAAAGCGACACGGGCGGTGTCTCATACCCGATGTGTTTCAGTATATTCCCCGTCTTGGGGCGGTGCATGTAGACGGTTTTCACCCCCAACACCTCCACAAGGATGCCCAATACGGCAAGCAGCATGGCTTTGGGCCAGATCTTGTCGTACCGGGTCCGCAGGTTCGCTTCATACATCTCAAGCCGCGCCAGCTCCCGATCACGGGGCATACAGTCCGTGAGATACTCCACCTCATCGCGCACAAAGCGCAGCCAATCGGACTGCACCTCCTCAATCAGCGCTACACCATCTTCAATGTCGAGACGGCACCACGCCAAGGTGGGTCGCCCGATGGTTTTGATCGGATGGTGTGTTGCCTCAAAGTCTTTTCGGTCTGAGGTGCCGAAGTACTTGCCCATCAGCGCCGCGTGGTCGGATGGGAAGCCCAACTGAACCACAAGATTGCCACCTGGTCGGCTCATTTGCTGGCCCCAGTACTCATCATCACCCCAGCTGGTGAAGCTGAGCTCAAAGTCGTGCCAGGGGAGGCCGTAGGCGTGCATGACACCGGCAGTGGCGGCTGGTGAGAGGGCCTCTCGCCAAGCACTGTCCGCTTGCGCAACGGCTGCAACGTCAGCCCGTCGCACCACGCCCCCTGATGCTGCCACCACGGGTTTCACCGTGGGACGGTCCAGAAACCGTGCCAGATGGCCCTTTTTGATCGCGCCAACCTTGGCATCCTCGGGCAATAGCTTGCTCAAGAGCCAAGCGCTTTCGCGATCAGCAAAATAATCGAAATCCATCGCTAACGGCAGATCTTGCCGCAACGACGCTAGGTCTTTGGGATTCATGAGTCCGTATCCGGTAAGCATTGGAGGGCCTACCGCTACGAACGGTAGGGCTTCACATCGTACTTCGGACCAGCCGTTCCGGCGGATGTAGCGATTGCATTGGAAGCCTCTTCTTTCGAGTGGAGGGGATATACATGAGCACTGGCCACAATTCAACCTTTAGGCCCTATGCATTTGCAAAAATATTGACCGGGCAGACGGTGCCGGAGGCGCCGGCCGTCGCAATGGCCGCATCTTGGCGGGGAGGCGGGCTCTTTAGAACTGGAATAGCCTCGTGTTAAATCAGGCGCCGCGCTGTCATCGGGCTTTGGGCTTGCGAGGATTGGGCGCGCAGAAAGGCCAACCTGAATGCTGTCACGCCGCGTCGCCAAAGAACCGATTGTGGACCCTTCGCCCCACGTCTCGGACGAAATCCGCAAAACCACCTGCTACATGTGTGCGTGTCGGTGCGGGATTGATGTTCACCTTGTCCGCGACGGTGAGGGCGCGCTGAAAGTCTCCCATATTGAGGGCAATCGCGACCATCCTGTGAACCAAGGCGTCTTATGCGCTAAAGGCTCATCAGGGCTCATGCAGCACAGGTCGCCGGCGCGGTTGAGGGCGCCGCTCAAACGGGTCGGCCCCCGCGGCTCGGGCGAGTTTGAAGAGATCACCTGGGAGGAGGCGCTGGACATGGCCACCACGTGGCTTGGCCGTGTGCGCGCCGATGACCCCAAAAAGCTTGCCTTCTTCACAGGGCGTGACCAGTCCCAATCGTTCACCTCATGGTGGGCGCAGGCGTTTGGGACGCCCAACTATGCAGCCCATGGCGGTTTTTGCTCGGTCAACATGGCAACGGCCGGCATCTACACCATGGGCGGCGCGTTCTGGGAGTTTGGCGCGCCCGACTGGGAAAACACCAAGCTCTTCATGATCTTCGGCGTTGCAGAAGATCATGACAGTAACCCCATCAAGCTTGGTCTATCGCGGCTTAAAGCGCGCGGTGTGAAGGTGATCGGCGTCAACCCTGTGCGCACGGGCTATAATGCCATTGCCGATGAGTGGGTGGGCATCACACCGGGCACAGACGGTCTTTTCGTGCTTGCCCTCATCCATGAGCTGTTGCGTCGCGGTGCCGTTGATGTGGAGTATCTTGTCAACTTCACCAACGCTGGCTGGTTGGTGATTGATGCGCCGGGGACAGCCGAGCACGGTCTTTTCGCGCGTGTTGACGGGGAGCCAGAGGGTGCGGCGCTCGTCATCGACCGGCGAACAGGTAAGCCCGCGAGCGCGGACGATCCTGATGTGCGGGCCGATCTCCAAGGCGAGGTTAGGCTTGCAGACGGCAGGCGGGCGCGCCCGGTCTTTGCCCTTGTCGCAGAGCGCTATCTTGATGACAGTTATGCGCCAGAAGCGGTGGAAGCCCGGTGCGGTGTGAGCGCTAAGACGATCCGCCGGATCGCAGAAGAACTCCACAGCGCAGCCTTTGACGAGCCTGTGGTGCTTGACCGGCCCTGGACTGACTGGCGCGGCCGGCGCCATGACAAAATGGTGGGGCGACCCGTCAGCGTCCATGCCATGCGCGGGATCTCCGCCCACAGCAACGGCTTCCAAACCGCGCGTGCGATCCACCTCATGCAAATCCTTTTGGGCTCGGTGGAGACCCCTGGTGGGTTCCGCTTTAAGCCGCCCTATCCCAAGCCCGCGCAGGCGCACCCGCGACCCCACGCCAAGTGCAGCCCCGGCGAGCCGCTTTCCGGCCCACACCTTGGCTTTCCCCTGGGGCCTGAGCATCTTTGCATCAACGATGACGGATCGCCCCGCCGGATCGACAAAGCCTTTTCATGGGATGCGCCGCTCTCAGCCCACGGGCTGATGCATATGGTGATTGCCAACGCTGCCGCAGGCGACCCTTACAAGATCGACACGCTGTTCCTCTACATGGCGAACATGGCGTGGAACTCATCGATGAATACCAGCGCCGTCATGGAGATGCTGACCCGCAACGACGGCGACGACTATGTGATCCCCCATATCATCTATAGTGATGCGTATTCGTCTGAAATGGTCGCCTTTGCGGACCTCATCCTGCCCGACACCACCTATCTTGAACGGCACGATTGTATCAGTCTGCTCGACCGTCCCATTTGCGAGCCTGATATGGCCGCCGATGCCATCCGCTGGCCGGTAGTGGAGCCTGATCGGGATGTGCGGGGCTTTCAAAGTGTTCTGTTGGACCTTGGGGCGCGGCTGGCCCTGCCTGGTTTTCAAGACGGCAACAAACCCCGCTACACCGACTATGCCGACTATATGGTTCGCCATTTGAGGCGCCCCGGGGTCGGGCCGCTTGCGGGCTGGCGGGGTGATGGGGAGGGCGCCGGCCGGGGCGAGCCCAACCCCGATCAACTGGAGCGCTACAAGGAAAACGGCGGCTTCTTCACGTCTGAAGTCCCCGAAGAGGCGGCCTATTTCAAACCTTGGAATGCCGCCTACCAGGACTGGGCGGTGACCATGGGATTTTACGACGCGCCGCAGCCTTACGTCTTCCAGCTTTACTTGGAGCCGCTGGCAAAATTTCAGCGCGCCGCGGAAGGGCATGGCCCAGTCACGCCGCCAGCCTCCAAAGCTGAGCGGATTTTGGAAACCTTCGACCCGCTGCCCATCTGGTATGCCCCCTTTGGCGACAGTGCTGGCGAGGCGTTTCCCCTCCATGCCATCACCCAGCGGCCGGCGGCCATGTACCATAGTTGGGGCTCACAAAATGCGTGGTTGCGGCAAATCCACGGAGAGAACCCGCTCTATGTGCCCGATCATGTTGCTGACGAAGCGGGGCTCGCGGATGGGGACTGGGCGTTTGTGATCTCGCCCACCGGGCGCATCAGGGTGCCCATCAAGCGCACTGGCGCATCCAACCCCAACACGCTGTGGACGTGGAACGCCATCGGCAAGCGCAAAGGCGCCTGGGCCTTACGCGATGGCGCGCCGGAGACCACCCGGGGGTTCTTGCTCAACCATCTCATCCACGAACTCTTGCCCGAGCGGGGGGATGGTCAACGTTGGTCCAACAGCGACCCCATTACAGGACAAGCCGCCTGGTTTGACCTCAGGGTGCGCATTGAAAAGGCCGAGCCACCTCCCACCGGCCGATCAGAACCCGATGGGGGCCACCAAGCCTCGCCCGTGGGTGAGGGACCCCTCAACATTGCCGTCGATAAGGGCTCGCTATGACCACCCTGCCACCAGAGCCCCAAAAGAAGCTTGGCCTTGTGATCGATCTCGACACGTGTGTGGGCTGCCATGCCTGTGCGGTTGCGTGCAAAGAGTGGAATACACAAGGCTACGGCGCGCCGCTGTCCGATCAGGATCCTTATGGGGATGATCCCTCGGGCACATGGCTCAACCGCATCCACAGCTATGAAGTAAAGCCGGAGGCGGGGCCCGCGCAGCTCATCCATTTTCCGCGCAGCTGTCTCCACTGCGATGACGCGCCTTGCGTGACGGTCTGTCCCACCGGCGCGTCTTATAAGCGCGCAGAGGATGGGATTGTTCTTGTCAATGAGGATGCCTGCATGGGGTGCGGGCTGTGCGCTTGGGCCTGCCCCTATGGCGCGCGAGAGATGGATGGGTCCGCGGGGGTGATGAAAAAATGCACCTTATGCGTTGACCGGATCGACAATGAGAATCTTCCGCCGGAAGACCGTGAGCCGGCGTGCGTGCGCACCTGTCCCACACGGGCACGGCATTTTGGCGATCTCAACGATCCTGAAAGCGATGTGTCTAAGCTGGTGGCTGCACGCGGCGGTGTCGACCTGATGCCTGAACAAGGAACGCGGCCGGTGAACAAGTATTTGCCGCCGCGGGCCAGAGAGGCAGCCCCGTTCAGTGCCTCCTGCGATGCGGGGAGCGCCACCCAAGAGGCTCCTGTCCCCACCGGCCGTCTGGCTTGGCTTGATCGCGCACTTGCTCGGCTCGACTGATGCATCCTGCGTTTTCACTCATCATTTTCTCTTCCGTATCGGGCGTGGGCTTTGGGCTGATGGCGATGTTGGGGATTGCCGCTGCTCTTGAAGCCGCCCCTTCATCGTCGCTCCTTGCGCTGTTGGGCGGCATGGCCGCGCTTGGTCTTGCAGCTGTTGGGCTTTTGGCGTCGGTGTTTCATTTGCGCAGGCCCGAGCGGGCGTGGCGGGCGTTTTCTGAGTGGCGCTCGTCGTGGCTGTCACGGGAAGGTTGGCTTGCCGTTGCAACTATGGCGGTCTTTTTTGTCTTCGCGCTCACCTGGGCCATCACTGGCAGAGCGCCGCAGGTGTTGGGCATCGCCTCCGCCGCCCTCGCGGTGGCGACAGTGTTTTGCACGGCCATGATTTATGCGCAGCTGAGGACGGTTCCGCGCTGGCATACGCCGCTGACGCCGCTCGCCTTTGTGCTGATCGCGCTCGCCACGGGGGCGCTCGCGCTGGCCAGCGTTTTGGCGTGGTTTGCTGAGGGGCGCGGGGCGGCCTCTGTGGCCCTTGTCTTCCTGGTGCTTGCAGCAGCTGCCAAGGTGGCCTGGTTCGCCCATGCCCGCGGCGCGACCCTTGAGCGGGCAGGGGCAAGCATTGAAGCGGCCACCGGCCTGGTGGGGCGCGGGGCGGCCAAACTCTTCGAGGCCCCCCACACCGGCTCCAACTATCTGATGCATGAGATGGTTTATGTGGTGGGACGGCGGCGCGCATCGGCCTTGCGCAAGGTCGCTGCGGTGCTTGGCGTTCTTGTCCCGTTGGTGTTACTCCTCGCCACCGTGGCGGGGCTGCTGCCGGTCAAGCTGTTGGGTGTGGCGCTCTTGATCCAACTCTTGGGTATCTTTGCTGAGCGCTGGCTTTTCTTCGCGGAGGCCCAACATGCTGTGTCCGCCTACTACGGTCATCGCTGACACAATCGGGTGCGCCGCGCCGGCCTGGCCTTGCCTGATTTTGTCTTGTGAGGCTTTGCCCGGGCGAGCGGGGACCCCTACAGCCCTATGAATATCAACTTCATTGTCCAGCGCGGCCGGCTTGAGCGGGAGGCTGCCATCCTGGCCACCTCACTGGTCACCGTCGGCAAAGTGGCTCCTGCCAACATCCGCGCCTTCTTTCCCGTCCAGACCGACAAGTGGCCCGGGGAAGTCACCCCCACCAGAAAATGCCGTGAGTTTCTGGAAGGCTTGGGTGTGACGCTGGTGCCTTTTGACAACAAGGCCTACGGCGGCGCCTACCCTCACGCCAACCGCATCTACGCGATGGCGGCGCTGGGGGGCGACGATCTGATGATGGATACCGATATGGTCGCGCTCGGCCCCGTTCGGCTCCCCGACGCCACGCTGGCCCTTGGAAAGCCTATGAGACGCCCCCGGGTGGGGCCCGGCAGCGGTCCTGATGCGCAGTGGGATATCGCCTACGCCGCGTGTGATCTTGGTGATGCTGTCAACCAGGTTGCTGAAATCGGGGAAGATGCTGAGCCCGTCAAGCGGCCATACTACAATGCCGGCATGATCTATGCGCAGGACGCCGCCAGCTTTGGTGCGCTGTGGCTCGATTGTCTTGCGCGCGTCTACACCGTTCGGGATCAGTTGGGCGGGCTTTTGAAGCAAAAGAAATGGTCGCTCGACCAAATATCTTTGCCTATTGCCATCCAACGCTCGGGCACGCCTGTCACGGCGCTGCCTATGAAGATCTACAACAACGTCGACAATGCTCAAGACACGCTTTTATGGCACTACCACTTTGTCTACGCCCTGTTTTCCCCTTGGACGGATGAGATTGAACCGCGGTTGGGCCCGGTTCTCAACAACGAGGACTTGTTGGATCATCTCAAAGAGGATGAGATTTTTCAATTTTGGAGAAGCCCAGAGGGTCGCATTGCCTATCGGGATGCTGTGGGCCGTGAGCCTGCAACCGGGAAGAGCCGGCGTGTGTTGAGGCAAAAGGGCTATAAGTTCAGGTAGCGACTGTGGACCAGGCTGGCATGAGGGTGCTGTGGGATGAGGTTGGTGTGCATGACACGACGCCATAGGCGTATCTGCGCCGCCAAGCCGTGCCGCTCTTGGGGATTGCACCGTTTGTCATGACTGCCGACAGCGCCGCCGCTCTGCCGCAAAGGCCGCACTGGCAAACCGTTGGAACGGCGCAGGAGGCTGTCGACCTTCTGACCGCGCGATACGCATCAAGTGTTGACCGGCTACGCGAGGCGTTTGACGCGTTTGTGCACCACGGTGTGGAGCCGGTGCGCAGCCCTGGGGCATTTGTCTATCCGGCCCTTGAGGTGACCTACCACCCCGACGGAGTGGTGCCGCCCCTTTCGGCTGCCTTCGGCAAGATCTCTACGCCGGGTCGGTATGTGGCTGCCATTGCAAGGCCGCAGCTCTTTGCCGAATACTTGATTGAGCAACTGAATATTCTGTTGAGCCGATACGAGGTGACCATCGCAGTCGGGCCGTCCGACGTGGAAATCCCTTATTCGTTTGTGCTGGAAAGTGCTGCTGGCGTGGATGCTGAGGCGATCCTGCCATCGGCGCTGGCTCGGCTCTTTCCGGTGCCCGACCTTGCACGGATCGACGACCGCGTGGCCAATGGCGACTGGGCACGCATTGCGGTGATGGCCCATGCGCCTGACCCCAAGCCGCTCACCCTTTTTGATGCGCTGCGCACCGACTATTCCCTCCAGCGGCTCAAGCACTACACAGGCACCGACCCGGGCGACTTCCAAGAGTACATCCTCTTCACCAACTACCACCGCTACGTGGACGCGTTTGTCGAGCTTGGCTTGGAGACGCTGCGGCAGAGCAATCACTACGATCAGCTGGTGGCGCCCGGCGGGGTGCGGGTTCATGGCGATGAAGCGGGCGCTGCCGATCAGGTGAATGCTGGTCCCTGGCGGCGCCATCAGATGCCCGCCTATCACCTGACGGCAAAGGGACGGCAGGGGATCAGCCTCATCAATATCGGTGTTGGCCCATCGAACGCCAAAACCATCACCGACCATTTGGCGACGCTGCGGCCCCAATGCTGGATCATGATTGGCCACTGTGGTGGGCTGCGCCATAGCCAGCGGCTGGGCGACTATGTTTTGGCGCACGCCTATTTGCGCCGCGATCATGTGCTTGATGAGGTCTTGCCGCCTGACATTCCAATTCCGGCCATTGCTGAGATTCAACTGGCGCTCAGCGCGGCCACCGCTGAGGTGATGGGGGGTGAGAGCGAGGGATTGAAGGAGCGGCTGCGCACGGGCACAGTTGCCACCCATGATGACCGAAATTGGGAGCTGCGCTTTGCGGAAGAGGCGCGCACGCTGGGCCAGGCCCGCGCCATCGCCATCGACATGGAAAGCGCCACGTTGGCGGCCAATGGCTTCCGCTTTCGCGTGCCCTACGGCACCCTTTTGTGCGTCTCCGACAAACCGCTGCACGGCGAAATCAAGCTGCCCGGATCAGCAAACAGTTTTTATGAACGCGCCATATCGGAGCACCTGCGCATCGGGTTTCGGGCCATCGAGATGCTGCGGCGGGATGGGGCAGCTATGCTTCACAGCCGCAAGCTGCGCAGTTTCGATGAGCCGCCGTTCCGTTAAGCGTGCAGATGGAGATCCCCCAGGTTATGTTTTGCGACTAAGGGGCGCTTGCCGCCGCTGGCACAGGGTGCCAGTTTATGCGCCCGAGTGCGGGCGATGGGATGGGCTGACGAAGCGCGTCCGCTGAAGGCTTGGGGGCATCATGGACACGGCGAATGTGAGCGGCACGGGGCTTGAGCGGTTGAACTCTGCGGTCGCGCAAGATCTCAAAATGCTGATGCGGCCTGCTGCAAACTGGGTGCCGCCACGGATCGTCTCCGGTGAGAGGGTGTGTGACGTCGTCATCATCGGCGGGGGGATGTGCGGCCTCTTGGTGCATTTCGCGCTCACGAGCGGCGGCATGCGCAATATTCGCATTCTTGATAAGGCGCCCGAAGGGTTCGAGGGCCCCTGGGTCACCTATGCGCGGATGGAAACCCTTCGCTCGCCCAAACACTTGGTGGGCCCGGCCTTTGGCATGGCTTCACTCACCTTCAGGGCCTGGTTCACCGCCCAGTTCGGCGAGCCATCTTGGGATCGGCTCGACAAGATCCCCCGCACCATGTGGATGGATTATCTGCGCTGGTACAAAAAGGTGCTCTCCATTCCTGTGGAAAGCGAGGTGAGCGTCGACACCATCGCCCCGGAAGGGGACCTTGTGCGCCTGACCCTGTCCGGCCCTGGGGCCTGCGAGCCGTCGATCCTTGCACGCAAAGTGGTGATGGCAACGGGACGGGACGGGCTCGGCTACCCCACGATCCCCAGATTTGTGGCTGATCTTCCCCGGCGCTACTGGGCGCATTCCTCAGACGATATTGATTTTGCGCCTTTGAAGGGTAAGCGCGTTGCCATTGTGGGCGTTGGCGCGTCGGCGGTAGAAAATGGGGCTGAGGCGGCCGAGGCTGGTGCTGCACAGGTGCGCTTTTTGATCCGGCGCCACGAGATGCCCACCATCAACAAGATGATGGGGATCGGCTCGTTCGGCTTTACCAGCGGCTACGCTGATCTGTCAGACGCGTGGCGCTGGCGGTTCATGCATTATTCGTTTGTTACACAAACGCCCGCGCCGCGAGGCTCCACGCTGCGGGCAAGCCGGCATCCCAGCGTAAGCTTCCATTTTGGCAAGTCCATCGAGACCGTCACCGAGCGCTCTGGCGCCGCGTCCATTGTGATGGCGGACGGCAGCCACTACGACGCTGACTATCTGATTTTGGGGACAGGCTTCACCGTCGACCCCTTGGCGCGTGATGAGCTTGAAGGTGCCGCCGACAAGATCTTGTTGTGGCGCGATGTGTATATGCCGCCTGCCGATGAGCGCCACGGTGATCTGGAAAACTTCCCGTATTTGTCGGCTGACTTTTCCTTTAAGTCGCGCGATCACGCGACCGCGCCGTTCCTGTCCAACATTCACGCCTTCAACTACGGGGCGACGGTGAGTCTGGGTAAAGTCAGCGGGGACATTCCGGGGGTGAGTGACGGGGCTGCCTGGCTTGCCCGCGCCCTTGCCGCCAATCTCTACCGCGAAGATGTTGACGTGCATTACCAAGCGCTGAAGGACTACGCTAAGCCCGAGCTCCAAGGCGACGAGTGGACCCCATCGCCTTGGCCTGACGATGAGACGACTGCGGACCTTCCACGCATCCGCGCTGCCGAATGAGTGTCTTGAGCAACCCCACGCGTTACGGGGCGCTTCAGGAGCACAGCGGTGGCTGATCGCACAGCCATCACGGTGGGGATTGCGGGTGCAGGTGCCATCGCGCTGGCGGTGGCTGTGCTGCTGGAAGAGGCGGGTCACCGCGCGGTTTTGTGGTCGCCGTCGGGGGAAGGCACGGCTGCGTTTCGCAACGGGGCACCCCTTGTGGCAGAAGGGGCGGTGACGGCAACGGTGAGCCCTGCCGTAGCGTCCTCAGCGGCTGCGCTGTGCGAGGCTGATGCGCTGATCTTAGCGCTTCCCGCTTACGGCCACAAAACTGTCATGGACCAGCTGGCGCCGCACATCAAAGACGATCAGCCTGTCATCATCAGCTCCCATGCCGCTTTGGGCGCGCTCTATTTATCAAAACTATTGGCAGCACGCGGGCTCCAGCCTCCCATTGTGGCGTGGGGCACCACGGTGGCGACTGCACGGCGCAAGGGACCTTCCACAGTCGCCATCAACACGGTGCGCAGCCGCGTTGACATCGCCACCCTGCCTACGCGGGAGAGCGAGCGTGGTCAGCGCCTGTGCACGACACTCTTTGGCGAGCGCTTTAACGACAAGGGTGCGCTGTTGGCGGTTCAGCTCAGCAACCTCAACCCCCAAAACCATATGGGGATTGCGCTGTGTAATATGACCCGTATGGAGCAGGGCGAGACATGGAGCCAGGGGGCCAACGTCACCCCGAATGTGGGACGGCTGCTTGAGGCGCTCGACCGGGAAAGACTTGCCATTGCCGGCGCCCTCGGCCTCAAGGTGCGCACGATTTTTGAGCATTTTCACCTGTCCTTCCATGTGCCGGAGGCGAGTGTGAGCGCCATGAACCAACAGATGCACGCGCAAGGGCGCGGCGGGACTGGCCCCGCCACAGCGGATAGCCGCTACGTGACCGAGGACGTTCCCTATGGGCTTGCCGCCACCGTCACGCTGGGCGCGATGACCGGGCGGCCCGCGGTCCTCCATCAGGCTGGCGTTGACCTTTTCAGTGCGCTTTACGGACGGGATTTTGCGGCGCAGAACGACCTCTTCGCCGCCCTCGACCTTGGCGCGATGCCCATCGAGACACTGGAAAAGCTTGCAGAAGACGGCTTTAGCCCCGCAAACTCTGCCGACAAGAGCTAAAGCACCAACACGGCACGGCGCTTGCGTCCCATGTAAGCGCCAGTCAAATCAAAAGAGGAGCCAACGATGACCGATAAGACGATCACGCGACGGGCTTTGGGCCGCGGTGGATTGGCCGGATTGGCCGGCGCTTTCCTGATGTGCAGCGCCTCGCTGGCCTTAGCTGAGGGCGAGGTCAATGTTTGGACCTACGCGAACTTCCTCCCTGATGATTTCGTTGAACAATTTGAGGAAGAGACTGGGATCAAGGTGAACATCCGCCTGGTGGATGACCAAGGCAAGCAGTTCAACCTTTTGGCGGCTGAACAACCCAACC
The DNA here is from genome assembly GCA_038745295.1 of Pseudomonadota bacterium. GTDB lineage: Bacteria > Pseudomonadota > Alphaproteobacteria > Rhizobiales > Amorphaceae > Acuticoccus. The sequence goes on along the minus strand of JBCDLN010000055.1, from coordinate 2,611 downwards.
CCACCGCCGATATTGTAACAGTTGCTGGACACCGTTTCCGCCAATTCATCGATTCAGATCTGATCGCACCGCTCGATACAAGCCGGTTACAGAATTGGAAGAACATCAACCCTGTCTTTTCCGAAAGTGACTGGGCCACCATCAAAGGCGAGAAGTGGGGTGCGCCGATCCTCTCAGGTGCTGAAGTTCTGGCCTATAACACTGAAATGGTGCCGGAAGAGGCTGTGGGCACGTGGGACGTTATGTTTGATCCGGAGTATAAGGGTCAGACCGCGTACATTATCCAAGACATGATGTCGATTGCGATGCTTTATCTTGGCTATGACGGCAACATGGTGGAGTATCTTGGCGATCCTGACAAAGCGGCCGCAGTGGTGGACGAAGCGCGAGATCTGTTGATTGAGCACAAGCCGCAGGTGCGCAAGTTCTACGATTCTGGCGCTGAAATTCAGCAAATGTTCGTCAACCAAGATGTGATTGTCGCCCACGCATGGAGCGGTCCCATTTCCAAGCTCATCATGGATGGGTTTCCCGTGGACATGACGATCCCTAAAGAGGGCAGCTACGGGTTTGTCTACACATTGAGCCTCACCGAAAATGGTCCGAACGCCGACAATGCCTACAAACTCATTGATGCCGTTCTTGCAAATCCTGAAATCGGCGCGGCTATGACCAAAGCGTCCGGCTTCATCTCCACCTTTATCGGGGCTGATGAATACTTGACGGATCTTGAAAAGCGCGCTGCATCGTTCACCGAAGAGGAGTTGCAGGGGCTTCAGTTCTTCCGCGCAGAAGCCAACGAAATGAAGTATGGGCTCGTCGATCCGGCCGTGGAAGAGGTGAAAGCCTACTGACGACCCATCCGCTGCGCGGGCCGACCTTGACCGGCCCGCGAGCACCCGGCCCTTGCCACGTGCCTCACGGGATCGCCAACGGTTCAAAATCGGCAAAGGGTGATTTGGAAGTGAGCCTTTGATGGATGTGTCTGCCCCAGCTGAACGGTCTTTGACATCACCGGACCGTCGCAGCCGGTGGGGTATCTTGATGCGCTCGCCGATCTACGGCGCGCTCTCGCGGATCATCTTTGCGAGCCCGCGACGTCAGCTCCTCGTTCTGGCACTCTTTCCTGTGTTTTGGGTTTTTGTGGCGAACCTTGGGCCCATCATTGAGATGGTGCGCATTGGTTTTCTGGATGCGTATCCGCCCACCGTTGGCGTGGAGCCACGCATCACCTTCGATAATTGGTTGCGGTTCTTTGGCGATGATATCTTTGTCATCGCCTTTATGCGCACCCTTATGTTTGCGTTTGTGCTGACGATCTCCACGTTGGTGATCACCTATCCCATTGCGTATTTCTTAGCAAAGCACGTGAAGAGGGATCATCAGCTCTTGTATCTTCTCCTTCTCCTCATCCCGTTTTGGGTGGGAGAAATTGTTCGCACCTACGCCATCATGATTTTGCTGGGCAACAACGGTGCGGTGAATATTGCGCTGAAATCCCTTGGACTGATCGATCGGCCGATCCCATTTATGTACACGCGCTTTTCCTTAGGCTTTGGGATCATCTATCTGACAGCGCTTTACATGCTGTTGCCGCTCTACTCGGCGCTGGAGAAGATCCCGAACAACCTTTTGGAATCGGCTGCTGACCTTGGGGCAGGTGCCTGGTCCCGTTTCTGGAGGATTACGTTGCCGTTGTCGCGCGATGGCATTGCTTCAGGGGCCACTCTCGTCTTCTTACTGTCCACGGGCTACTACGCCACGCCAGTGCTTTTGGGCGGCCCCAACACGACGCTGTTTTCTGAGACCATTGCCGGCTTCTTCCATGTGGCTGGTGATCAGTGGCCTGTGGGTGCAGCATTTGCGACCATTTTATTGGTCACAGCGCTTGCTATCACGGGGATATTCTTGCGGCTCATGGGCCGCTCCGGACGGGGGATTCTGGCGTGAGGGGGAGCCGCGGCGCAACGCACATCGCGCTCTCGATGATTTTTTGGGGCTTCGTCGTCTACCTTTTCGTGCCGCTCCTCCTGATGGTGGTGATGGGCTTTAAGGACTCCCGTTTCATTGGCTTTCCGATCCAAAATTGGACACTGAGTTGGTATCAAGACGCTTTCAGCGATGAGGATGTGCTCATCACCTTTGGCTATTCGATGACAATTGCGGTGGCTTCCACGCTTCTTTCGCTCATCATAGGCACTTGGGTGGCAACGTTCCTGGGGCCCAACCGCTTTCCCGGCAAGTTGATCGTGTTCGCCATCATGTGCCTTCCGGCGGTGGTGCCCGGGATTATCTCAGCCATTGCGCTTCGGATATTTGCAAGAGTTCTTGAAATCGAACCAGGCATGATGGCGATCATCTTAGCGCACACCGTCCACAACGTGCCTTTTGTGGCGTTGGTGGTTATGGCGCGGCTTTCTACCCTGCCTAAAAGCCAAGTGGAGGCTGCAAAAGACCTTGGCGCAGATAGTTTCGTTGCCTTTTGCAGGGTCACCTTGGCCTATTTGCGCCCCGCGCTCATCGGTGCTGGTGTCTTTTGTATGCTGCTGTCGTTTGATGACTTTGTGCGATCCTTCTTCCTTGGCGGCTATCAGCCGACCTTGCCTGTGCT
>JBCDLN010000054.1:0-16906 GCA_038745295.1 Pseudomonadota bacterium | reverse complement strand
CTTGGCGAAGCCCGCCTCAACGCGCTGCTTGATGAGTATGGCGACAACACGGTGCGCGAGGCGCTCGATGCGCTGACGGCGCGCGCGGGCGCCATGATGCGCAGCCACATCGCTGCCCTCCCAAACGGCACATACGCGGTGGAAGACTACCTCGACAGCGATGGTGTGGACGATACCCCCCTCACCGTGCGGCTCACGATGGAGGTGGAGGACGAGAGCCTCACGCTCGACTTTTCAGCCACAGACCCCGCCTGTCGCGGCCCCCTCAACATTGCGCGGGCGACCACCATTGCGGCCGTTTATGTGGCGCTGAAGCATGTGTTCGACGATGTGCCCGCAAACTCAGGCGTGCTGTCGCCCATCACCATTCGCCTTGATGACAAAAGCCTTCTTTCCGCAGAAGCCCCGCGGCCGGTGGGCGGCTATACCGAGACCGTCCTCCGCGTCATCGACACTGTGTTTGCGGCCATCGGCATGGCCGATCCTGGGCGCGCACAGGGGAACCCTTACGCCACCATCAATGCCCTTTCCATCACCGGGGCGCGGGATCGCTCAGGCGCTGAAAAACGCTGGGTTATGTTTTGTTTCTTTGGCGGCGGCCTGGGAGCCAGCCATCACGGCGACGGCCTCAGCCACGGCAACAACCCTATCTCCACCGCGGTCATCCCCCCTTTGGAAATCTTGGAGGCGTCCTACCCTGTTCTCTTCCGCAGGTGGGCCTTGCGCGAAGGTTCAGGGGGCGATGGCACCCATCGCGGCGGCTTGGGCGCCATCTACGAGATTGAGACGCTGACCGATGCGGAAGTCTCCCTCCTGGGCGAACGAGGGCGATTTCCGCCGAAAGGCGCCAACGGTGGCAGCCCCGCTGCCCTCAACCGCTTTGTGGTGGAAACGGACGAGGGCACCATCACACCGCCCGGGGTCTCTAAGGCAACCGGTCTGAGCCTCCGCGCCGGAAGGGCCGTGCGGATTGAAAGCCCGGGCGGCGGCGGCTGGGGTCCACCTGAAGAGCGCGCCCAAAGTGCCCGCGCCCGAGACCGCCGCTTAGGCTACACCCCTTCATGAGCGGCACACTTGTGGGTGTCGATGTTGGCGGCACATTCACCGATCTTTTCTTTCTCGACCCCGAGAACGGGCGCGTCACAGTCAAAAAGGTGCCCTCTGCGCGGGGCGAAGAAGCGCACGGTTTTCTGGAGGGGCTGGGGGAGACCGTTCCGAACCTTTCGGCGATCGTTCATGGCACCACGGTCGGGACCAACGCGCTTTTGGAGCGAAAGGGCGGCCGGGTGGGTCTCATCACCACGTCGGGCTTTGGCGATGTTTTGGAGATGCGCCGCCGCGACCGGCCGCACACCTGGGGCCTCCACGGCAGCTTTGAGCCTGTCGTTCCCCGGGACCTGCGTCTTGAGGTGGACGAGCGCATCCTTGCCGACGGCACGATCCGCGCGCCGCTCGATCGGGAGGCGGTAGAGCGCGTTGCCCTCTCGCTCAAAGCCGCCGATGTGGACGCCATCGCCATCGTCTTCATCAACGCCTACGCAAACCCCGCCCATGAAGAAGCGGCGCGCGCGGCTGTGCTCGCCGTTTGGCCTGAAGCGACGGTGACGCTGTCGTCAGAGATTTTGCCTGAGATCCGCGAGTTTGAGCGCACGTCCACAACTGTCCTCAACGCCACACTGCAGCCGATGGTGGGCCGGTATCTTGAGCGGCTCGAACAGGCGCTCGACTCACGCGGGTTTGCTGGGCGCTTCCACATCGTCCAGTCAAACGGCGGGGTGATGTCGACGGCCACCGCCCGCACGCGGCCGATCCGCACTGCACTGTCTGGACCCGCGGCAGGGGTCATAGCAGCAGGCGCCATTGCGGCGGCTGCGGGCGAGCCCAATGTCATCACCTGTGATCTGGGCGGGACCTCGTTCGATGTCTCGCTCATTGCGGGTGGCGAAGCGACCACATCGGCTGAAGCCAGCATCGACTTTGGCCTCACCATCCGCTCGCCAATGATTGAGATTAAGACCATCGGCGCCGGCGGCGGCTCGATCGCCATGGTGGACGCGGGCGGGCTCCTCAAAGTTGGGCCTGAAAGCGCCGGGAGCCGCCCTGGCCCCGTGGCCTATGGCGGGGGCAATGAGAGGCCCACGCTGACTGATGCCAACATTGTCCTGGGCCGGATCAACGCGGCCGCCCCCATCGGCGGGGGCCTTAAGCGCCTTGATGTGGCAGCCGCTGAGGCAGCCATTGACCGCCACATTGCGCAGCCCCTTGGGCTCTCCGTATCGGCGGCGGCGGAAGCCATCATCCGCGTTGCCAATGGGCATATGGCGGGGGCGCTCCGGCTGGTCTCCATCGAGCGCGGGCACGACCCGGGCCGGTTTGTGGCGATGCCGTTTGGCGGCGGCGGCGCGCTTCATGCCAGCGCACTGGTGCGCGAGGTGGGGCTGAAAGGCGCGCTGATCCCCCGCTATCCGGGCGTAACGAGCGCGTTGGGCTGCGTCATCGCCGATGTACGCCACGACCAAGTGCGCACGCTGAACACCCTTGTTGAGGCTGTGGACGAGGCAGCCTTTGCCGCCCTCCTCATCGAAGAGGCCCGCGCTGCAAGGGCCGTTGTGGAGGGCGCCGGCATCCCCCTAGTGGGCGTTGAGACCGTGGTCGCGCTCGACATGCACTATCTGGGTCAGACCCACACTGTCGCGGCGCAACTCGCAAGCCTCAGCCCAACCCGGGCCGAGATCGGTGCCGCCTTCGAGAGCGCCTACGAGAGGGCCTTCGGCAGAACCCTAAAAGGGCTCTCCCAAAGGATAGTCTCAGTGCGGGTGAGCGCCATCGGCCTGCGGCCCCCGTTTGACCTCAGCGCCCTTGCCCCACCAAGCGGGCAAACCCTCGATGCGCTGAAGGGCACCCGCCCCATTGTCTTTCAAGGTGAGCCCCATGAAAGCGCTGTCTATGAGCGGCTCATCTTGCCCGTGGGGGCTGAGGTGGTGGGGCCCGCCGTCCTGGAACAGCCCGATGCGACCGTCATCGTCGAGCCTGGTATGGTGGTGAGGGTCGATCCGCTGGGCAACCTTCTGATGGAGGCCCAATGAGCCCCTTACCCCCGCCAAAATCGTGCGCGCTCCTTCTCGTCGACCTTCAAAATGACTTCATCCATCCGGAGGGGGCCTATGGCCGGGCCGGCGTAGCGGCAGAGCCCATCGCCGCGCTTCCTGAGCGCTTAGCCCCCCTGGCCGCTGCCATGCGCGCCGCGGGTGGCCTGGTGATTTCCACCCATTTTACGCTGGTGCCCGGGCGGGGGGGCGCGCCACTCATCTCGTCGCACCTTAAAGAGCTGCGACCGTTTTTGGCCGCGGGCGACTTTGTCCCCGGCTCATGGGGCCATCAGCTGGTGGACGTTTTGGGCCCGGCTGACGCAAGCGTTGAAAAGGTCGCCTACTCCGCCTTCTACATGAGCCGGCTTGAATGGCTGATCGGGCGGCTTTCGGTGGCCCATCTTTATGTGGCGGGGATTGTCACCAACGGGGGTGTGGCCTCCACAGTGCGCGATGCCCATGTGCGCGACATGGGCGTGACCGTCTTGAGCGACGGGTGCGCCGCCTTCAGCACCACGGTTCATGATGCAAACATTGCCGCCCTCTCCAGTGTCGCCCGCACAATCAGCGTGGCGGACGCCATTGCCGAAGTCCGCCGATGAGTGTGCAGGCGGCGAGCGGCCCCTTTGCCGCCGAGGCCGAGGTGCTGGTGGTGGGGGCCGGCGCCTGCGGGCTGACAGCCGCCCTTGCCGCCCACGATGCCGGCGCTGAGGTTGTGGTTCTTGAGCGAGATGCGGTGCCGGCGGGCTCCACATCACTATCCGCCGGTCTCATCCCTGCCGCAGGCACCCGCTGGCAAGCCGCCGAAGGCATTGACGACAGCGCCGCGGCGCTTGCAAAAGACATCCTGTCAAAGTCCAAAGGCGCGGCGGACAACGTCCTTGTTGAGGCTGCGAGCACGGCCGCCGGACCCGCGCTTGACTGGCTCGCCGACCATCACGGCCTTCCTTTTGAGCTTGTGGATGGCTTTGTTTACCCAGGCCACAGTGTGCGCAGGATGCACGCGATGCCGGAGCGCTCTGGCCGCGCGCTAGTTGACCGGCTGCGGGCAGCAGCCGAGGCGGCCGGCATCCTCATCATCACCGACGCGCGGGCCCACACGCTCCTCATGGCGGGCAAGCGCGTGCGCGGTGTCGCCATGTCCCGGCCAGACGGCGCGGAGGAGCGGGTCGGCTGCCGCGCCTTGGTGCTCGCCTCCAACGGCTACGGCGGCAACAAGGCCTATGTGGCGCAGCACATTCCTTCCCTCGCCGACGCCCTCTGGTTCGGGCATGACGGCAACGATGGCACAGCCCTCACGTGGGGCGAGGCGCTGGGGGCTGATCTTGCTGACCTTTCCGGCCATCAAGGACACGGCTCGGTCGCCCATCCCCATGGCATCTTGATCACCTGGGCCACCATCACCGGGGGCGGCTTTCAGGTGGATGGGACGGGAAAGCGTTTCAGCGACGAGAGCGAGGGATATTCTGAACAAGCTGCGCGGGTGTTGGCCTGTCCTGGCGGCATTGCCTTCACCATCTTCGACAGCCGCATTGCTGAGATTGCCGTCCAGTTCGAAGATTTTCAGCGCGCCGATGCCGCAGGCGCCATCCTTCGCGCCGACACTGCCAAAGAGCTTGCCAGCCGCCTCGGCGTCCCTCCTGACGCGCTGGAAGACACGCTCTGCGAGGTGGCCGCCCTGCAAGAGGCCGGCGCGACCGACAGCTTCGGACGGCGGTGGGACACACCGCCCCTTGCCCCCCCTTACTGCGGTGTGAAGGTGACAGGCGCGCTGTTCCACACCCAAGGCGGCCTCAAGACCGATGGCAAGGGCCGGGTCCTGCGGGCAGGCGCCCCCGTTCCAGGGCTCTGGGCCGCAGGTGGCGCGGCTGTGGGCGTCTCAGGCCCCACCGCGGCGGGCTATTTGTCAGGCAATGGCCTCTTAACGGCTGTTGCGATGGGCCGTGTCGCCGGTGAAAGCGCCGCCAGCGACAAGGCCGACTGAACGGCTTCCCGGCGACCGACACCAGACGGCACGGCTCAGAGCGCTCAGTCCGCCACAAAAAGATCGATCAAATCATCGGGCGCGCGGGCCATTTCTCCGCGCCGGCTGATGGTGAGCCCGTTGAGTTGGCGCAGCCGCACAGCGGTTTCAGCGTGCATGAGGGTGACCGGCAGCCCATCGATGACGGGGGCGCCGTCAATCTCATAGGCGCGGATCCCGCCAAAGAGGAGCATCGGGATCCCGCCGCCAGCAATGACCACCTCAGCGCCAGCATCAAGAAGCGGGGCAACCTCCGCCTCAAACCCAGCTTGCGCCTTGCGCAAGGCCTTCGGTTCATCGAAGGCGGCGGTGAGGTCTTCTGGCTGGAACGTCATCGCGCGGACCCCGCACAGGCGATCCGCCACGCCGTAGATGCTGGCTTGGCGCTCAATCCAGGGAATGTAGCGGGGGTGGATGGTGACGACGCCCACCTTTGCGCCCAACGTGAGCGCGTGGAGAAGCGTTGCCTCCCCAAGACCCATCACCGGAATGCCCACCGCACCGCGCACTTCCCTGAGGCCCGGTTCCTGGAAGTGGCCCACGACGAACGCGTCATAGCCCTCCCGCTCGGCCTTCACCGCGTTTTTGATCATCAGCCGGGCGCAGCGCATTTCGCTTAAAGGGTGGACGTGCGTATCGGGCGGGCTCAACGTGCCCACATCGACGGTGGTTCCAGGAAGCGCGGCCTCCATCAGATGGGCACGAAGCTTGCCAAGGTAGGTGGATGCCATCGTCTCATCGGTGAAGGACTGCCAAAAGATCCGCATACCCATCCCACCCTTCGCGCATTGAAGCTCACACCGGCGCATGTAACAAATCGATCAAAGACTGGTCAAAAGGAGCCTCCTATGAACCCCATGATGCGTTGTTTCGCGGCAGCCGCCGCGATCAGCCTCTCGCTGACAGGTGCGGCAAAGGCTGAAAGCGTTTTGACGGCGGTTCACGCCTTCCCGTCGAGCCTCATCTACACCAAGAGCTTCCTGGACTATGTGGACAAGGTGAATGAGCGGGGCAGCGGCGTTGTGCGCATTGATGTGCGCGGCGGACCAGAGGCGATCGGCATGTTCGAGCAGCCCGCAGCCGTGCGCGACGGGATTGTAGACATGGTCTACACCCCCGGCTCCTTCTATGGCGGCACAGTGGCCGAAAAGGATGCCCTGGTGGCCTCCAACATGACCGGCCCCGAAGCCCGCGCCAGCGGCGGGATCGACTTTTTGAACCAGATCCACCAGGACAAGATGGGCGTCTATTATCTCGGTTGGATGGACTCAGGCGTTCCCTTCAACTTGTGGATGACTGTGGAGCCCACGCTCGATGCTGAGGGTAACCTTGACATCACCGGCCTGAAGCTGCGCGGCAACCCAATCTTCAACGCCTTCTTCACCGACTATCTGGGTGCGCAGGTGCTGAACCTTCCCTCCACCGAGCTCTACACAGCGCTTCAACGCGGCACCGTCACGGCAACCGGTTGGACCTCCATCGGCGTGATGGACCTTTCTTGGGACGATCACCTCAAGTACAGGGTCGACCCGCCCTTTTTCTCCACCGACCTTGGCATCCTGGTGAACCTTGGGAGCTGGAACGCGCTGCCCGATGAGGCCAAAGCGATCTTGCAAGAGGTGGCCATTGAGCATGAGGCCTCGTCTGCCGAAAAGTTGATGGCGCTGATCGAAGAAGAGTACGCCGAACTCGACAATCGGGGCCTTGAGGTGGTGACGCTTGAGGGCGCTGCGGCAGACAACTACGTGACAGCGGCCCGCGAGACCACCTGGCAGCGCATGCGCGAGCAAATGGAAGCCCAAGGCTCCATGGACAATTACGACAAGATGATTGAGCTTTTTAACAAGTAAATCCTGTGCGGCGTCTCGTTCAGGTCTACGACTTTGTTGTGGTTGCGCTGGCTGCCATTGCCGGCGCAATCATCCCCATGTTCATGCTGATCATTGTCTATCAGGTGGTGTGGCGCAATTTTGGGCTGCAGCCCTCGGCGCACCTTTTTACGTTTACCGAGTACGGGCTCCTTTTCATTACGCTGCTCGGTGCGCCTTGGCTGGTGCGTGAGCGGGGGCATGTCTACATCGAGATCGTCACCGCGGCCCTGCCTGAGGGTGTGCGCCGGGTGGTGTCCCGCGCCGTGTCGGGACTGTGCGTCCTCATCTCGTTGATCCTTGCCATCAAGGGCACGGACATTGTGATCACCAACTACTTTTCCGCCGAAATGGATGTGCGCTCGCTGTACTTCCCGCGCTGGACTTTGATCACCACCATCCCCGTGGGCTTTTTCTTGATGGCCATCGAATTTGCCAAGTTCACCTTCGGCCCCAACCTCCTCCACAGCGGCGAAGCCGGCATCCACGAATGAGCATAGCCTAAATGGAATGGTACGAAGCGCTGGCGTTGCTCCTTGGGATGGTCCTCACCTTGATGATGCTGGGGGTGCCGGTGGCGCTCGCCTTCCTGGGGGCCAACATTGTCGGCGCCTACATCTTCATGGGCGGCGAACGGGGGATCGGCCAGCTCATCAACAACGGCTTTGGCGCAATGACCAATTTTGCGCTGGTGCCGATCCCGCTCTTTTTGCTGATGGGCGAACTCTTCTTCCATACCGGTCTTGCAACACGGGTCTTCAACGGCGTCGACAAGCTGCTCGGACGGGTGCCTGCGCGGCTTTCCTATGTCACCGTGGCGGGCGGGACCGCCTTTGCGACCCTTTCAGGCTCATCCATGGGGTCGACCGCCCTTTTGGGCAGCCTGATGCTCCCCGAAATGCTGAAGCGGGGCTATACGAAGCTGATGTCCATCGGCCCTATTTTGGGCACGGGTGGTCTGGCCATCATCATCCCGCCATCAGCGCTTGCGGTGCTTTTAGCCACCTTCGCGCGCATTGATGTGGGCGCGCTCCTTTTGGCGGGGGTGATCCCCGGGCTGTTGCTCGCCGGGCTTTACGCGGGGCTCATTTTCATCTTGGCGCGGATCAACCCTCAATCCGCCCCCGCCTACGATGTGGTGAAGATGGAATGGCGCGAGCGCATCCTCATCTTCACGTCCGAGTTGATGCCGATGATTGCGATTGTGGCCCTCGTCATCACGGTCATGGTGTCGGGCTGGGCAACGCCTACCGAAGCGGCCGCGTTTGGCTGCTTTGGGGTTCTCGTTTTGGCGGCGATCTACCGGTGCCTCACTATCAAAGCCTTCGTCACAGCCTGCCGCGGCGCGCTCAAAGTGACGTTGATGGCGTTTTTGATCATCTTTGGATCGGCAACGTTTTCGCAGCTTCTGGCGTTTTCTGGCGCATCATCAGGCTTCATCCGCTGGGCCACCTCGCTGGAAGCAGGCCCTTACGTGATGCTCCTGGTGATGTTCCTGATCCTCCTCCTTTTGGGCATGTTCATGGATCAACTCTCCATGATGCTCTTAACGGTGCCGATCTTCTTTCCGCTGGCGAGCCAACTGGGGTTTGACCCCATCTGGTTTGGCCTCATCGTGCTTCTGGCGCTCGAAATCTCGTTCACAACGCCGCCCTTTGGGCTGCTCCTTTTTGTGATGAAGGGGGTGGCTCCACCAGGCACCACCATGCGTGAGATCTATGTGGCGGGCTTCCCGTTCATCTCCTGCATCTTGCTGCTCGTGATTATTCTGGTGATCTTCCCAGAACTTGCGCTCTTTTTGCCCAACCTCAGTTGAACCGGGGTTTAGTCCATATCGAACACGCGGCCGGGGTTGAGTATCCCGCGCGGGTCCAAGGTGCGTTTCATATCCTTCATCAGGTCGATGGCGACCGGGCTTCGGCCTTGCGACAGGTAGGGCTTTTTGAGCATCCCAATGCCGTGCTCTGCGCTGATCGCGCCCTTCGCCGCCACCACCATGGCGTAGACATGCTTTGAGATCGCCTCCCGCTCAGCATCCGACAACGTGCGATCGGACCCCACCACAAAGTGAAGGTTCTGATCACCAATATGGCCATAGGTGAGTGGATAAAGATGAGCCGGGTCCTGCCAGGGTTCGCCAAGACGGCCCGCCACGTCGAAGAGCGCAGGGAGCGGCACCGAGACATCAAACGCCAAAATCTCCTCAAAGGCTGAGCCGTAGCAGGCCGGCCCCTCATCGCGCAGCGCCCAAAGCGCTTTGGCTTGCGCCTCGGACTGGGCGACCACAGCATCGCTCAACCAACCCGCCTCCGCTGATGCCTCCAAGAACGCTTCCATCCGCTGTGACGCGATATCGCTTTGGGCATCGCGCATCTCCACGATCAGCAGCATGGGCGCCGAGAGGGGGAGCGAAAAGGGCGTGCGCGCGCTCATGGTGTCCACATAGTCCGGCCACATGGCTTCAAAGGCGCTGAGGTCGGGCCCAAAGGCGCGCCGCGCGGCGGACAGCGCTGTTGGCGTGAGGTCGGGCGAAGGGAGCGCCAACAGCGCCGTCGCCAGCCCAGGCCGCCAAGGCCGCAGCGCCAGGCACGCCCGCGTCACCACCCCAAGGGTTCCCTCCGCGCCGATGAAGAGCTGCTTAAGGTCAAAGCCTGTGTTGACCTTCACCATGGGGGTGAGCTCAGACATCACCCGCCCGTCGGCGAGCACCACCTCAAGGCCCAGGATTTGCGCCCGCGTCATCCCCGTTTCGATGACGTGGAGCCCACCCGCGTTGGTGCCGATGGCGCCGCCGATGGTGGCCGTGCCCCGGGCGCCAAAGTCGATCCCAAGCTCGGCGCCCGCCTCCCGTGCCGCGGCTTGGACGGCCCCAACCGTTGCGCCGGCGCCCGCGATCAGCGCGCCATCGCCCACCAGCTCGATGGCGTTCAGCCTGTCGAGGGAGAGCGCCAGTTCACCGTCTTGGCAGGCGGCCGCCCCGGCGAGCCCGGTCAGCCCCCCTTGTACGGCGACGGGTTGATGATGCTCATGGCAAAGGCGCAAAACCTCAGAGACTTCCTGCGTGCTTTTGGGGCGCAACACGGCTTCAGGCGCATGGGGCGGCAGACCGGCCCAATCGCTGGTGTGCCGCTCAATGCGGTCAGCGGAGGTGTCCACCTGCGCAGCGCCCAGGGTTTCAACAAGCTTTGGGACCAAGCTGCGCGTCACGGTGGGGGCTTCTGACATGACCACACTCCTCAAAGTCGCGGATGGCGACACCCGGTGACCACCCGTTTTTTGCTCTACCAGCTGATGCGCGATGAGGTAAGATGGCGCCGATGAAGAGGTTTTGGCGAGCGGCGTGGCCGCACCCTGATGGGATGGACGGCAGGACGTGGCTGGTCGCAGGGAGCGGCGGGCGTTGATGCGCATGGACGCCCGCTTCAAGGCCGACCCTCAAAGCGGCGCCGTCTATGATGGCGATATCCGCTATATGATGATCCGGCCCGACGCGCTGATGGGGATCTTCGCGCGCCTTGCCGATGACGCCCGCGCCGACGCGCTCAACGCCTTCAAAGCCTCCATTACCGAGCACGGCGGACGGTCGGCGGCCACCAATGTGGCCGCAGCAGGGCCCGACAAACTCCTTGATGTGATTGAGGCAACAGCGCCTGCCCTAGGATGGGGGATTTGGCGGTTTGAGCGTCGGGACGGGCCGTTTTCGCTCATTGTGGAAAACAGCCCTTTTGCCGCTGGCGCCACCTTCGACGGCCCTGCCTGCCATCCCATTTGCGGAATGGCAGGCGCCGTCGCGAGCCACATCAGAGGCGTCCGGTACACCGCCAGAGAGACCCAGTGTGTCGCCAGTGGCGCCCCCTACTGCCGGTTTGAAATCGAGCCCGACCCTTTGTGACCGACGCCCCTTTCGACAGCCGGACCTTTCGCCAAGCCCTTGGGATGTTCTCAACTGGTGTCACCATCGTCACCTGCCGCAGCGCGGGCGATGAGCCGGTGGGGATGACCGCCAACTCGTTTGCGTCAGTTTCCCTCGATCCGCCGCTGGTGCTGTGGTCGGTGGATCGCAAAGCCCATTCCTTTGAGGCGTTTGTTGAGGCGCAGGCCTTTGCGTTTTCGGTGCTTGCCCAAGATCAAGCCGATCTTTCCAACAAGTTCGCCAAACCGTCTGACGATAAATTCGCCGGCGTTCCCGTGAGGGCCGGGCATGGCAACGTGCCGCTCATTGCAGGGTGTGTGGCGCAGTTTGAGTGCACCCGCCATGCCGTCTTTGATGGCGGCGACCACGCGATTGTGGTGGGCAAAGTGGTCCACTTTTCGCGCAGCGACCGGCGCCCGTTGGTGTTTGCGCAGGGGCGCTATGGTGTGGTGGCGCCCCACCCTGGCCAGCTCAGCGAAACGGTGCCGGATGCTGCCGACCGGCACCCTTATGACGACTTTCTCGTCCCGCTGCTCTTTCGCGCGTACAATCACATGTTTAGGGCGTTCTCCGGGGCCCTCGCCGCGGGCGATGCCACAGGCTACCAAATGCGCATACTGGCGATCCTCGCCACAGTAGGCCCGACGGCTGATGATGAACTTCTCACCCGCACCATGCTTTCCCTCACAAGCTACACCGAGGCGCGACAGGCTTTGCTCAGCGCACAGCTTATCGGCGACGACGGGGGCGTGCCGTTCATCACCCCCGGCGGCCGTGAGCGGCTGAGCGACTTGGTGCGCCAAGCGGCAGCCCTTGAAGAGCGCTCCACATCCGCCCTCGACAGCACCGAGGTGGAGCTCCTGCGCAACCTGTTGCGCAAGCTCGTCCTCCACCATGAGAACACCCGTGACGGCTAGCGTTGCCGACGCCTTTGCCGCAACGGCTAGCGTTGCGGGCGCCTTTGCCGCAACGGCAAGGCGGGTCCCAGACCGCGCTTTCCTCAATGTGCTCGATGAGACGGCAACCCACTACGCCATCACCGCCGGCCCCATCCTCTACCGCGATGTGCTGGCGGCCGCGCGCACCCTGGCAGAGGCCTATGCGGCTGCCGGCATCGGCGTCGGGGACCGTGTCGCCGTCCTCCTTGAGAATCGGCCCGGCCTGTTTGAGCACTTTTTGGCGCTCAATCAGGTGGGCGCATCGCTCATTCCTATCAATCCTGACTGGCGACAAGCTGAACTCAGCCATGTTGCGCAGCACGGAGCGCCCCGGCTCGCCGTCGCAACACCCCATCGATGCGCCGATCTTCAGCGGGCGACTGCCGCTGTGGGTGGTTGTGAGGTCGTGGCAATGGGCGATCCGTTCCCCGCCATCGGCCCGCCGCAGGCGGCCACAGCGCCGGCCGACCCAAACCGCGAGGCCGCGCTCCTTTATACTTCAGGCACCACGGGCGGTCCCAAAGGCTGCATCTTGTCGAATACTTACTTTCTGGAGGCTGGGCGCTGGTATCGGGAGGCGGGCGGGCTTTGCGCGCTTGAAGACGGTGACACGATGCTCACTCCCCTGCCGCTCTTTCATATGAATGCCCTCGCCTATTCGGTGATGGCGATGATTGCGGTGGGCGGCTGCCTGACGGTGCTTGACCGCTTCCACCCGAGCACATGGTGGCACAGCGTGCGCAGCTCCGGCGCGACAGTGGTGCACTACTTGGGCGTGATGCCGGCGATGCTGATGAAAGCGGCGCAAACCCCGGGCGACCGTGACCATGCGGTGCGCTTTGGCTTTGGCGCCAATGTGGAGCCGCCGCTTCATGCACCGTTTGAGGCAAGGTTTGGCTTCCCCCTCATCGAAGCCTGGGCGATGACGGAGACCGGCGCGGGCGCTTGCATTGTTGCGAACCGCACGCCGCGGCAGGTGGGCCGCAAAGCCTTCGGCCGCCCCGGGCCAGAGGTTGAGGTGATGCTCGCCGGCGACGATGGCGCAGACGCCGGTGACGGGCCGGGCGAACTCTTGGTGAGGCGTTCGGGGCCGGACCCGCGGTACGGCTTTTTCAGCGGCTACCACAAAGATGACGCCGCCACCGCGGCCGCCTGGCGGGACGGCTGGTTTCACACCGGCGATGTGGTGCGCTGGGACAAAGGTGATCTCATCTTTGTGGACCGCAAGAAGAACATCATCCGCCGCTCCGGTGAGAATATTGCGGCGGTGGAGGTGGAGGCCATGCTCCTCACCCACGAGGGTGTGCGTGCGGCCGCCGTCTCCCCCGTCCCCGACCCGATCCGCAACGAAGAAGTCTTCGCGCTGGTCGTCCCGGCGGCCGACGACCACGCTGGCCAAGATCTTGCCGAAGACTTGGTGCGTTACGCGCTCAGCCAACTCGCTTACTATAAAGCACCAGGTTACATTGCGTTTCAGGACGCGCTCCCCGTGACGACAACGCAAAAGGTCCAAAGGGGCGTTTTGAAACACTTGGCAGCGGAAACGGTCCAGAGCGGCAAAGCCTTCGACCTGCGCGCCCACAAAACGCGCAGGGCGTGAGCGCTGGCTACTACGATATTGCGCTTTGCGCGCCCTTCTCGCTGGTGCCTGAGCGCTTCTCGACAAAGTCCACCCAGCGCCTGATTGCGGAAGTCTTGTCAGGCGTCATGAAAAAGGCGCGGATGCCGATGGGCGAGTTGGATGGCCTCAGCATCGCAAGCTTCACACTCGCCCCCGATACAGCCATTGCGATGGTGGAGCATCTTGGGCTCAGCTGCCGTTATGTGGATCAGCCCATCCTGGGCGGCGCCAGCGCCATTGCTGCGGTGCGCAGAGCCGCGCGGATGGTGGCGGCGGGGGACGTGCGCACCGTTGCCATCATCGGCGCTGACAAGAACGACGCCACAAGCTTTTCCAAAATTGTGGAGGACTTTTCCGTGTTCGCCCGCGATGCTGTGTGGCCCTATGGCGCGGGCGGGCCCAACGCTGTCTTCGCCCTGATCACCGACCACTACATGCATCGCTTTGGCGCCGCGCGAGAAGACTTTGGCGCGCTCTGCGTTGCCCAGCGCAACAACGCGCAAGGTGTGCCCCATGCCATCTTCCGCGACCGTCCACTTGACCTGAGCGCCTATATGAGCGCGCGGCCCATCGCCGAGCCCCTTTGCCTTTATGACTGCGTCATGCCCGTTGCCGGCGGCGAAGGTTGCTTGGTAATGCATATGCGCGATGCCGAGGCGGCGGGCCTTCCCTATGCGCGCCGCCTCGCAACGCTGGAGCGCCACAACGCCTTCTGCGATGACCCGGTCCAAACAAGGGGCGGCTGGGCCATGGACGAGGCTGCCTTTTGGGCGCAAAGCGGGACCACACCCGACACGGTCGATTGTATCGAAACCTATGACGACTACCCGGTGATGTCGTTCATCCAGCTCGAAGACTTGGGGTTTTGCAGTGAAGGGGAAGCGGCAGCCTTTGTCCGCACTTTGACGCGCGATCGGGACGGACGGCTCCCCATCAACACATCCGGCGGTCAGCTCTCGGCAGGTCAAGCAGGGGCCGCAGGCGGTCACCTTGGGCTGGTCGAAGGGCTGCGGCAGGTCACTGGCCTCGCCGAGGGCTGGGCGGTTGAAAGGGCACGCACAGCCCTTGTGGCGGGGTATGGGATGGCAAACTTCGACCGCGGTCTTTGCGCCACCGCTGCCCTCTTGGCGGAGGGCCGGCGGGCGTGAGCGCCCTCACCCTCCCCCACTGCCCCTCCTGCGGGGCCTTCCATTGGCCGGCGCGCACCATCTGCCCGCACTGTCACACCCTGCTGCCAGAGGGGGCGCCTTGGGCACCGGCCGACAGCCGCGGCACAGTGCTGGCAAGAACCTCCCTCCACGTGAGCCTCGACACGGCATTCGATGCGTCGCTGCCCCGCGCCCTTGCGACAGTCGCCCTTCGTGCGGGTCCCCAAGTCATCGCGTTCGCGCCAACCGCTTTTGAAATTGGCGACCCCGTCAACGTCAGCCTGTCACAAGACCACCACGGCCGTCAGGTGCTGTCAGCTGCACCTGCAACGCGCCAGGACGACAACTGAACAGCAGCGCGGCCCGCCGACGACACACGATCCCCTCGCTAAGACCCGCTCTTGCGCCGCACGCTGGTGCGCGTTCGCCGCCGTGCTCTGGATTTCACTTTGGGAGCCGGCAAGGGCGCGGCTCGGAACGTTTCCACCGAGTGCTTGATCCCATGGGCCAAGATATCAAGGTCGATGGCGGCGACGGAGAGGTGGTAGCCCGCTGCTGCCCGAGCCGCGGCTGACCCGGCGTCCATGGCAAAGATCCCGCAGGGAATGCCGGCATCTTGGGCGGCGGTCCGCACCGTCTCGCACGCAGCCTCATGGTCTGGGCTTCCAGGCGCCACACTCAGCGAAAGCGCAAGATCACCGGTCCCGATGAAGACGAGATCGACCCCTGAGGCGGCAATCTCTGAGGCAGCCTCCACGCCTCTTTCCGTCTCAATCATCACGCCCGCTACAACGCCGGCGTTGGCGTGTGCGGCGTGGGCTGCCATGTCCGCAAGGGGGCGGACGCCGCCTCCTGAGCGATGCCCGTCCGGCGGATAGCGGCAGGACGACGCCACCGCGGCCGCCGCCTCAGCGCTCTCAATAAGGGGCACAATCACCCCCTCAGCCCCTGCATCCAGCGCTTCGCCGATACTCGCTGGGTGATCATCGCGCGTGCGCACTGCAACGGGCACCGTCGAAAGCCCCACAGCCACCTCCAGCCCAGGACGATCGAAAAGACCGTGCTGCATGTCGATGACAATGAGATCAGGCGCAAACCGGCACGCCACCTCCACCATCACAGGCGCGCCGAGGGTGCACCAAACGGCGCCCACAGCAGGCCCTTGCGCCAAACGGGGCTTGAGGCGCGGCGCGGCCGGGTCGAACCCCGTCATCTCAGCCCCGCCTCGCGCAAGAGCGGCAGAACGCCCGCGCAAAACCCCGGAAGCTCATCGGTATAGTTCAGGAAAGAAAGGGCCGCCCCTTTATACCCCGCCTGATGGATGGCAATGAGCTGCTCTGCGATGGTGGTTGGCGTTCCCACCAGTGGAAAGGTGCCTGCCCCGCCAGCAAAGCGTTGCGCATACCGGGTGAAAGCGGCTTCATCATGGCTGCGGGAATAGGCTCTCTTGCCGGCCATGTGCGCCTCCACGGCGGCGTGATCGGCTTCGTGGAGGGCGTAGCGGTCATAGGCTGCTTGGGCTTCGTCCTCACTTTGCCGGCACACCACATGGCCGACCGTATAGACCCCCACCGGCCGCCCGACCTGCGCCGCGCGCGCGCCAATGTCCGCAACGTGTTTGGCGCCATCCTCCAGGTCGCTGAAGGTGGAAAAGAGCATGTCGCAATGGGCGGCCGCAAAGTCGCGCCCGGGCGGGCCAAAAGCAGCATTCATGGTGATGGGCCGGGGGACTTGAAGGCTTGCTGGCCGGCTCACCACGCCTTTGAGCTGGTAGAAGGCGCCATCAAAGTCAAACGGCGCGTCCTCGTTGTACGCCCGCTCGATGATCGTGATCCACTCCGCCGCGCGGTCATAGGCGTGCTCATCAGGCGTGACGCCAAACATCGCAAACTCGGCCGGGTTCCACCCGCACACAATGTTGAGCCCCGCGCGCCCGCCTGAAATGTGATCCACGGTGGCGAGCGCCTTGGCAGCGTAGATCGGGTGGACGAGGGGTACGTGAACCGTGGCGAAGATCGCCATGCGCGTTGTAAGCGCAGCCAGTCCGGCGGCCCAGGTGAAGGTCTCAAACGAGTGCTCGCGCACCCGCGTCTCACCCCCAAACCCTTGCCACCGCGCAATGGGCAGAAAGAAATCAAGCCCCTCACGATCCGCCACCTGCGCCGCCGCCACATTGTCGGCCCATGACGCCCGCCAACGCTCCGGCACGGTGGTGATGGCAAGCCCGCCATCGGCATTCGCGGAAAAGACGCCGAGCTTGAAGCCATCCTCTGCGGCAAGAGGGTGTGATGGACGCGTCGAAGCGG
>JBCDLN010000053.1:0-17056 GCA_038745295.1 Pseudomonadota bacterium | reverse complement strand
CTGTTACCCCAAAGGAAGCCCGACATAGTTTTCAGCGATTGTGCGGGACGCCGCTTCTGATGTGACCAAGTAATCGAACTCAGCCCTCTGCATGCGCTTCTCAAACGCTGAATGGGAAGGAAATTGGTGCATTAACATCGACAACTGCCACGAAAAGCGCTCAACTTTCCACACCCGTGCCAATGCTGCAGCGGAGTACGCCTCGATAAAATCATCGTTTGCGTTGGCGTAGTGCTCAATGAGGGCGCGCGAAAGGAGCCTGACGTCGGCCACAGCAAGATTAAGTCCCTTTGCCCCCGTTGGCGGCACTATGTGCGCCGCATCGCCTGCAAGGAAAAGGTTGCCATAGCGCATAGGCTCAGCCACGAAAGAACGCAGAGGCGCGATTGATTTTGAAAATGATGACCCCGTTTGAAGGCTAGACGCCGCATCAGGGCCCAGCCGCCGGCAAAGCTCATCCCAAAACCGATCGTCAGGCCAATTGGAAACGTCATCGTTGACATCACACTGGAGGTAATATCGGCTCCGGGTTTCAGAGCGCATGGACGCAAGGGCAAAACCGCGATCGTGGTTGGCGTAAATCAACTCATGACTGACAGGGGGACGATCCACCAAAATCCCAAGCCAACCAAAAGGATAGACCCGCTCAAATGTCTTCAGCACGTCCGTTGGGATTGCCTTGCGCGACACGCCATGAAATCCATCGCATCCCGCCACGTAATCGCACGCCACAATCATATCGACACCATCATGGACAAATCTGACCATTGGGGTGTCTGATAAAAGGCTATCCAGCGTGACAGAGGCGACGTTGAAGTAAAACTCTTGACTTTGCGCAAACCGCCGCTCGAAGAGGTCCTTTGTCAGCTCTGTTTGACCGTAGACAGTGACCACCTTTCCCGTCAGTACTTTGATGTCAATCCGGTGGCGATCCCCGTCAAAGGCAAGGTCAAATCCATGATGCTGCAAACCTTCACGGTGAAGGCGATCAGCCACCCCCGCCTCCTCAAGCGCGTCGACCGTTCCTTGTTCCAGCACACCCGCCCGTGTCCGGCTTTCAATATAAGCCCGGTCCTTGCGCTCGATAACGATCGTATCGATCCCTTCATTGGCCAGAAGCTGCGACAGCAGTAGCCCACTGGGCCCTGCGCCAATGATGGCAACCTTGGTTCGCAAGCGCCGTGTCATAGCAACCTCTTCACAAAACGCGGGGAAGGGTGAGAGCGAGAGCCGGCACGAACACGATCAGACCCACCCGCACCAACTCAATGGCGAAGAAAGATGATACCCCTTTGAAAATGGTCCCAAGACTTGTGGACGGCGAGAATGACTTGATGACGAAAACATTGAGCCCCACAGGCGGCGTAATGAGCCCAAGCTCAACAACCACCAGGGCCAAGATGCCGAACCAGATCCGTAGATCGTGAGTGGTCATCCCAAAGGCTGCATTGTCCGCGCTGACAAAATCCCCCCCATTGAGCTGCACCAGCACAGGCCAAAAAAACGGCACGATGACCAAGATCATCGAAAGACTTTCCATGAAGCACCCCAGCACAATGAGAATAAGCAGCATGACGATCAGGATCATGGTGGGATCGAGCGCTGCTCCCGCTGCCCATTCGCTCAAGGCTGCTGGAAGATTGGTGCGAGCAAAAAAACCTTTTAAAATGTCGGCGGCGAAGAGGATGAAGTAAATCATCGACGCCGTCTTTGCTGTGGCTAAAAGCGCGTTCTTGAGCCGTGCCAAGGTTAAACCTTCGGCCGAAACTGCGCGCAAAAATCCCCCATAAACAAGGATCAAAAACACACCGATTGCTGCCGCCGGCGTCGGGGTGAAGAGGCCCATCCCGAGCCCAACAATGATAGCTCCGAAAATCAGGCCGACCGGGACGAGCCGCACGAGGGCTGCCCGCACATCATGGTCGGTCATGGGTGCGAGTGCCGGGGCAAGCTCAGGATTGCGTGAAACCTTAAAGCGGATGACGATGAGAAAGAATACCACCGCTAAAAGGCCAGGAATGACTGCGGCTTGAAACATCTCGATGATCGATGCTTCCACCACAATCGCATAGATCACCAACGCAACAGACGGTGGGATGAGGATCCCAAGCGTTCCACCAGCGGCCAAGACACCGGTGGAAAGACCTTCGTTGTAGTGCAATTTGCGCAATTCAGGCAGCGCAACACGGCTCATGGTGGAGGCTGTGGCGATGGATGATCCGCTCACCGCGCCAAACCCTGCACAGGCGAGGATCGTTGCCATCGCAACGCCTCCCCTCACCTTCCGCGTAAGCGCGCTCAGGCCGCGAAATAGGTCCCGGCTCAGCCCCGTTTCGGCAGCCAAATAGCCCATCAAGATGAATAAAGGCACCACCGACAAATCGTAGTTTGCAACACTGTTCCAAAGCGCCGTCTTAAACTGGAGAAGGTAGGGGCCAAACTTGATAAATGGCGACACGAGGCTGAGGACAAAGGTCCCCACCACCCCGGTCAGCAACATCGCCAACGCCACGGGGATGCGCAGCACAATCAAAATAAAGAGTGCCGCCAACCCGTAGATGCCGACAAGCTCACGGTCCATCGCCAGTCTCCGGACCCACAAAGACTTGCACAGCAGCGACGAAGGCCCAAAGCGTACAAGAAATCACCGCGGTGGGCACGAAGACCCACACCGGCCAGCCAAGGACTGGTGTTTCCACACTGTCCTGACGCATTTCGATGGCGCCTTGGGTGAGCATCACCGCCATGACCACGGCAACCACCACCATTAGGATACTCGTGAGCGTGCAAACTGCACGGTTCGCCCAGCCTGGCGCCAATTGCATAACCACGTCCACGGCGGCGTGGCCACCGCGCCATTGGCAGTATGGGAACATCGAAAGGGCTGCCACACCCACAAGCATAGTCACTGCGTCTTCATAGCCCGGCACGCCAGAGACGTGACCGCCGAATGCCCGAGCGATCATGTTCGCCGCAAATCCCGCCGCGTTGACAGCAGTGACGATAACAATTCCCAGGAGCAAAACACCGCCAAAGAGGGCCCATGTGTGGACAGCCCGCCGCAACAACGTGATGAACGGCATCGCTCGCGCTCGGTGGGTTTAAGGGGTATGCCGCGCGACAGCATCCCGGGCTTTGGCCAAAAGTGCAGCGCCGTCTATGCCCTGCTGGTCTGCCTCCTGCACCCAGCGCTCGGCGACAGTCTCGAACGGTGCATCAAACTGCGCACTCTCTTCAGCTGAAAGCGTCGACACAGAATTCCCAGCGTCAACTGCCATCTTTCTGCCGATAGGTTCAATGTTATCCCACGCTTCGCCCATCTTTCCAGCCAACGCCAAGCCTGAATGATCATCGATAATCTTTTTAAGATCATCGGGGAGCTGATCGTAGCTTTGTTTATTCATAGCAAACAAAAACGTGGCTGTGCCAAAACGCTTGTTTCCATCAAGCTCGACCGAGCCAGATGTCAGCTCTGCAAGTCCGAGCGGAATCGCGACTTCGAAGGGCACAAGGCCAGCATCCACTGTCTTCTTAGAAAGTGCCTGGGGCAACGCAGGAACCGGCATACCCACAGGCTCGGCCCCTAACGCTTCCAACATCCAAGCGCCGGTGCGTGAGGGACTGCGCACTTTCAACCCTTCAAAGTCCGAAATTCCGTCGACAGAGCCATCCGCAAGATGGAGCGCATTGCCAGCGTGCACATGGACTAGGATGGGATGCACATCGTCAAAGTCTGTGGCGAGATCTCCCATCAAATCTTGGATGGCAAGATTAGTGGCCTGCGCGTTCCCCCCATGAACGTTCGGTAGTTCGAAAACCTCTGTGCGCGGGAAGGTGCCAGGCGTGTAGCCGGGGAGCGTCCACACAAGATCAGCAACACCATCGCGCACCTGGCTGTAGAGTTCGGGCGGGCGGCCACCCAAGGCCATGGAAGGAAAAATTTCAAAGGCGATCCGTCCCCCGGACGCTTCTTCGACCGCCGCCACCCAAGGCTCAAGGAGAACCGTGTGCGCCGGTGCTTTCGGGCTGAGGAAGTGGTGGATCGAAAAAGTGAAGTCTTGTGCAAGACCCATGGACGGCACAGCGGTGATGTAACACGCCAACACCGCCCTCGCCACCAGCTGACGCAGATGACCCATGCGCTCCTCCCTCTCGTCTCTTGTTGTATTGACCGTTCCTGGTCCAACCCGTGATGGGAATGGACGCGTCGCACAAATCCTTGTACTTTTCGATCAGCCTGCCGTGTTTTGGCATCAATTGACACCCGCGTCTATGAACTCAGACCTTGCCATTCCGAACTACGAGCTTTTCGGGGAGCTGCTGGCAGGTGGTCAAGATGAGCCTGTCCACCTTGAGGCAATCAAGGAGCGCAGCCGCCAGCACAATTGGACAATCCGGATTCATCGGCATACGCGGTTGGCGCAAATATTCCTATTCCGCACCGCGGGTGTCTTGATACACGTAGGGGAGATTGAGCATCGGAGCGCCGAGCCTCTCATCTTGGTGGTGCCGCCAGGCATGCCCCACGGATTTCGCTTCACCGATGATGTGATAGGCGATGTTTTGAGCCTACGGGTGGATAAGCTCAACAACGAGACGACAAAACGGCTTGGCCGTTTTTCAGGAGCGGGAGCGCTTCTCCTTCTTGGAGAGAGCGTTCACTATCATCACGTTGATGCACTGTTTAAACAACTCCACTCGGTCTATCACGGCATGTGTGCTGAGCGACATGTCGTGATCAACTCAATTGCCCATCTGATCGTCACGTATCTTTTTGCAGATGTGAGCCAGAAAACGTTACGCGCCAACCCCAATTCCGGCGTACAGATGACACCTCACGAAACGAAGGCGGACGCATTTTGCAAGCTATTGGATTTCCACTTCAATAACATTTGGAAAGTGGGCGACTACGCTGATGCGCTTTCCATATCGGGTCCCCACCTTACCCGCGTTTGCCGCCGTATTTTAGGGCAGTCGCCCAATGATCTCATCCGCCAACGGCGACTTTTGGAGGCCAAACGACTGCTGGAGTATACTCGCCTACCCATCTCCGACATCGCCCACAGATCGGGCTTTAGGGACGCAGCATATTTTAGCCGCACGTTTAAGAACTTGACCGGCTTCTCTCCCCAGTCCTACCGCGCCGAGCGGGATGGGTAAGGCAGCGCCATGATTTTTCTCGTTGTTGGCGATCTGCACTACGACCTGCGCAAGTTTGACTGGGTCACCGCCGCAGCGCCTGCCACCGATGGCGTCATCATGGTGGGTGATCATATGGAAATTGCATCAACCGTTGCCCGCCCCACCCAATCAGTTCTCATCGACAAATACTTCAAGCGCATTCGAGCCGAAACCGCGCTCATCGTATCGTCAGGCAATCATGATCTTGATACCAAAGACACCCATGGAGAGATGACCACCCGCTGGTTGAAGAAGGCCAGACGCCACAATGTCCCCACAGACGAGGAGCGTTTCGCCCTGGGCAACGCGGTGTTTACCGTATGTCCTTGGATCGACGGAGAGCACCAAAGAAAGGCCCAACAGGCGCGGTTTGAACAGGATGCGGCAACGCGGCGCGATCTTTGGATCTGGGTCTATCACGCGCCCCCCGATGCCTCTGCCACCAGCTTCGGTCGGGGGAAATCCTGGGGTGATTCTTGGTTAACCGAGTGGATCAACACCTTTCACCCAGACATTGTTCTCACAGGTCACGTGCACGAAGCGCCGTTTTCCAAAGGCGGCAGCTGGGTCGACCGAATGGGTCACACATGGATTTTCAACGCGGGCCATCAACACGGCCCTTTTCCATCCTTTGTTCTCATCGATACGCAGGAAAAGACAGCCACCTGGCATTCACTCGCCGGCACTCAGAAAGTTCGTCTCGATGCCGAACCCGGAACAGGCGCCGTTACTGCCGAAGAAGCTAGTCTTCGCGATCTTCCCGGCGCAATCGTTCATGCCGCTCAACGTCTGGCGTCGTAAACTCAGTCGTTGGCGCATTCAAAAGCGCCTCCAGGACCTCATCGACCATGCCGAAGTGATCGGCGCGGTCAGCAAATTGACGCTTTAGATCCACCAGGTAGGTGGTGGCATGCTGGAGGCGTTGCGCGAGCAATTTTGCAATGGGAAACGCCAAGTCAGGGTTTGCGCTCAGGAAGGTTTGAGCCGCTTCGATCCTGTAAACTATCGCTGGGGTCTGAGCGCGAACGCTCGCTGTGTGGCCAATGTCTAACAACGCAGACATTTCGCCAAAGAGCGCCCAAGGATCGGACACTAGAGCGATGGTAACATCACCGCGAAAGACTTCCAGAACGCCATCAACCAGAACAAAAATACGATCGGACTGCGTGCCCTCCTGTATGATCAACTCGCCCTCTGCAATGCTGATCTTCGGAAAGTCCCGCAGCCGGTCCATCAGATCAATCACCCAGCCCCTCCTGTCTGAGAGCTGATGCAGACCGGGCTGCCCTTGTGTCTTGGTTCAGCACGCTGGCCAGCTCAATCGACGCGGCTGTAGATGGCTGAATGAACCACCGCGTGCGGCGCATTCTCGGTATAGATGATTTCTATTTGGTTTGCCCCTAGGATGCGCGCCATGATTGACCCTCGGTCTTCTGTCTCCACCATATGGATGGTTTCGTTGTCAGCTGAGACAACGCCAATGAAGGGCTCCCGCGCCTGGGTGAGCTGCTCTTCACCAACATAACCAATTTGATCTGGGGGGGATATGGCCTCCCATGCCCGATATCCTTGGATGAGCGCACCACTGACACGTTCAATGACGAACGAATACTCGCGCTCCGCTTCCACAACTTTACCATCAGAGATCAGCAAGACATTTGTCTTAGCGGTCCAAGTTCCAGCCAAGTCGGCGGTATCTTGGGCCAGGGTTGGGCCGGAAACGCCCAGCGCATAAACCGCGACCAATACGGGAAAAAGAGCTTTCTTCATGATGGTTCCTCCAGCTGAGATCTCTTCCCAGACAGGCCGCTCTGATGGCTGGCCGGCCGGGCGCGGCTCCTCTGATGCGCGGCCGGCCGTCCCTGCTTGCCGTACCCAGCGCTACCGTTTTTGAAGTCAACCGTCGCACGCATTTGAAGGCGGCTGCCGCGCAGGGCCTTCATCGCCGCAAAGGCGGCGTTTGCGGGCCTGCCGCCTCGCCCTGCAAAGCCGACAGGGACGCCTTCCCAGCGGCGGATGCAGCGCCACCCTCACTTTGGTCGTCGGCCAACCTGTCATTGTCACTGGGCGGACGCCAAGCCTCGCTCGGCCGCAAAGGTTTTGGGTGCAACTCAGCATTCTTCAGCGCGAAAGCGAGGAGTAAGATGGAAAGCGGCAACAACAGGAACGACGCTAAGCCTTGCCAGCTGAGCTCCGGCACACCCTCGCTAAAGGTCTGAAGCGCCACACGCAGAAACAGCACAAACAGCACGATGATGATCACTTCGGCTAACGTCTGTTTCAGCTGGCCGATGCTTTCCACATGGAGCCACTCAGGAAGCCCCAGCTGGCGGGGCGTTGCAGTTGGGCGCACAAACAAAACGTGGATGCCATAGCCGAAGAACAGAAGCACAATGGCAATCAAAAAGCGGTCAAGAGCGCCTATGAGGTAAATGACGGTCCTGTCGCCGGCTTTAAGGGGGCCGATCTCGGGTTGGAGCTGGGTGGAAAAAGCCCGCCAAGTGTCACTCAAGCCAAGCCAGAACATCAACAAAGCACCGGCAAACGACGCGACGACGGCAGCAACGGTGAGCATCCTTGTTGCGCGCAGGAACTTACGTTCTGCGGTCTGCCAACTCATCAAACCCCTCCAACACTGATAAAAGCGCGCGCCTGCGCCCCGCGCTCATCGCCGACAGGTGCCAACGTTCAGACATCAGCACCGCCCGCAAGACCGGCGGAAAAACAGTTGTCATCCTGCCGATGTGACGCAGTGTCAATGATATTCAAGCGGTGTCGAGCGCTGTGGGCGTGGTGGGCGCGACAGGGATTGAACCTGTGACCCCCTCGGTGTGAACGAGGTGCTCTCCCGCTGAGCTACGCGCCCCAATGGGCGGCCCATGTACGACGTCAGCGAGCCCGGTGCAAGCCTCTTTCACGCAGCGTGAGCGCGCTGGCGCAGCACATCATGGCGGACCTTGCCAAGCGCGGTTCGAGGCAGCGCATCAATGAAACGCACATCGCGGGGGACCTTATAACGCGCCAAGAGGTGGGACATGTGCGCCACCAGTGCCTCCGGGGCCACGGCTTCGCAGCGCACAACGAATGCGACCGGCACCTCCTGCCACCGCTCGTCAGGCTTACCCACGACCGCACACTCCAACACAGCAGGATGTTGGGAAAGGACGCGCTCAACCTCAGCGGGATAAATGTTTTCTCCACCCGAAATGATGAGGTTTTTGAGCCGGTCATGGACAATGAGCGCGCCGTCTTTGGTGAGGCGGCCCACGTCACCGGTGTGGAAATAGCCATCGCGCAAAGCCGCGTTGGTTGCCTCTTCATCACGGAAGTAGCCGGAGAAGATCACGTCAGCCACAGCAATCTCCCCATCGGTGCCCACCGGCACCGTTTCCCCCGACGGGCCCGAAATTTTGACGCGGTTGAGAAGCGCCACCCGCCCCGTGCCGCCCACATGCCGATCAACACCGACCCGCTCATAGGCTGCAATGGGGCAGGTCTCCGTCGCGCCGTAGACGCAAATCACAGGGATCCCTCGGTCCTTGAACGCACTCAGCAAGGTTTCAGGGATAATGGTCGAACCGGTGGCGACAGCCCGCAGGCTGGAAAAGTCTGCCGTCGCAAAGCCCTTTTCAGCCATGAGCGCGGACATCACAGCCGGGACAACGACCATCAAAGTAGGCCGCAATTGCGAAACGGCGGTGAGCGTTTCGGCAGGGTCGAAGCGATCCAGGACTGAAACCGTCCCCCCTGCCATCAAAAGCGGAGTGGGCTGAATGTTGAGGCCACCCACATGGAACATGGGCAAAAAGGTGAGCGCATGATCATCGGCGCGCATTTGGTGCATGTGCTGGGCGTTCACGGCATTGTCGAGGAGCGCCCGGCTCGACAGCAGCGCCCCTTTCGGCCGGCCGGTGGTGCCGGAGGTGTAAACCATCAAGCACGGCGCACTGGGATCAGTGGATGTGTGCACCGGCTCGGCTTGATCCGGCGACATCACGGCGGCGATGGCACGAAGCCTAGCCTGCGGCATCAACTGCGCGGCGCCGTCAGCGAATGCCTCATCGTGGAAGAGGAGCAACGGCTCGGCATGAGCAATGGCGTAGGCCAGTTCATCATGGGCAAGGCGCCAGTTGAGGGGCACCAAGATCGCCCCAAGCCGGGCTGCCGCATAAAGGAGCACCAGGAATCCCGGGTGGTTTAGCGAAAGGAGCGCGATGCGCTCTCCGGGGGCTACCCCTGCCGCGCGCAAGAGCTCCACCGTGCCATGGACCTTCTCCACCAAGGCGCGGTAGGTGATGGTGTCTTCGCCAAAGCGCAGCGCGATATGGTCAGGGTCGAACGCGGCGTTACGCTCGATGGGCGTGAAGAGATCAGTCAATCGTCCGTTTCGCCTGGCTCGTAAAGGGCAGCTTTACCGAGCCTGTCCAGGCAAAGCTCAGCCGTCCAAGGCAGCATCAGCGCACCACACCGGCTGTCGCGGTAGATCCGCTCAAGTGGCAAACTCTTCAGCATTGATTGGCCACCGCATGTGCGGATCGCGAGGCGCGCAATATCGTTGGCAAACTCCATCACTGTGTATTGCGCCGCCCAGGCCCGCATGACCTGGTCCTTTGAGGGCCGCGGGCACGCTTCGCTCACCGCCTGGAACCAGAGCGCCTTGGCTTGCTCAAGCTTGATTTTCATCTCCGCCACGGCGAGTTGCTTGGTGGCGAACTGGCGCCGCTTCACAGGGGGCGTGCCAGGCACTTCTCCCCGTAGATACTTCACCACAAAGTCGTAGGCGGCCTGGGCAAGGCCCATGTAGCTGGGCGAGAGCGTCATAAACATATGCGGCCAGTTGGCTGCGGCCTGGAAGTAGACCCCTGGCGGCATAAGCGCCGCATCGGTGGGCACAAACACATCTTCAAAGTGCAGCGTGCGCGATACTGTCCCGCGCATCCCAAGCGGGTCCCACGACCCGGAGACGCTGACACCATCGGCATCGGCTGGGATGGCGAGATAAAGCGTGTTGCGCCGGCTGCGGGGCCCTTCGCCGTCTATCTCGGTGCACAAAATCCCGTAATAATTGGCGTGGCCCGACAGGGAGGCGAAAATCTTTTTGCCGTTCACCACCCAGCCGCCGTCCACGGGGCGGGCTTCGGTGGCAAAGGCCACAGCCCCTGATGCAGCAGCCCCGCCTTCGGAGAAAGGCTGGGCGTAGATGGCGCCGTCGTCCACAATGCGGCGGTAGTGGATGGCCCGCCGTGCCTCGTGCTCAGCACGCACCGCCTCATCCATATCAAGGTCATCAGCGAGAGGGCCGGACCACAGCGTGGAGCAAACGTGCATATTCCACGTGAGCGCCGTTGCCCCGCAGTACCGGCCCACCTCCGCCGCTACCAGCGAATAGGCCCGGTAGTCTGCGCCAGCACCACCAAGCGCCTCAGGCACGCAAATGCTGAGGAGGCCAGCGGTGTGCATATCGGCGAAGTTTTCTGTCGGGAACCGGGCTTCCTTGTCGATATCGAAGGCGCGCTCGGCAAAAATCGGCCCCAACGCGCGCGCTTTGGCGGTCCATTCCGCCTCGAAAGGGGACAGGCGGAATGCGATCGGGTCGAACATCGGCGGGTCGATGGCGACAGCTGCCGATGTGCCCGCGCCGGCAGAGATATTCATTGCAGGCTCCCTCGTTCACGCCCCAGTGATGATGACGGACACATTCGGCGGTTCGCGCCGGTGCGTCAACGTCATTGTCCAGATGTCACGCCACGTCTAGCTCATAACGGGCATGATGAATTCTGCCCCCTCTTTCATGCCCTTGGGCCAGCGGGAGGTGACTGTCTTGGTCTTGGTATAGAACCTGATGGCATCTGGCCCATGCTGGTTGAGGTCACCAAAGCCAGAGCGCTTCCAACCGCCAAACGTATGGTAGGCGAGTGGCACAGGAATGGGCACGTTGACGCCCACCATCCCCACATTGACGCGGCTCACAAAATCGCGCGCTGCATCACCATCGCGGGTGAAGACGGCTACGCCGTTCCCATACTCGTGCTCTGTAGGGAGGCGCAGCGCCTCGTCATAATCCTTAGCCCTCACCACAGAGAGCACCGGCCCAAAGATCTCCTCGCGGTAGATCGACATCTCGGGCCGTACATGGTCGAAAAGGCAGGCGCCCATGTAAAAGCCGTCTTCGTAGCCCTGCATTTTAAAGCCGCGCCCATCCACCACCAGCGACGCGCCCTCTTCAACCCCCTCGTCGACGAACCGGCGCACCCGGTCCACCGCCGCACGGGTGACGAGAGGGCCGAAATCTGCGTCCGGATCGTCGGACGGGCCGATCTTGAGCGCCTCCACCTTCGGCACAAGACGCTCCATCAGCGCTTCGGCTGCCTTTTCCCCCACAGGGACGGCGACGGAAATGGCCATGCACCGTTCCCCGGCGGAGCCATATCCGGCCCCGATGAGCGCGTTGGCGGCCTGTTCCATATCGGCGTCAGGCATCACGATCATGTGGTTTTTGGCGCCGCCGAAACATTGGACCCGTTTACCGTGCGCGGCCCCCGTAGAGTAAACATACTGGGCAATATCTGAGGAGCCGACAAAACCCACCGCCATCACCCGGGGGTCGGTCAGGATAACGTCCACCGCTTCTTTGTCGCCCTGGACAACGTTCAAAATACCAGCGGGAAGACCTGCTTCCATCATCAACTCGGCAAGGCGCACGGGCACCGAAGGATCCCGCTCGGACGGCTTCAAGATAAACGCATTGCCACACGCAATCGCCGGGCAAAACTTCCACATGGGGATCATTGCAGGGAAGTTAAACGGTGTGATCCCTGCCACGACACCCAGCGGCTGACGGAGCGAATACATATCGATCGACGGGCCCACGTCAGAGCTATACTCGCCCTTCATCAAGTGCGGGATGCCCATGGCAAATTCGGCGACCTCTAAACCGCGCTGCACATCACCCCTTGCGTCAGGAACGGTCTTGCCGTGTTCCGAAGAGAGCAGCGCTGCCAACTCGTCCATGTTCTGGTTCAGGAGGTCCACAAACCGCATCATCACCCGCGCGCGCCGTTGCGGGTTGGTGGCGGCCCACGCAGGCTGAGCGGCGGCAGCATTGTCGATGGCAGCGCGCACTTCGTCCGATGAGGCGAGTGCCACGCGCGCCTGCACGTCGCCGGTGGCCGGATGAAAAACATCTGACGTTCTGGCCGCTAGACCGGCAATCCTCTCACCGCCGACAAAATGACCGACCTCGCGCATCCCATTCCCCTCTCATGTGTCCTTAACAGAACGTCATAGGGGGAATTTCCGCCGGCTCAAAACCGCAATTCATCTTTGTTGGATCGGAGCGATGCCTAAAGGCCCCGCCGCCGCAGCTGGAGCCCCCGTTGCGCTTATCCTCAGTCGTGCTGATCTTTGATGCGCGGCGGGGTTGCGTCCTTTGGAGACGGGCACCGCGCCCCCCGCTAAAGCACAGTCCTCTCAGTTTGGATCAAATTGAGCGGTTGTGAACGTGCTCGCCCCTCAAGAGCGCGCATGTTTTCCTCGATCGATCTGATCCATATCGAGTGAGATATGCGCTAGTCGGCCGTGTTCTTGCCCAAAAGGTCACTGCGCTCGGTCTCTGTGCCGTTAGGCGCCCACATGACCATCAGCCGGCACTCCGTGGCACTTGCCTCAGACGCGCAAAGCGCGGCCAACATTCGTTGCAAACCGGTTTCCGATGGCGCGCCGCACAGGAATGTCACCTGAGTCAGCTCTCTGTTGGCCAGAAAGCTCATCGCACCTGAGTAGCCCGCAGGATAGCACCACCTGACCCTGAGGCAGTTGCTAGCGCCACTTTCGCGGCATTTCTCCCTGGCGCAGTTGAGTGTGGCATCCGCGCTCTCTCCGTGACACGCTTGAAATCCCTCTTCAGGCGATTGAGCAATGGCAATGCCTTGAACGGATTGCGCCGAAACCGAGCCGATCGACATCAGTGTCAAAAGCACACCGGCGGCTATAAACCTTAACAGACGCATGGGCCCCCTCCCTGATTCGGTACACTTTCCAAGGCTAAAGCAATGTCAGGACACCTGTACACAGGACGCCGCCGCGAAATCGCGCCCCATGTGTTCCCCGAATGGGAGCAGCGCCGCACACACCCGCACCCAAATTAGCCCGCTGTCTCGTTACGACGCATGATGGACAGCGTCTCATCGAGCGACATCACATCACCGAACTTGGCGTCAATATCAAACAAGTTCCATTCGGTGGCGCCGGCAATCCTGTCACCAATCGCCTCGCGGACGGCGATTGGGCGGAAGCCGGCGGCCAGTCCGTCTTCAATGGTGTGGCGAACGCAGGCACACGCTGTCACCCCGGTCACAACAATCGTGTCGACCCCCGCCGCAGTGAGATGCGCCGACAAGGGTGTGCCGTGAAAGGCGCTGGCCATTTTCTTTGTCAGAACGAGTTCGCCCGGCAAGGGCGCCAGGCGGTCATCGATTTTGACCGCATCAGATCCCTCTTCCAGCGTCTCCAAAGGGATCTTTGAGACCCACCGACCCATGTCACTGTGCGGCCCTTCAATGTTTGTGTAGGCCGTGGTGGTGAACACAACCGGCCAGCCCTTGCGGCGAAAGGCGTCCAAAAGGGCTTGATTGGCAGGGATAATCACGTCCATGCCCGCACAGGAAAACGCGTGACCTGGCCTCGTCCATGCATTGGCAAGATCCACAACAATCAACGCTGCCTTTTCGCCAAAACCCACCCGCCGCTGAAACCCGCGAGACGCATAGACAGCCGCATTGGCGCGGAACACCACCTCCAGCGCTGCCTTCAACTCAGCATCGGTGACCGTTTCGTTGCGCTCCATCTTAGACCCTCCAGCACCGTCATCGCCCCAAGTTGCCGATTGAGATGGCGGCCCGGCAAGCCCTAAAACATCTCGCGCGCCGGGGCGGCCACCCCTTGGCGCACGCCCTTGGCCCCAATCGGAGAAGCGCCATGTCGACCAACCTCAAAATCAACCCCGAACGCCTCTGGTCGACCCTGATGGAGACGGCAGAATTCGGCAAGACGGCAAAGGGGGGCATCAAGCGCCTCGCCCTCAGCGATGAGGACAAGGCGGTGCGAGATTGGTTTTTCGCCGCCTGTGAAGCGGCGGGTCTCACCGTCTCGGTGGATGAGATCGGCAACATGTTCGCCACCCGCCCAGGCACCGACCCCGATGCACCTGCCGTCGCCTTCGGCTCTCACCTCGACACACAGCCCGCCGGCGGCAAGTTCGACGGGATTTTGGGGGTTCTGGCCGGCCTTGAAGCGATCCGCACCCTCAACGATGCCGGCTACCAAACCAAGCATCCTCTGACCCTCGTCAACTGGACCAATGAGGAAGGGGCGCGCTTTGCCCCGGCCATGATGTGCTCAGGCGTCTATTCTGGCGACCTGGATGCTGCCCCGATGCTCGCCGGCACCGATCGCGAGGGCAACATCTTTGAAGCCGAACTGACCCGCATAGGCTACCGCGGCACAGAGCCCATCGGCGCACGCAAGTTTGCTGCCTTCATCGAACTTCACATCGAGCAAGGCCCACTCCTCGAAGCGGCCGGCGAAACCATTGGCGTGGTGACAGGGGGCCAAGGCCTCCTCTGGTTCGACGGCACGGTCACCGGCCGTGACAGTCATGCCGGCACGACGCCCATGCCGATGCGCAAAGATGCCATGGCCGCCCTTGCTGAGATCACCCTCACCATCGAAGCCATTGCCAAAGCGCACGGCCCGGCAGGTGTTGGAACCCTAGGAGAGGCCCACGCGCTGCCTGGCTCACGCAACACCATTCCAGGCGCCGCCACCTTCCGCGCCGAGTTCCGTCATCCCGACGCCCAAGAGCTTACCACCATGGAGGCCGAACTCGCCCAAAAGGCCAAAGCCATCAGCACCGCCCGCGGTGTGGAGATCGAAATCCGCAAAATCTGGCGCAAGGATCCAGTGACGTTTTCCCCAAGCGTCGTGGATGCTGTAGAGGCCGCTGCCGTTGCCAACGCCGTTCCCTACCGCCGCATGATCTCAGGCGCTGGCCATGACGCGTTTTATTTGGGCAGCACCTGCCCCACAGGTATGATTTTTGTGCCATGCGCCGACGGGATCAGCCACAACGAAGAAGAAAGCGCCACCATGTCCGATTGCGGTGCCGGCACCCAGGTCCTGCTTGACACAATCATTCGCCTTGCAGGTTAAGGAGCCCGGGTCCTTCTCACCTCAAACCTACGCAGGCCAACCAAACCACCCCTACTGGCCCTCCGCGCTCATTGATGGGACACACCATGATAGACCTCACCGCCGATGCGGCCCTTGATCTTTCCGTTGCAGCCCTCGGGCGGGCCTATTTGGTGGGTGCGGCCGACCCCGTGGCGGTGACGCAGGCATCATTGGAGCGCATCGAGAAAGCCTCAGAAGCGTCGATCTTCCTCTCTGTCACCAAAGAGCGGGCGCTGAAGGAGGCGGAGGCCGCTAAGGCCCGCTATAGCGCCGGCCGGCCTGCCTCACCGGTCGATGGCGTGCCCGTCGCCTGGAAGGACCTTTTTGATCTCAAAGGCGAAGTGACCACAGCCGGCTCCGCGCTTTTCGCACACGCCCCGCCAGCGGATGCTGATTCTCCTGTGGTGGCGCAGCTTGCCGCGGCAGGCATGGTCAGTGTCGGCAAGGTCAACCTCACAGAGTTCGCCTTCTCAGGACTTGGGCTTAACCCCCACTTTGGCACGTGCGCCAACCCCTATGATCCTGAAACGCCCCGAATCCCTGGCGGATCCTCGTCAGGGTCTGCGGTGGCGGTGGCGGCGGGTCTGGTTCCTGTGGCGATCGGCTCAGACACTGGCGGGTCAGTGAGGGTCCCTGCCGCTCTCAATGGATTGGTGGGCTCCAAATCCTCAGAAGGGCGCATCGACAAGACGGCCGTCTTCCCCCTGTCCAATACCCTCGACACGGTGGGCCCGCTCTGCCGCACCGTGGAAGACGCCGTGCTCCTTGACGCTGCCATGCGCGGGGCAGTCCCCACGATCGCCCGCTCAGACCTTGCT
Organism: Pseudomonadota bacterium; assembly: GCA_038745295.1. Taxonomy (GTDB): domain Bacteria; phylum Pseudomonadota; class Alphaproteobacteria; order Rhizobiales; family Amorphaceae; genus Acuticoccus. The sequence continues at coordinate 827 of JBCDLN010000053.1, read as the reverse complement.
GGCCTCAAAGTCGTTGTGTGCGAAAGCGTCTTCTTTGACGGCTGCGAAGATGACGTCGTCGATGCGTTCGAGGCTGCCGTAAAGCGACTCGAAGCGGCAGGGGTGATCGTTGAACGCAGCGCTTTTCCTGAGGTCGCCGAAGCCGCACGCGTCATGTCAGAGCATGGGTACCTGGTGGCAGCTGAAGCCTATCATCTCCACAAAGAGCGGATTGATGGGCCCGAGGTTGAGGAGATTGATGGGCGTGTCGTTGCCCGGATCCTGGGCGGTAAAGCCATGAGTGCTGCCGACCTAATCGCGCTCCAGCAAGCCCGTCAGCGCCTGATCCCAAGCGCCGCTGCCCGCATGGATGGCACCTTCGTGATCAACCCGACGGTTCCCCACGTTGCCCCGGAGATTGCACCTCTCGACGCTGACCCAGCCCTCTTTGCCATCGTGAACGGCAAAACACTGCGCAACACATCCTTTGGCAACTTTCTCAGCTGGCCGGCCGTGGCACTGCCAGCGGCATCCTCCTCAAAGCTACCGATCAGCTTTCAGATTGCCGCTGCACCCGGCCAAGACGAAACGCTCCTCTCCGCCGCATGGGCCATTGAAAGCATCGTCGCCGACGCCGCAGCTTGAGGGCGTTGACCCTGTCAAGGGCGGTCCGCAGGACCGGGCGCAGCCTTCACCCTTGACAGGGTTAACGCTCGACCAAAAGTTGGTCGGGTTTGCGCCGTGTCCTCGGCCCTCAGGGCCAAGGTCATCAAGCAAACCTGCCCACCGGCGAGGTGGGAGGAGCGCGAGGAGGGAACGTCCTCGCCCTCACGAAAATCGCCGGCGCG
>JBCDLN010000052.1:0-17126 GCA_038745295.1 Pseudomonadota bacterium | reverse complement strand
GCTTTCAAGGAAAACCAGAGGAGCCTGCTTCATCGCCGTCGGCTGGGGGGGCGGTGCCCCGTGGCGCCTGGAAGGGAGGGGCGGGGTTAGAAACGGCGCAAATACACCTCATGCTCAATATCGCTGACGCGGCCGCGCAGGACGATGTCCTCATGGCGCTTCATGGCGCCAAACACCCGCGCAAACTCAGCGCCAAATGCTGCGGCGGGGTCTTCGCCCTGTTCGAATGCCGCGCGCGCCTCTGACCATGACCCAGGAAAGGCCGGTCCCGTTGTGCTTTCACCGATGCTTTCAGGCGGCGGTTTGAGGCCCTCAGTAAGACCTTTCAGCATTCCTGCCAGGATGGCCGCCATCACCAAATAGGGGTTGGCGTCGGCCCCGGCGATCCTGTGCTCGATGCGCGTATTGGGCCCGCTGCGCACCGGTAGCCTGAAGGCGGCGCCGCGATTGTCAAAACCCCAAGTGGCAGCAGGCGGCGAATAGGACCCCAACTGATGGCGCCGATAGGAGTTGAGGTGCGGCGCAAACATCAAAAAGAAGGGAGCTGTGGTAGCCGCCAGGCCCCCGAGCGCATGGGCCGTTGCGGGCGCCAACCCCTCGCCCGGCGGGCTGAAGATGTTGTGCCCGCTGCGATCGAGGATGGACACGTGCGCATGAAGGCCTGAGCCTGACCATGCACCGAACGGCTTGGCCATAAACGTGGCATCAAGCCCGTGACGGCGCGCTGCGCCGCGGATAATGCGTTTGAGCGCAATGAGGTCGTCGCACGCCCTTGCCGCGTCGGCCTGGTGGTCAAGGTTGATCTCAAACTGGCCGGCGCCGAACTCGCACAACACAGTGTCGGTGTTGAGACCCTGCGCGGCCGCTGCCTCTGTCATATCGGCCAAGACAGGATCAAAGGCGCGGTGGACTTCAAGATCAAGCATTTGCAGCATGTTGAGGGGCACGCCCGTCATCGGGTGCTTTGCGGGCGAGGCGGCGACAGGATCAATCAGGTAGAACTCCAGCTCCAACGCCACCACCGGCGTCAGCCCCATCCGCGCCGCCTCGCGCAGGACCCGCATCAACACCGCGCGCGGATCAAGACGTGTGGGGGCGCCATCCTCCTGGCCCAGCATCCCTTGCAAGGAAAGGGTCGGCGTGTGGTGGGCGAAGGCCGCGCTCGTCAGCGTATGGGGTAGGGGGAGAAAACACCCGTCGGGGTCGCCAATTTCCATGGCAATCCCCGATTCAGCCACGTCGCCGCCAAAAATATCGAGCCCCGCCAGCGATGGCTGGAAGCTGACAGCATCTGGCCCACTCTTGATAAGCTTATCGAGGATGCGCACCGGCGCCCGCTTGCCGTGGAGCTGGCCGTTGAGGTTCACGATGAAGAGTTCCACCGTGTCGGCACCCGGGTGAGCGGCGCGGGCTCCCTCAACGGCAGCGCGCAACGCCTCCTGTTGGGCAGCGAAAGTGCCGAGAGAGGACGAAGCCGTGTCGGTCATGAAGCGTCCAAGTAGACGTTTTGTCGCCATCAAGCTAGGCCCCGGCCGGATCGATATGGGCATAAGCTTTGGTGGTTTGTGGCCCCCGGCCCCTGAAATGAGGCAGAAGGGTTGCCCATGAGCGCACTCAACCATCGCCCCACCGCTGATTTGCAGGCCGTTGACGCGCGCCACCACTGGCATCCCTTTTCCGATATGGCAGCGCTCAACGAGGCCGGGTCACGGGTGATTGTGAGCGCAAAAGGGGTCTTCCTGCGCGACAGTGACGGCCGCGAGATCTTGGACGGCATGTCCGGGCTTTGGAATGTGGCGGTGGGCTATGGCCGCGCCGAAATCATCGACGCGGTGACCCGTCAGCTCCAAAACCTTTCCTACTACAACACCTTTTTCCAATGCACCCATCCGGCGGCCGCTGAATATGCGCATGCCCTGATGGCGGTGGCGCCCCAACACATGGAACGGGTGTTCTTCACCGGCAGCGGGTCAGAAGCCAATGACACCGTCTTCCGTCTTGCCCGCGTCTATTGGGACCTTAAGGGGAAGCCATCAAAGAAGCGGGTGATTGCGCGGCGCAACGGATACCATGGCTCCACTGTGCTTGGGGCAAGTTTGGGCGGCATGGGGCCGATGCACCGCCAGTCGGGCCTTCCCATTGAGGGGATCAGCCATATTGATCCGCCCGACTGGTTCAACGATGGCCGGCTGAGCGGCCTCACCGCTGACGATTTCGGCGTTCTGGCGGCAGAGTGGCTGGCTGAGGAGATTGACCGCCTGGGCGCAGACACAGTGGCTGCTTTCATTGGCGAGCCGATCCAGGGCGCGGGGGGCGTTGTGATCCCCCCTGAGACGTACTGGCCCCATGTGGAAAAGATCTGCAAAGCCAACGATATCCTGCTTGTGGCTGACGAGGTGATCACAGGGTTTGGCCGCACAGGCAGCTGGTGGGGGGCTGAGACCTACGGGGTGAGGCCGGACCTCATGTCGATCGCAAAGGCGATGACTTCGGGCTACATCCCCGCAGGCGGCGTGTTGATGTCGGGCGAGGTGGCCAAGGTTCTGGAAACGGGGGGCGAATTTTTCCACGGCTACACCACCTCGGCGCATCCGGCTGCGTGCGCGGCGGGCCTTGCGACCCTTGAGATCTTTTCGCGCGAAAACCTTATGGGGCGTGTGCGCGATGAGATTGGCCCCTCCTTCAGGCAAAAATTTTTAAGCCTCCAGGACCACCCCCTGGTGGGTGAAGCGCGCATGACAGGCCTCATCGGCGCGCTCGAATTGGTGAAGGACAAAGCCACCGGTGCGCGGTTTGACGAAACGCTGAGCGCAGGGACCCGCTGCCGGGACCTTTGCGTCGACAACGGGCTTGTGATGCGTGCCGTTGGTGACACCATGGTGATTGCCCCACCCCTCGTCATCACTGAGGCTGAGTGCGATTTGCTGGTCGCGCGCGCTCGGGCCGCCCTTGATCAACTAGCCACCATGGTGTTGCCCTAGACTTTGATGGCGGGTGCAATGGACCGCGGGCCGGCTTCTGCTGCATCTATGCCCGCATCCGCGCCACTGCCCTTCGCCTTTGCCTTTGTCTTTGCCTTTGCCCGAAAATCAATGGGTGAGTGCGCCGCTCCCTTGATCCGCTCGCTTGGTTTTGACACCGTCTGATGCGGGCGGCCCTGGCACCAGGGTTGCAAGTAAAAGCACAATGAATGACGACAGCGCGGCTGAGAATACGCCGCACAGTCGGTGGACAAAGGGTAAGTCAAGGGGCAGGCATGGCCATGATGCGAGCAATCTTTATAGGGGTGACAGCGACAATCTTGGCCAGTGCGCCAGCGCGCGCTGAAGGTGTGGTCAACGTCTACAACTGGTCAGACTATATTGACGAGTCGGTGCTCAAAGACTTCACAGAAGAGACCGGCATCGAGGTGCGTTATGACGTGTTCGACTCCAACGAATTGTTGGAAGCCAAGCTTTTAGCCGGCGGCTCTGGCTACGATGTGGTGGTCCCATCGGCCTACTTCCTGTCCCGCCAGATTGGCGCAGGCCTCATGCAGGAGCTGGAGAAAGACAAGCTCCAAAATGTCGGCAATCTGTGGGATATGATCTTGTCGCGGACCGAGGTCTATGACCCAGGCGCAGCCTACTCGATCCCCTATATGTGGGGGACAGTGGGCATCGGTTATGTGGAGGAGGAAGTCTCAAAGCGCATGCCCGATGCGCCGGTGGATTCTTGGGACATCTTCTTAAATCCAGAAATTTTGAAGAACTTCGAAGACTGCGGGGTTCATGTTCTGGATGCGCCGGCCGACATTTTGCCCGTCGCCATGAACTACTTGGGCCTCGACCCTAATTCCAAAGATGCCGATGACATTCGCGCCGCCGCTGAACTCATCACAAGTATTCGGCCCTACGTTCAAAAGTTCCACTCCTCAGAGTACATCAACGCGTTGGCGGGGGGCGACATTTGCCTTGCCATTGGCTGGTCGGGCGATGTGCTCCAAGCGCGTGACAGGGCCGCTGAAGCTGATAATGGCGTGACCGTCAAATATACAGTGCCCAAAGAGGGAACCATGATGTGGTTTGACATGATGGCCATCCCCGCTGATGCACCCAATAAAGATAATGCTCACGCTTTTCTTGATTTCATCATGCGGCCTGATGTGATCGCCAAGGCCACCAACTATGTAAACTACGCCAACGGCAACGCCGCTTCTATCCCACTGGTGGATGAGGCGGTCATCAACGATCCTGGCGTTTACCCGACCCTTGAGGTGGTCGAGACGCTGTTTACCACCACAGAAATGCCGCCCAGGACCCAACGGGTGGTGACCCGCGAGTGGACCAGGGTCAAGACTGGGCAGTGACGCCGGCCTTGCCCGAGCCTTCATTCCCGCTACGCCACCTGGCGCCCCAATGACAGACAGGGCTGCGGCCGCAGGCGCTCCGCAACCACCGCGCCAGTTCGCGCCGTGGGCGGACCCTGAGGCCAAGCCCCTTATTGAGTTTGAGAGCATCGTCAAAACCTACGGCGACACGGTTGCCGTCGATAGCCTTTCACTTGCCATATACCCGCGGGAATTTTTTGCGCTGCTCGGCCCCTCAGGCTGCGGTAAGACCACCTTAATGCGGCTCCTCGCTGGTTTTGAAACCCCGTCCTCGGGCGATGTGAAGCTCGCGGGCCAAAGCCTTGTGGGCGTGCCGCCCCATGAGCGGCCCATCAACATGATGTTTCAGTCCTACGCCCTCTTTCCGCACCTTTCGGTGTGGGACAACATCGCCTTTGGCCTGCGGCGCGATCGCCTGCCGAAGGGCGAAATCGCCGCCCGGGTTGATGAGATGCTCGCCCTTGTGCAGCTCACCGCCCAGGCAAAGCGAAAACCTGATCAGCTCTCCGGCGGACAGCGCCAACGAGTGGCTTTGGCCCGCTCCCTTGCCAAGCGGCCGCAGGTGCTGCTCCTTGATGAACCTCTGGCTGCGCTCGACAAGAAGCTCAGAGGCCAAACCCAGTTTGAGTTGATGCGGCTCCAAGAGACGGTGGGGATCACCTTCTTGATTGTCACCCACGACCAAGAGGAGGCCATGGTCCTTGCCGACAGGATTGCTGTGATGCGCGCTGGTCGCATTGAGCAGGTGGCGACGCCAGGCGATATTTATGAAAGCCCTCAGTCACGGTATGTGGCTGATTTTATTGGGGATGTAAACCTGATTGACGGTGAGGTGGTGCGCGCCGATGACGATGGTGTGGCCCTTCAAGTCCAAGGTGCAGACGCGCCTTTGTTGCTTGCCCCGTCACCCAGTGCGCGCAAGGGAACGGCGGGCACGGCCGCGATCCGTCCCGAAAAGATGACGATGGTGCCGGTGGCAGACGCTGTCCGAGAGGCGGGCAACGCACTTCACGGCACCATCGCCGACATCGCCTATATGGGCGATTGCACCATCTACCGCGTGAGGGTGGGGGGCGAGCGTTTGGTTGAGGTGAGCCGGCTCAATAGGCGGCGCGCTGAAGCCCACGCCCTCACCTGGGACGATGATGTTGTCCTCACCTTCGATCCGGCCGATGCCATCTTCCTTGCCCAATAAGTCGGCGCCCCCGCCCATCCCTGCCAAAGCGCGTGACGCTGCGTTCCAGGCAAGTCTTGCCGCCATTGCGCCCTTTGTCTGGCTGCTGTGCTTTTTTCTCGTCCCGTTTCTGATTGTTCTGAAAATCTCCTTTTCCGAAGCGGTGATCGCCCAGCCACCCTACGTGCCCAATTTTTCGCTTCAGAGCGGCATCACAGGGCTGTGGGCCAGCGCGCAAGACTTTACGCGGTTTAACTATGAATTCTTGTTTGAAGACTCTCTCTACATCAACGCATACTTATCCTCAGTGTCCATCGCGGCGGTGGCAACGGCCATCACCTTGGTGGTGGGGTATCCCATCGCCTATGCTATGGCGCGAGCGCCGGCCAAGTGGCGGCCCCTTCTTCTTGCCCTCATAATCTTACCGTTTTGGACATCGTTCCTAATCCGCATTTATGCCTGGATCGGGATCTTGAAGCGCGATGGTCTCCTTAATGAACTTCTTCTTGCCGTCGGCCTCATCGCTGAGCCGCTTACTATATTAAACACCAACACTGCCGTTTATCTTGGCATTGTCTATGGTTATCTGCCGTTCATGATTTTGCCCATCTACGCCGCCATCGAGCGCCAAGACAGGGCCCTTTTGGAAGCGGCGGCTGACCTTGGAAGCCCGCCCTATCTGGCGTTCTGGCAGGTGACGGTGCGGCTTTCCGTACCTGGGATTGTGGCAGGGTGCCTCCTCGTCTTTATTCCGGCTGTGGGAGAGTTTGTCATCCCCGACCTTTTGGGCGGCTCAGATACGCTGATGATTGGCCAAACCCTTTGGAATGAGTTTTTCCGCAACCGCGATTGGCCGCTCGCAAGCGCTGTTGCGGTGCTTCTTGTTCTTGTTCTTGTCATCCCCATCACGCTCTTCCAGCGCGCTCAGTCTCGAGGGGCGGCGTGACCCGCTTTTCAGCCTTCAACGCCGTCTCGCTGACCCTGGGCTTTGCGTTTTTATATTTGCCCATCGTTCTTCTGATCATCTTCAGCTTTAACGAATCGCGCCTTGTCACTGTGTGGGGAGGCTTTTCCACCAAGTGGTATGCTGAACTCTTTGCCGATCAGCAGTTGATCGATGCGGCGAAGGTTTCGTTGCTGGTGGGGCTTGCCACCGCAAGCCTTGCGACGGTTCTGGGCACGCTCGCCGCCGTCGGCCTCACCCGTGCCCACCGCTTCCCCGCCCGCTCCCTCCTCACCGCGATGACCTTTGCACCCCTTGTGATGCCGGAGGTGATTACCGGGCTTTCTCTCCTTTTGCTCTTTGTCGCCATTGGGCTTGACCGCGGGTTTGTGACGATCACCATCGCGCACACAACATTTGCGCTATGTTATGTGGCCGTTGTTGTTCAATCGCGCCTCATCGCGTTTGACAAAAGCCTGGAGGAGGCCGCTCAAGACCTTGGGGCGCCGCCCTGGCAGGCCTTCCTTTACGTGACCCTCCCCACCATCTTGCCAGCCGTTGTTGCGGGCTGGCTCCTCGCCTTCACGCTCTCGCTGGATGATCTCGTCATCGCAAGTTTTACCTCCGGCCCCGGCTCGACAACCTTGCCCATGAAGATCTTCTCGTCGGTGCGCCTTGGTGTGTCGCCTGAAATCAATGCAGTGTGCACCATCCTCATTGCACTGGTGGCGGTGGGGGTGATGGCGGCGACGCTTGGCGCTAAATGGCGGGTGCGGCGTGATCTTCTGTCTGGCGGCCAAGGAGACCATCGATGAGCACCATGACGCCCGATAGAGCCTTCCGGGGCGAGGACGGGATGGGCATCAGCCAAGAGAACTGGTTTTCTGGTGCCACAAGCCTTTTTCGCCGCCGTTACCAGGAGGATGCGCACGGGGCGGACGTTGCCATCTTGGGCGTGCCGTTCGACCTTGCTGTCACCAACCGTCCTGGTGCGCGGTTTGGGCCACGCGCAATCCGCGCCGCCTCCACAAGTCTTTCCTGGCCAGGGGGGCCGTGGCGCTGGCCGCGCGACCCTTTTGAGGTTTTGAGGGTGGTGGATACGGGCGATGTTCATTATGCCCCTGGCGAGCCGGAGACCTTTGCGGCGACCCTTGAAGCACGGGCCACCGCGCTTCTCGCTGACGGGGCCAAGCTCCTAGCGCTCGGCGGCGACCACTTCATCACCTATCCGCTCATCAAGGCCCATGCGGCGCGCTATGGGCCCATGGGCCTTGTCCAATTCGATTCCCATTCCGATACCTGGCGGGAAGACAAACGCCGGCTCGACCATGGCACCATGTTCTTCCACGGCGCTGAGGAGGGCATCATTGACCCGGCCCGCTCGGTGCAAATCGGCATTCGCTCAGGCAACCCCGAAACCCATGGGTTCACCATCATCGATGCCGACACCGTCGCAGACGAGACACCAGAGGCCCTCGCCACGCGGATCCGCACGGTGACGGGCGAAGGCCCCATCTACCTCACCTTCGATATTGATTTTCTCGACCCTGCCTACGCGCCGGGGACAGGAACCCCCGTGTGCGGCGGTCCCTCCACCAACAAGGCTGAGAGGATCTTGTGTGCCCTTGCCGGGATCAACGTCGTGGGGATGGATGTGGTGGAGGTGGCGCCGGCCTATGACCACGCCGAAATCACAGCCCTTGCGGGGGCCACCATGGCGCTCAACATGATCGGCCTTTTCGCAGCAGCCCGTTAACGCGCACGCCGCTGCTCAAAGGGGCCGCGTGCCGCACCAGCGCGCTATGATGAGCGCCGTTGCCTCCACCGCCCGGCCAAAATCAGCAAGGTCCACCCACTCATCGGTGAAACCGGCCATGGTGAGGCCGCCGCACAACGGGCCGAACCCCACTGTCGGGATCCCCTTTTGGACAATGGGGTTGCGGATATCGCTCGACGTGTGGAGGGGGTTCACCGCTGGCCGTGAGCCCAAGGCGGTGAGCACATCGGCGACGGCGCTGTAGATGGGCGCATCAACCGGGGTCTCTGCAGCGCTCACCCCCGCAACCCACGTGATTGTGGCGGGGTGCTGAGACAGAAACGCATCGCAGCGGCAGGTTTTGGCGACTGCTGCCTCCACCTCAGCGATCACCTCGTCGAGGTCTTCGCCTGGAGTGAGGGTCATCGCGCCACCGAGGGTAAGGTCTTGTGGGATGCGCGACAGGGCGGCGGGGCTGCCAGAGGCCATGTGGGTGATCATCAAGTTGGCCGAGCGGCCGATGGCATCGTGGAGACGCGGGGCATGGCAGGCCTCGCCCCGTTTGGCGTCGATGGCGCGCAAAGCCTCAATCACCGGCAGTGCAGCGCCAAGCGGGGTGCGGGCTTTATGGGCAAAGGCTGTGTGGGCAGGCTCCAACGTGTCTGGCGGCTCGCCTTTGATGCGGATGAGAAATTCCAGCTGGCCAGGGGCGAAGGCTTTGATCTCATCAAGCCCGCGCCCTGATTCGGCTGGGTGACAGTAAACGGCAGCATCGCTGCTCAGCCCAGCGCTGAGCGCGGCAGCAATCCCCCTGCGGTGACGTTTGGAGGGCGCACTCACCAGCGATAACGGTCCATCAGGTTGAAGCCCCGCTTGCCGCAGGACGCCCACCGCCGCGCTCATCATCGCAATCCCGGCAAGATCATCAGCAACGCCAAAGCCATAGAGCCGGCCATCGCGCACCTGGGGGGTGTGGGGGTCGAGGGACCAGCCCGTGGCGGCTTCCAAAGGCTCCGTGTCGGGATGGGCAAACAGGATGAGACTGCGCCCTGCCGCCTCGCCATCGCGCGTGTTGAGGCGCCCGATGATGAGGGTTTCATCACCACCAGCCGCGGCATCGGCGCTTGCAAATTCATCGATGAGCGGCACATCGGCTGGCGTGTAGCGTGTGCGGCTCACCCCCGCCCCAGCCCCTTCCATCAGGCTGATGATGGTCTCTTCAACGGCATCTGGTCCTGCACCGGCCGCTGCGACAAGCTGCTCTAACGCGGCAATGGATTTGGGATGGGTGTCACGCGCGGCCGCTCGGATGCTGTCCCACTCAGCCATTGTGCGGGCTCATCCGGTGCGTGTTGCGAGGAGGCGCTGAGGTGTGTCGCGCATCAGGGTCTCGATGGTGCGGTCCGGGATCCCGCGGCGGCGCATCATGGGCAGAATGTGGCGCGGGAGATGGCCATAGCCGTGGCCGCCGTAGCTGGAAAGGCGTGTTCTTGTGCAAATGTCGTGGGAGACAGCGAGTTGGCTGCCATACCCTGCCGCGGCAAGATTTTTGATGAGATCGATGCGCATATAGTCTGTCGGAAGGTCGATGTCGGCATCTGGCATCCAGTATTGGGATGTTTCGATCCCAAAAAAGTCCCACTCCAGCACAAACCCTCTCTTTAAGAGGGCGATGAGCCGGTCGCGGTCGAAGATGGTGCGGTCCATATGGCCGATCACCACCAAGTGCGGCTGTGCGCCATGGGCCACAAGGATATCGGCAATGTCGCGGGGGGCATCAGGGTGGCGGCCTGGGTGGATGGTGATGGCAACGCCGGTGTCCGCCTGCACCTTCGCTGCCGCAATCAATTGCCGCCGCTCAAAGGGCATCAAGGGAAACGAGCAGCCGATTTCGCCGATCAGCCCTGCGCGCACATCTGTCTGCCAAGCGCCCTCAAAGAGCTGGCTGCGCAGCACCGCTTCCAAAGCGTCCTCATCAAGGGCTCTCGTCGGCGCATCGAGGTAGAGATCGACATAGTAGCCGGCGCCTAAGATGATCGCGACGCCGGTCGCCTCAGAGAGGGCTTTGAGCCGCAAAGGTTGGGGCCGTATGCCGCCGACCGTGAGCTCCACAACGCTGTTTCCGCCCGCTGCCCGGTAGCGCTGCAGTTCGGCAGCGGCGACAGCGTCATCATCCAGCCACATGTTCGGTTGGTGGCGGTTGGAGAAGTAATCCACCTCAAACCGGGTGGCGAGTGAGATGTCAGCAGGGGTCTCGTCGGCATCGCGGGCGGCGGGGTCGCGCAGGTCGCACAGGATGTGCTCGTGCATCAGCGTCACGCCCAGGGCGCTGCCATCCATGGGGCCGCAAACCGTTTCAACCAACGCCATGGTGCGCCTTGAGCGCCTGCTCGGCGCTTGCGGTGTGCTGGGCAAGGCCGTGTTCGCCCGGTGGGTCCATCACAAACCGGTCGATGAGATAGGGGGCCAGGTTGAGTTCGGTTCGCCCGCGCACCATCAGCTCCGCTGTCAGCCGCGCCACGATAGGGGCAAGGGTGTAGCCGTTGGACGTCACACAGTTGAAGAAACCTGGCGCGCCTGGCGCCTCGCCGACAATGGGCGCACCGTCGATGTTCACGTTCATGCCCGCCCACGTGCGCAGCACATGGAGCCCGGCCAGTTGCGGCAAAACCCTGTGGGCCACCCACAAATTGCCCTCAAGGCTGTCGCGGGTGGTGACGTTGAGGTTTTGCTCAGGCGCATAGCGGGCGGTCCACGCGCCGCCGATCACAAGCGCGCCTGAGCTGAGCTGCTTTAAGCTCAAATGCCGGTCGGCATGGGCGATGAGTTGATCGACCAGCGGGGGCGCCGGCTCGGTCACAATCATCTGCAGCGGGGCGCTGTGAACCGGTACGCGAACCCCTGCCATTGCCCCGATAAGACTGGCCCAAGGCCCCGCAGCGTTAACCACCCGGCCCGCGGTGACAGTGCCGCGGTCGGTGCGTACTCTCCAGACCGCGCCGTCCCGTTCAAGCCCTTCCACATTGACGCCTTTGAGGAGACGCGCCCCGCGTTCGACCGCCTTATCCATCACAGCATAGGTGGCGGCGAGGGGGTTGATCTTGCCCTCACCGGGCGCGTACTCAGCACCGACTAGGCTGCGCGATAGGTGCGGGGCGAGCGAGAAAAGCTCGTCAGCGCCAATGAGATGGGCATCGATCCCGTGGGATCGCTCCAGGGCGACTTTATCCTTGAGGAACGCCATACCGCTCTTCGTTTCGGCGACCATCAACCCGCCGGTGACGCGGATTTCAAACCGTCCACCGCAGGCCGCTGCGAGCTCTTTCCAAACCGCAACACCTAAGGGGCCCAGGGGGAGGGTGTCTGCTGCCGGGCCGCCGCCAGCTTCAGCCTTTGCGCCAAAGTCAAACGACAGGAGCTGCACGTGGAGGCTACCGGCATTGGCGCCAGAGGCTTGAAGGTTCACATCATCGCGTTCCAAGACGAGGGTGTCGACACCTGCTGTGGCAAGCTCAAAAGCAAGGCAGGCTCCCACCACCCCGCCGCCGATGACCACCACATCGGCACGGTCTTTGCCGAAAGGCGGGGCTTTGCTGGGCCGGGCAAGGTTGGGCAAGCCCGCGCGCTTGTGGCCGCCCCACTCGGGCTTTTCCACCGCAAGGGCTGCCGCGGGAAAGGGTTTTGCTGGAAATCGCGGCGCAAAGGGGAGCGGTTCGGGTGTGCTCGCGTTCATCTCCCGAAGGAGCTTTCCTGCCGTGTGAGCGCACATTTTACCCTGACAGCGCCCCATCCCAAGGCGGAGCCGTCGTTTGAGGACGGCAAGGCTTGCTGCACCGTCATAGATCTCGCCGCGCACTCGACCAAACGACAGCTCTTCACAGCGGCACAGCACCGTCTTGTCAGGCACATCGTGGAGGGAGCTGGGCGGGGCCGAAAAGAGCCTCCAAAGATGGCGCTGAAACGCTCTGGCACGGTCCCGTTTGCGGCGCGCTGCCCTGAGCGCCTGTGCGTTGTTGCCATACCCCAAAGCCGTCGCAGCGACATGCCCTGCGATCTCGCCTGTGCTCAACGCCACCGCAGCGCCCTCCACATAAGCGCCATCGCCGACGGCGTAGACCCCTTGGACACCCGTCGCACCATCGCCGTCGGTGACCACATGGGGTGAGCCAAGGTGTCTTGGATCGCGCGCCATTTCGCAGCCCAGCGCGCTGGCGATCTCCGATGCACTTACAAATCCCGCGTTGAGGCAAACAGTGTCCACCGGGTGGGTGGTGGCGCGGTTGTGGTCGAGGCGTCCATCCTTGTTCAGCGGCGCGATGGTGACGGCCTCGACTTGTGTCTCACCGTGGATTTCGATGACGCCATGGCCCCACAGGACGGGAACGCCAGCCCGGCGCAGCGTGAGGAGGTAGCCGGCACCGCGCGCCATGGTGGCAGGTGCGGTGAGGGTGGCGCCGATCAGCGCCCGGGCGCTGGCAAGGGAAGGGGCTTGCGCTGCTTCCACCAGAGCCACAACCTTCACCCCGTGGCGCACAAGGTCGGCGGCAAGTTGCGCGTTGAGGGGGCCATTGCCGGCCACCAGCACCGATGTGCCAGGGGCCACCTGATCGCTGCGCATCAAGGTCTGGGCAGCGCCCGATGTCATCACCCCAGGCAGCGTCCATCCGGGGATTGGCACGGGGCGCTCATAGGCGCCTGTCGCCAGGATGAGGCGCTGCTGGCGGAAGACAGTCGCCTCGCCGCCGACGAACGCCAGGACGTCGCCCGGTGAAAACGCGCCCGCAACACTGGCACCTGCAACCACGTCCACGCCTGCCTCGTGAACGGCAGCGGTCAGCGTTTTTCCCTCGGCGAACTGCCCGTCGGGTGGGCGGCGGCTTTGGTGTGCGGGCCCCACCGGCTTGAAATACTGCCCGCCGGGTTCCTTGCGCTCGTCGAGCACAATCACCGAAGCGCCTGCGCGGCGCGCCGCACGTGCGGCGGCGAGGCCGGCAGGGCCTGCCCCCACCACAAGGATATCGGCACATCGCTCGGGCAAACGCGGGCCTTTTGGCGGTGTGGCAAGGGGGCAGAGTGGTCCCCCGTCGTGCGACAGGCCTTCGGTGCGCACCACCTCACCGCCGCGCACTTTAGTGAGGCATGACCGTTGCCCGCGCCGACCGTCAATCTCCACAACACAATCAAAACACGCGCCCATGGCGCAGAACGGGCCCCGCACCGCGCCACTTTTGGTGCGCCGCACCGCCACAACGCCCTCGGCGGCGAGAGCAGCGGCCATACTCTCGCCCTTTAGAGCCCGGATGGGCGTGCCGTTGAATGTGAATGTGACCTTAGGCGCGGTCACACGCACGCCGTGTCGTCGAATGCGCATACGCCAGTCTATAGCAAGTGAGAGAGGCCAATGGGGCCCATCGTTTGCGGCCGAGCGCCTCATTTTTGACTTTGCCGTCAATTTAAGCAGGGTAGGGCAAAATGACGGAGCACGACCAATCCTCATGAGTGAGACGATGCGAGGCACGTACACCGTGCTGGTGACGCCATTTTGCGCAGATGGGTCAAAGGTCGATCTTAAGGCGCTGGAACAGCTGGTGGATTGGCAAATCCGCGAGGGCATCCACGGGCTCATTCCGCTGGGGAGCACGGGGGAATTTTTGTCGCTCAGCCGCGACGAGCGCCAAGCGGTGATCGAGTGCTGCGTGAAGACCGCGGCAGGACGGGTCCCCGTGCTGATTGGGGCTGGGGCTGAGGCGACGTTTGATGCGGTGGACCTTTCCCAAGAGGCAGAGGCCATGGGCGCGGACGGGGTTATGATCATCCCGCCATTTTACTCGACCCCCACCGAGGATGAGCTTTTCGCCCACTACGCCGCCATTGGCGAGAAGATCTCCATCCCCATCATGATCTACAACAACCCCGCCACGGCCAACGTGGATCTCACGCCGCCCATCGTGGCCCGGCTCAGCGACATCGACGCGGTGACGATGATCAAAGAATCGACCCTTGAGGTCACCCGCGTGCGCGATATCATCGAGCTGTGTGGCGACCGGATTGATGTGTTTGCCGGCATTTTGGGCTATGAATCGTTTTGGTTGGGGGCTGTGGGCTGGGTCGCCGTCTGCTCCAACCTGATCCCCAAAAAATCGGCCGATCTCTTCACCCTCGCCGTCGACAACGCTGATCGCGATGCCGCCCACGCCCTCTATAGGGAGATTTTGCCCATAGTGCGCTGGGTCGGCGGGCACCGCTATGTGGCAGCGAGCAAGGCCGGGCTTCACATGATGGGCCTTCCTGTGGGGCCACCGCGTCCGCCGCGGCTGCCGCTCACACACGCTGATGTGGCGGCCCTTGGCACCGATCTCGCACGCCTTGGGCTGGTTGGCACGCTGGAGCCCGCTTGAGCCGGACGGCGGCGTACGCCACACACCAAAAGACGCCATAGGCTACTAAGAGGAGCGCAAAAAATGACACGTTTATATGGACTTGCGGCGGTGCTCGCCGCGCTTGCCATGCCAGGTGCCGCGCTGGCGGCTGAGTGCACGCCGGCCGTTGCCGACAGCGCGTTGATTGAGCCTGGCAAGCTCGTCATGTCCACCAATCCGACGCTGCCGCCCATGCAGTTTGTCGATTCAGAAGGTGACCTCAAAGGGATGCGCATTACGCTCGGCAACGAAATTGCCAAGCGCCTTTGCCTTGAGCCCGACTATATCCGCATCGAGTTCTCCGCCATGATCCCCGGCCTTCAAGCGGGCCGTTGGGATGTCATCAACACCGGCATTTTTTGGACGCCTGAGCGCGCCGGCATGATGCAGATGGTGCCTTATGAGAGCCAAGCCATCTCCATCTCTGTGCCAGAGGGTAACCCGCAAGGCATCAGCTCAGTCGATGACCTTCAAGGCAAAGTGGTGGGCGTTGAGATTGGCGGCTTTGAAGAAGCAAAGCTGCGCCTCCTCGCTGAAGAGATCGAGAAAAAAGGTCTCGACGCGATGGACATCCGCACGTTTGACAACTTTGCCATTGCTTACCAAGCGCTGCGGGCTGGCCAGACCGATGCAACGGTCACCATCGATTCCACCGCTGCTGAATACGCCAAGCGGGGCGAGTTTGATCGCGCCATCTCAGGCCTTTTTGCGACCCCGGTCGCGCTGGCAATGGCCAATCAAGAGCTGGCCGATGCCATTGTGGGTATCATGAACGACATGATGGAAGATGGCTCCTACAAAGCCCTCCTCGATGAGTATGGCGTTTTGGCCAACACCGAGCCCTTTGCCATCCGCGGTCCCAACACCTAACCTCTTAGGAGCGGCCGGGCGCGGGCTCCCCCCGTGATCCGGCCGCCTGATGCATGAACAAACAAGCTTGGGACTGGGCCGGCTTTACGGACTATCTCTTCAACGAGTTCTTGTTGTGGGGGATTGTCACCACCGTGGGGCTCACCATTGCGGCCATGGTGGGCGGGCTCATCTTGGGCCTTATTCTAGCGCTGATGCGCATGGCCGACTTTCGCGCCGTGTCCATTATTGCGCAGACGTATATTTGGCTCTTCCGCGGCACGCCTCTTCTTGTGCAATTGTTGTTCATCTATACAGGGCTCCCCATTGCCACCGGGCTGCGCCTTTCGGTGCTGGAGGTGGCGCTGATCGGCCTCATCCTCAACGAGGCGGCCTACCTTGCTGAGATTATCCGTAGCGGCATCCTTGCTGTGCCCGAGGGCCAGAAAAACGCCGGGTTAGCCCTTGGCCTCACCCGTGCGCAGGTGATGCGCGATGTGGTGATGCCGCAGGCCGCGCGCATTATCATCCCCCCGCTCGGCAACAGCGTGAATGGCCTGTTGAAGACCACCTCCATCACATCGGTGATTTCCATGGAGGAGATCCTGCGCCGTACCCAAATCTTGATCCAAGAAAAGTTTTTGGTTCTGGAACTCTTTGCAGTGGCAGCGATCTACTACCTGGTCCTCACCACCTTGTGGGATGTGGTTCAGCGCCGGCTCGAAGCGCGTTACGGCCGGGCCTACGAGAAAGTGAAAATTCAAGAGAGCTACTAAGGCTCAGCAACGGCGGGTGCACAGTGCTCTGGACGCGTGGCGCGCTGAGGGGCAAGTTGCGCCCCAGGCGGCGTGCCCGCCCAAGATCCGTCCGCGAAAGACCAAGACCCGTCCGCGAAAGACTAAAACAAGGAGCCCGCCATGGCCGCGAACCAACTTTACATCAACGGCACATGGCGCGATGCGTCGGACGGCGGCACGTTTGAGGTGCTGAACCCCGCCGATGAAAGTGTCATCGGTTCCGTGGCGTCCGCGACGGTGGAGGATGCGGCCCTTGCCCTTGATGCGGCCGAGGCTGCGTTTGACGGCTGGCGTCAAAGGAGCCCGCGCGAGCGCAGCGAAATCCTGCGCAAAGCCTTCGAGCTGGCGAGCGCCAAGCGCGATGAGATCGCCCGTCTCATCACCCTTGAGAATGGCAAAGCCCTCCCCGATGCGATGGGCGAAGCCACCTATGCGGCCGAGTTCTTCCGCTGGTACGCCGAGGAGGCGGTACGGCCTGAGGGGCATATCGGCATGGCCCCTGCCACAGGCGCGCGCATTTTGGTGCACCAAAAGCCCGCAGGCATCGGCGTCTTGGTGACCCCTTGGAACTTCCCGGCCGCGATGGGAACGCGCAAGATTGCGCCAGCCCTTGCGGCGGGGTGTCCCGTGGTGATCAAGCCCGCCTCGGAAACACCGTTCACTATGCTGGCGCTGATGCCCATCCTTGAGGAAGCTGGCGTGCCGCCCGGGGTTGTGAATGTGCTTCCCACATCGTCTGCCGGTCCTGTGGTGGGGGCGATGATGCATGACCAGAGGGTTCGGATCATTTCCTTTACAGGCTCCACACAGGTGGGCCGC
>JBCDLN010000051.1:0-17287 GCA_038745295.1 Pseudomonadota bacterium | reverse complement strand
TGAGGTTGGCGATTGCCGAAAAACCTGACTACACGTTTGCCCACCGCTGTCTCACCTTGGTGCGCAAATACACCGCCGACGATCCCCACCTGGCGCAAATGGAAGCGCTCAACAACGCGCCCGATGCCACCCGAGAAACCAGGGCGCAGCTGGGGTTTGCACTGGCAAAGGCCTACGAGGATGTGGGCGACTACAAGCGGTCTTTTGATGCGCTGGCGCAGGGTAACGCTGCCCGGCAGGACGAAATTGGCTACGATGCGACCCTTGAAAAGAACCGTTTCGGCACTCTCACCACGCTCTTCCGCGATTATGAGCTAAGCCCGATCGAGTTTAAGCCGATCCCCTATCGGCCCATCTTCGTGGTCGGGATGCCCCGGTCGGGCACATCCTTGTGCGAACAGATCCTATCACGCCATCACGCCGTTTGGGGGGCGGGTGAGCTTGAAGACTTAAGGCGCGCTGTGATCCGCGCCGCTGAAGGCAACAACCGCCGCCTTAGCCAAGCAATGATCCGCCAGGTGCGGTCCATTTACCTCTCCGCCCTCAGCGATATTGATGCCCCCCACGGCGTGATCACCGATAAAATGCCAGGCAACTTCCGCTTTGTGGGCTTCATGCGGCTTGCATTCCCAGAGGCGAAGATCATCCACATGCGCCGCGATCCGATGGCAGTGTGTTGGTCGCTGTTTAAGAGTTACTTTGCCGTGGACGGGCACGGATATGCTTACAACCTTGCTGACGCGGCCGATTATTACAAACTCTATTGTGACTTGATGGCGGTCTACGAGGGGTTGTGGCCCGATACGCTGTGCTCCATCAACTATGAAGCGCTCACCGAAGACCCCGAGACCCATATTCGCACCTTGTTGGATGCGTGCGACCTGCCGTTTGACCCAGCGTGCCTTGAATCGCACCGGTCTACGCGGGCGGTTCGAACCGTCAGCGCCCTCCAGGTGCGCAGCGCCATCTACAAAGGAAGCTCAGAAGCGTGGCGGAAGTTCGAGCCTCACCTCGACCCCCTCATGGACCGGCTAGCGGACCATGGACTTGGACCAAAAGCACCAAGCCCAACCGGAGCGCCCGCAAGCCACGACAGCGCCGAAGTTAGGGCCGTGTCGCCGCCCAGCGCAGGATAAGCACGCGGTAGGGCGCAAGGGCCGCCAGCGCAATCAGCACCTTCACACAATAATCAGCGATGGCCCACGAGACCCACCTGGGTGCCTCACTGGCGCCCTCAAGTCCAAAAAATGGCACGATGACCACTGCAAAGTCATCGATCCCAAAAGGAATCGCGGCGGTGAACGCAATGGTGAAGAACAAAACCGTATCGAGCGCTGAACCCAACACCGACGAGATGAGAGGCGCTCGCCACCAGTGGTGATGGCGAAGCCGCTGAAAAACAGTGACATCAAACAACTGTGCACACAAAAATGCTGTGCCGGACGCAATGGCGATCCGAGGGGTCGCAAGCGCGAGCGACAGGATAACGGCGCACGCAAAGCCGGCGAAGGCCACTTTGCGGCCAAGCTCTGGTCCGAATGTGCGGGTCACCAAGTCGGTCACCAAAAAGGCGAGCGGGTAGGTGAACGCTCCGTAAGTCAAAACATCGTCAAGCTGGATGCCGCCTAACGTGCCCATCACCGGGTATTGGACGAGAATGTTTGATGCCAGCACAACCGCGGTCATAGCCACGACGGCCATGACGAGCGCATTGCGCCGGTCCAGTTGGTTCTCATCCATTGCGCTTCGCCCCACCGTGTTGGGCTAGGAGGCTGCCGCGTTTTTCGCAGCCACCACCTCGCGTTTAAGGCGAACCATCTTTTCCGACAGCTCACCCTCTTTGGCGGCGATCAGGAATTTGTCCAATCCCCCGCGGTGCTCCACCGTGCGCAGCGCTGATGCGGCAATACGCATCTTCACCCGCCGGTCAAGCGCCTCTGAGATTAACGTGACATCGACGAGGTTCGGCAGGAAGCGCCGCTTCGTCTTATTGTTCGCGTGGCTGACATTGTTGCCGACCAACACGCCTTTTCCGGTCAATTCGCAGCGGCGCGCCATCAAAAAACCCTCGTCGGCGATGCCGACGCCTTCTTGTATGAGGTTGTCCTGGACAGGCGAGGTCGAATAGGCATTTGCGCGCGTGACGTCAAGGGCTGCGTTGGGGAGGAGCTTGCGCCAATCTTGCCATGATTTGATCTGAAGGTCAGGCTACCCTAAAGCGAATTTCAGGACCGGCGCGACGCCTCGTTGGTGAAACGTGTGCCGGACTGCGGGGTAAGGAGTGTGGTGTGAAGGGTTGGACCTCGATCGCGCTTGCGGCGGCCGTGACGGTCTCGGTGTGGGCAGCGCCCTCAGCGCGGGCGGCTGATGTCACTGTCGATGGCGTTTACGAGATTTCCATCGCAGGGTGGGGCATTGCGCGCGCCACCTTGGACATGACCTACGACAACGGCCGCTACGACGCGGACCTTTTCATGCGGCCCAAAGGCGTTGCGCGGATTGTGACGGCAGTGCGCACCAGCGTAACGGCGGCTGGCTCGGTCAAGGGCAGCAACGTCCTGCCGTCGAAATACAGCGTGCGCGCGACGGAGACAGATCGCCCCATCGCTGTCGACATGACGCTGAAATCGGGCAACGTGAGCCGGGTGAATGCGCGTCCACCTCTTAAAAAGCGTCCTGGTCGCGTTCCCCTCACTAATGCCCATAAGCGCGGCATTGTCGA
This sequence comes from Pseudomonadota bacterium, assembly GCA_038745295.1. GTDB lineage: Bacteria > Pseudomonadota > Alphaproteobacteria > Rhizobiales > Amorphaceae > Acuticoccus. The sequence goes on along the minus strand of JBCDLN010000051.1, from coordinate 14,565 downwards.
CCCGCTGTCGGCGGGCCTCTTTCCGATCAAGACCGCCGATGGCCGGGACGCGTGCAACAGAACGCTCAAAATTTTTGACGGTTGGACCCGTTATGATGTGCGCCTTCGCTTTAAAGGCCTACGCAATGTGAGCACGAACGGTTATTCTGGCAAAGTGGCGGTGTGCGGCGCCCGTTGGGTGCCGGTCTCTGGCCACAGGCCACGAAAGAAAGAAGTGCAATATCTTGCCAATAATAGAGCTTTGGAGATGACAGTGGTGCCCATCAAAGGGGCCGGAATTGCCATCCCCTACAGCGTTTCCATCGGGACCCCCAATGGCACAATTCTGATTGAGCCGAGCAAACTCAACATTTCCGGGACCGGGGTGTAGACGGCACGGGCCGGCTGGATACCCATGGCGATTATGACCGCAAAAGACCAGCCGGCGTGACACGTCCTTTACCCGGCGCAGGGCGCCAACCATCCGCCCCACCGCTCGCCTTGAACGAGCGCAGTCACACCGTGACCGCGGTGCTGGGGCCAACCAACACTGGCAAAACCCACCTTGCCATCGAGCGGATGCTGGCCAACCCCTCTGGCTTGATCGGCCTACCGCTGCGGCTCTTGGCGCGGGAAGTCTACCAGCGGGTGGTGGACAAGATCGGCCCTGAGAAGGTGGCGCTGATCACGGGCGAAGAGAAAATCCTGCCAGGAACGGCCCGCTACTTCGTGTCGACGGTTGAGGCGATGCCCTTGGATGTGGACGTCGACTTCGTGGCCATCGACGAGGTGCAGCTGGCTGGCGATTTGGAGCGCGGGCGCATCTTTACCGACAGGATGCTCCGGGTTCGCGGCCGGCATGAGACCCTTTTGCTGGGGGCGCTCACCGCCCGCAAAATGCTGGAAAAGATCATCCCAGGGCTCAACATCATCACGCGGCCCAGGATGTCGGTGCTCAGCTATTCGGGCGACAAAAAGCTGACCCGACTGCCGCCGCGCTCGGCCATCGTGGCGTTCTCAGCCAACGAGGTCTACGCCATCGCCGAGTTGATCCGGCGCCAGCGCGGCGGGGCCGCCATTGTCATGGGAGCGCTGTCGCCGCGCACGCGCAACGCGCAAGTGGAGCTCTTCCAAAGCGGCGATGTGGACTTTCTGGTGGCAACCGATGCCATCGGCATGGGCCTCAACCTTGATGTTGACCACGTGGCGTTTGCCTCAAACCGAAAGTTTGATGGGTATCAGCACCGCGCCCTGAGCCCGGCTGAATTGGCCCAAATTGCCGGCCGAGCCGGGCGCCACACGCGCGATGGCACGTTTGGTGTGACCGCCAAAGTGAGCCCGTTCGACAACGAACTCATCCACGCTTTGGAATCCCATGCTTTCGCCCCGCTCAGGATGTTTCAGTGGCGCAACTCCGACCTCAGCTTTCAATCGATTGCTGATCTGCGCGCTTCGCTCGACGAGCCTGCCCAAGAGGAGGGGCTCACCAAAGCCCCCCCTGCGGACGATCAAAGGGCGCTGGAACACGCTGCCAAAGCGCCCGAGATCATGGACCTTGCCGCAACGCCCGAGCGGGTCACACTCCTTTGGGACGTCTGCCAGATCCCTGACTACCGGAAAATTGCGCCCGCCAACCATGCCGACCTGATCCTGACGCTCTACAGGTTCTTGGTGGAGGACGGGGCGGTGGCCGATGACTGGATCGCCCACCAGGTGCGCTACGCTGATCGCACCGATGGCGATATCGACACCTTGTCCAACCGCATAGCCCATGTGCGCACCTGGACGTTCGTCGCCAACCGCAACGACTGGCTGTCCGACCCGTTGGAATGGAGAGAAACGACCCGACAGGTGGAGGACCGCTTGTCGGACGCGCTTCATGAGCGTTTGATGCAGCGGTTTGTTGACCGCCGCACCAGTGTGCTGATGAAGCGCCTGAGAGAGAATGTGATGCTGGATTCGGAAGTGAATGACGCCGGCGATGTGATCGTCGAAGGGCAGCATGTGGGTGTCCTGCACGGCTTTCGCTTTCAGGCCGACGCCTCTGGAGGCGACCCGCGCGACCAGAAGGCGCTGCGCGCAGCGGCTGCCAAAGCGCTGGTTGCGGAGATGGACAAGCGCGCCGACAAACTGGCGGCTGCGCCCGATACAGCCTTTACGCTCGGTTCAGATGCGGGTCTGCGCTGGCAAGGCGCACTTGTTGGCAAGCTCACCGCGGGGATTGATGCGCTGACCCCCAACGCCGTGCTTCTCGCAGACGATACGCTCCCCCCTCCGGCGAAGGAACGGGTTCAGGCGCGGCTCAGCCAATGGGTCTCCGCCCACATCAGCGGCCTCTTAAAGCCGCTGGTGGATTTGAAGGCCGCGGAAGGGCTTGAGGGTGGGGCGCGCGGGCTCGCCTACCGCCTGTCTGAGGGTTTGGGGAGCGTGGAGCGGGCGGCCGTTGCCGAAGAAGCCAAAGCACTCGATCAGCCAGCGAGGGCGGGCTTGCGGAACCTTGGCGTGCGGTTCGGCGCCTACCACATCTTTGTCCCCGCATTGCTCAAGCCCGCGCCGAGCCAGCTTCTCGCCCTCTTGTGGGCGCTGAAGGAGGCGGACCTTGAGGTAACGGGGCTCACCGAAGTCCCGCAGCTTTCGGCCTCGGGGCGGACGTCAATTCCCGTTCAACCTGATATTCCGCCGGCGCTTTATGGTGTGGTGGGTTTCCGTGTGTGCGGGCCGCGGGCGGTGCGCATCGACATCTTAGAACGCCTTGCTGACCAGATTAGACCTCTTGTCGCCTGGCGGCCTGGCCCTGATGCCGGTGACCCACCTCCGGGCGCTGTGCCCTCAGGCGGGGCGTTTCTGGTCACGGTGACCATGACGTCGTTGCTGGGGTGTTCCGGCGAGGACTTTGCGGCTGTCCTCACCTCGCTGGGGTACCGGGTGGACCGGCGGGAAGCCAATGAGGCTGAGCGCGCCGCGATCTTAAGTGCGCAACAGGTACGCCGGGCCGCACCTAAGAAGGCCGCCAAGCCGACGCGGGCTGCAGCAGCGCTCAACGAGCAAACGGCGGGAGAGGCAACCGGTGAGCCCGTGCAGGCCGACGTGCCCGCCAACACAGAGCAACCATCGACACAGGATCCACCTGCCGAAACGGCTGACGCGGCAACCAATGTCGCAACTGATGCCCCAGCAGTTGAGGTTGAGAACGCGGACCACCCCGCCGCTGCCTCTCCTCAGACCTCGGCGCTGGACGCACAGGGTGCTGTCAGTGGGCCTGAGCCAGGATCGATCGGCACACCGCAGTCCGCTGCTGACGAAACGGCCCAACCAGTCGATGGCTTGGATGAGGGCTCGCTCGAAACACCGCTCGCGGATTCATTACCGGCCGCGGAGGGCGTTTCCAGCACGAGCAGCGCGGCAGAGGGGGACACACCGCTAGAGCCCTCCGCTCAGACCAGCGACGTGGCAACGTCTGCCGAGCCCACGCCAGAACCGGCGCCCGGCGCGCCGAGCCCCGAGCCGGCCGTCACCGCCCTCACCGAGGGGGCAGGCGGGGCTGAGGCTTCAGCAGACCCACTGGACGCCGATGGGACTGCGCAGACAGAAGCGGCTGATGGGGCCCTCGAAGAGCAAACGGCGGGGGCGGGTGACCCGTCGGCGATGGGCGCGCCGTCTGACGCGACCGCTGATGCTGGCACAACGCAGGTCGAGCCAGCCGCCGATGCCGGCGCAACGCAGGTCGAGCCAGCCGCCGACGCCGCACCAGAGGTGGCGGAGGCTCAAGAGCCGGCCGTCGAGGAGGCGGACGCAAGCCCGGTCATCATCGAAATCTGGCGTGTTCCGCGCCATCAAAGGGGCGGCGAGGCCCAGCGTCGCCGCCGGCCCCAACGCTCTGCGGAAGGTGGGTCTGAGCCAGGCGAACGGCGGGACAGTCGGCGCCGGCCCAAGCGCGGACCTGCGCCTCAGGGGGATGCGGCCCGTGCCGACCAGGGCGCCGGCGTCCCCAACGGGCAAGCGGCCGGGCCTGCGCGAGAGGGAGCGAAGGCAGGCGAGGGCGCTGCGCGTCCAGAGCGCAAGGACCGTCCCGAGAAGCGGGGCAAGAAGCGGGCAAAGCCGTCCGATAAGCGCGTGGAGGCCAACCGCCCGCCCAAGCGGGAGCGCGAGGCTGACCCTGACTCGCCATTTGCCGCTCTCGCCGCGCTAAAGCAGCAAATGGAGAAGGGATCGGGCGATCGCTAGCGGCGAAGAGGCGCTTGCGGACGAGGCCCAGCGTCTCGACAAGTGGCTGACCTACGCGCGGTTTGCGAAGACCCGGGCCGTTGCGCAAAGACTGATCACGGGCGGGCATGTGCGGATCAACCGTTCAAAGGTCAACGATTGCGCCAGAAAAGTCCGCACTGACGACATTTTGACCATCCGCGCCGCCCGAAAGGTCCATGTGGTGCGGGTCATCGGCTTTGCCGCAGCGCGGGTGTCTGCTTCGCTGACGCCCACACTTTATGAAGAGGTCTCGCCGCAAGATCCCGCGGCGCCCGGCGGTTGATGCTCTAACGGGGGCATTTGGGGTCCAGAACGGCGGTGTGCAGATGGCCCATGTGCAAGGCGGTTCGGTGCAAACGCGCGCGGCGCGCTCTTAAAAAGCGTTGCATTCGTGTCAGCGCCGGCCGTGTGCGAGAGCGCGTCCACGTCCACTTGCGTCGTCCGGCCTCTTGCCGACAGCCGCGGCTGATCGTAGATCGGATGCGTGTCAAAGGAGACCGTGTGTGACTTATATTGTCGGCGAGAATTGCATTAAGTGCAAGTACACCGATTGCGTCGAAGTCTGCCCCGTAGACTGCTTTTACGAGGGCGAGAACATGCTGGTGATCCATCCCGATGAGTGCATCGACTGCGGGGTTTGTGAGCCTGAATGCCCCATCGATGCCATCAAGCCCGACACGGAACCGGGGTTGGAGAAGCTGGCCGAACTCAATGCCAGGTACGCTTCTGAGTGGCCCAACATTACAGCGAAGAAAGATCCCATGCCCGACGCAGAAACGTTCGATGGTATGGAAGGCAAACTCGAAAAGCACTTCACGCCAAATCCGGGCACTGGTGACTAAAGTCCTAAGTCGGTCACTGTATAGGCTGAGATGTCGGCCGGTGTGGATAGGTTGAGTAGACCGTGCCGGCATGTGGCGTGCGCATGATGACGCCCTGGCTGGAAGCGGCCTCTTTCGTGTAGGCCGTTCGCGCGTAACTCAAATTTTGTCCATAGTTGATGCGATCGCTTTAATTTTGCCTCGTTGTGTGCTACATTTCAAACACTGCCCGATCACGGCGGCTAGTGGCAAAAGCAACTGGCCCTTGGTCAAGAGCATGAAGATGTGTTGCTTTTGGAGGGGTCTGGCTTGTTGCAATTTATAATTGCATGTCTTGCGTTTCCTTAGGCGTGTTCAGGCCACGGCCCTTCTAGTCTTGATCAATTCTACAATAACGAGCGCCACGCTTGATTGCATCCGTGGCACCTAAGAGGAGTGACTGCAGCATATGGCAACGGTGAAAAAGAGCGCCGCGAAATCGGTGTTCAAGCCGAACGAGCACGTCGTCTATCCCGCCCACGGTGTGGGACAAGTGAAGGCGATTGAAAAGACTGAGTTTGGCGGTCACACGCTTGAACTTATAGTTGTATCGTTCGCGAAGGACAAGATGGTTTTGCGAGTGCCCGTGGGTAAAGCCACGTCCGTTGGTATGCGCAAACTCGCCGACGCCGAAACCATGGCCAAAGCGTTGGACGTTGTAACGGGCCGCGCGCGCATTAAGCGGACCATGTGGAGTCGCCGGGCGCAGGAGTATGAGGCCAAGATCAATTCGGGCGACCTCATCTCCATCGCCGAAGTGGTGCGGGACCTTTATCGCGCAGAAAGCCAGCCGGAACAGTCCTACTCGGAACGGCAGCTTTACGAAGCCGCGCTTGACCGGATGGCCCGGGAAATCGCAGCCATCAACAAGACTGATGAAGCTGCGGCCATCAAAGTCATCGAGAGCCAACTCGCCAAAGCGCCCAAACGCCCTGTGAAAGGTGCAGAAGAGGCGGATGACGAAGAGGGTCTGCAAGAAAAAGCGGCCTAACGCGCGCTGCACAAACACGCAATCGGCGGGCGCTGATGGTCCAAGTGCCTCGCGGAGCGCTGCAAGGTGCTCAGGGCCAGCCACTCGACGCTACGCATCGATTGAGTTGGGTTCAAAGACTATTCCCATCGGGCGGCTTAACGGCCGCCCGTTTTTTTTTGGACCCCAACCTAAAATGCCGCTGGGAAGGGGTGTGTTGGCGTTCTGACGATATCCTGGCATAGACAGGGGCCAACAGAACCACCTTTCGCTTCGCACGCGGTCAGTGCGGAGGCGCCACATAGAAGGCAGCAGCATGGAAGCCCTGAGCGCACAGCCCATTGCGGCGCTGGTCATTGGCATCGTGGTGCTTTTGGTGCCGCGGATTTTGAACTATGCCGTCGCGGCCTATCTGATTTTTATCGGCGTGACAGGGCTTTGGCCCAATATTTTTTGAGGTCGGGCCAGGCTGAGCTGCGCTCTGGCGCGCCCATGAGAACCGAGATGTAGTTTCCATCAACGTTGTTCATTGCGGAACAGCCGTGGGGCCCGTGCCTCACTGCTCCCGCCTAGGTCGTCAATCGTCCCTCGGTGGGCCTGATGCATCAACCCACGGCTTTTCGCTCAGCCGGCAAAGTTGCCGGCCTCAAACGTTGCCGAAACGCGCAAGCGCGTTTCGGTGGGGTTGACCCATCAGGCCCACCGCGGGCTTCTGACCGTGTCGGCTCCGAAGGAACGTCGCTGTTTGGTGTCCCACCAAAGAAACATGTGAAGGGCTCTTTGGGGGCACTTCTCAGTTTTGGCGGAGCTTAGACTGAACAACCTTCAAAGCTTCTACACCGAGAGCGGGTCACAGCCGGATGGAATCATCCGGCGTCCCGTGCACCCGCGACCGATAAGTGAAGCCTGAGCGCGGGGCGCTGCCATGGAGGCGTGACGTGCTCTGGGCGCCGCCACTACCACCTGCGCTCATATCCACTTCACCGCGGGGGGAAGCCTGATCAGTCGTGGGTCCGAGCCCTTGCAAATGCGCCCGCCGAGCCGTGGCCCTTGACTCGAACCCTATTGAGGGGCCGCGTTACGACCCAATTGAGGGGGCGCATCACGACTCAATCGCTCGCCCGCTTTGGGCCCGGCAGAGTGTCTGTCAACGCCTGCCGATCCGCACAACGTCACCATCAAATGTTGGCACGCTCAGCACAAACGGGTCCGTCCGATAGCAAAGAGCTTGCTCCTCCAGCAGACCAAGCGCGATGCTCTCGCCCATGCGCAGACTGTCATAGTAGTCGGTGAAATAGTGCACACCGGCCATGTTCCGGCCGATGGAGATGTTGGCCGCCAACTTGTTGAGTTCGCCTTCAAGGGTCAACGGGAGGTCCCGTTCGCGGCGCAAAAGAGTGCTGGCCTCCATGTCGGTGTCTTTGTCTTGGAGGTGCGGTACGAATTCGACCGGTCGATCGTTCGCACATGCCCGGGTAAAGCGCGGCTCTTTGAAGGAGCCCTCGCAGTGTGTCATGTGGGGTTCCACAAAGACAGCGCTGGTGTCGAAAAACGCTTTGAGCATTGTCACACAAGCGCCTGCAACCGTGGCGTGGCCGGCACCGTAGGCTGGGTGCATCGGAGAGCCCTCCGGAAAGGCCATGGGCAAAAAGGCGGTGCCATTCCCATTAAAGGCTTTGACGGCCTCAACGGTTTGCGGTGCAGCCGCTTCAATCATCGCGAGCTTGCCGGCAAGGTCGTGAAAGCCGGCCGCTTCAATGGCATCCGCGTGGGCGAGCCGGCCGGCCAATGCTTCGGGGCGAAGGCGGATGTGACTGTTGAACTTTTGAAAGCGAACCGCTTTCAGCGCCCGGGTCGCCACCTCGGTCACAAGGCTCAGAATGTGGGGGCCGCCATAAAGCGCAAAGCCTGTGGTGGTGCGATGGGACTCACCCCCGCCCGCAGATAGAGTGTTGAACGCTGGGTCGAGCGGCGCGTTTGTTTCAAGGAGGATCAAGCATGCGTTGAGGTAGGCTTCATAAAGCGCATCATAGTGCACATACGTGGCCAAATCGCGCGGGGTGCTGATGAAGCGCCTGTATGGCTCCCCGCCGCGCGCCACATATTCCTCAGTGACTGGCGTGGTGGGGCGCTTTTTCGGATCAAAGCCATCTTGCACCTCACGCCAAGTGAGGGCGGACTGCATATAGTCATGCCCATGGAGTGCTTTGAGCGTCTTTTGCGAGATGGTGATGGTGCCATAGCTGATCTCGCCCCGGGCAACGCGGCCTGCCTCAGCCAGCTCTGACCCTTCCGCCCGCGACCACGTTCCAATCAGCATAAATTGGGAAAGGTAAGGGCCCACATCGACACCCGGCGAAGAGCCTCGGAATGCTGTCTGCCGGGTCAGCGCACCGGCTTCGTGCCTGCGCGGCCGCCCGGCGGAACCATCAAGGGGGTAGGGGACGGCGTTGAGCCGGTTGGCGCTGTCCTCCACAGCAGCGCCTGATCCGCCCGTTTCGAACGCCGTGAAGACCTCATCGCGCAGCATGGCCAACTCGTAGACTTCTGCCATTTCGTAGGCGAGTTCCGTCGACCCGAGCGCTGGTGCAGGCGCCATGGTGACGGCCTGCGCATCTGGTCCTTGAAGGTCATAGACCACGCCGGCGGTGGGCGCTTCCCAACGGCGCCGCATACGGTTGAGTTCATCAGCCGAGACAGGGAAGGTGTCTGGAACGTCGACGTTGTCTGTAAAGTCGTCGATGGTGCCGTTGTCGATGGCGGCCCGGAACGCTTCGAAGTCATGCGGATTGGCTACCAGCCCCGTGGTCGGGTCGTGCTGGAGACCTTTTGTGAAGCTCATGGCGTAGTGCGCGCCGGCGTAGCGCTGTTCATCACCATTGGCGAGGTGGGCGGGATGCTCGCGATGGAGGGCGAGATTTGCGGCTTCAACTCGGATCGCGTGAGCCGTCTGACGTCGATGTGCTGTCATGTAAAAACCTGATGGCGCGCCCAGGTGCAGCGCCTGTTTGAAAATGAGTAGGAAGGTGAACAATCGCCTGTCCACCTGATGTAAACATTTGTCTGTTCACGCCGATAAAAATCTGGCCGGCGCGTATCAAAAAAGCGATGGAAGTAGAGTAATCCATCTGGAAGATGTGTTCAAGTGGGTCGGTTTCCTATGTGTAAGCGAAACATGTGACTAACTTTCTTTTGCGATCTCGATAAGGACTTCGTTGCGGCGTAGGAATGGTGGGGTGAAGGGATCGTTATAGTAAGCGAATTCGGGCGGGCCGGCTGGTGTCATGTTTTTGCTTTCCAACCACTGCGCCAACTGGCCGGCCGCCTCGTTGAAGCGATCGTCGGTCCAGCGTCCTGAAAAGCGAACCGAGGCCATCTGGCGCGGCTCAATCTCAGAAAGGCTGATGTCTTGGGCCGCGAAGGGGGCGGGCAAGTCAGCAACGGTTCGGCCAGCAGGCATGATAAATGAAACCGTCCAGCCACCTTGGCTTGGCTCTTGGGTGACGGGTGCGGTCATGGCGATTTTTTCGCCGTCGCGATCTCTGGCGAAGATATAGCGTGCAAGGGGTGAGAAGGCGGCACGCACCGCTTCCCCACGCTCCCCATCGCGGTCCACACTGGCGACCACTAGTGTGGGATAGTTGCGGATCTCAAAAGGGCCATCGGCTACCTCAACCGTATAGGCCGGTGTTTCGACAGACCGGGACACCCAGACCCAAGCGCCGCCCGCAACAGCCACCACCGCCATGGCACCGACGCCCACCAGCGCGAATTTATTCATGCCCTTCGTCCTTTCCGACCGCTCACCTCCCAACACTTAAGCGGGGTGGGCGAAATTCAATGGTGCGCATGGCCACATGGGCCGGCATGGACAAACGGCTCAGCCGAGCCCTGATCGCCGCTCGGCTCGCTTTGCGCGCGGCGGCGAACGTCTCAACGGCCGTGATGAGGGTCACCGGGCCGCGCCGAGTGTTCCCTTGCGCCGCCCTATCATTCAAACGCCCCATGCCTTTCAGTCAGGTGACCTCTAAGAGCGCCCTCCAGGTCCGATTGCCCACAACGCCATCAACGTTCATACGGGAGAACGCTTGGAAGCGGCGCACGGCGTCGTCTGTCTCCACTGCGAAGTCACCATCGACATCGATACGGAAGCCGAAGGCGACGAGCCTCTTTTGAAGTTCCCTCACCCCCTCACCCGTTGAACCGAACTCAAGGAGGCCGAAGCGCACCGTGAAGGGGTGGTCGTCTAGCGGGTCCGCCGCGCCCGATCCAAAAAGCTGCCCGGCCCGCGGTGTTATCACAAGCTCTGGCGTCTCACCTTGCGCGGTGAATGTATAAACCATCCCTGGCCGTCCACAGGACGGTGTTTGTGCGCTGAGTTCAGCAATACATCGGAAGAGTGCCAGTATTCCTGAACGGGGCCGATCGGCAATCAACCCAAGAAAGAACGTTGTTGAAATCCAATCATGATCCTTGAGGGATTGTTGGGCACGCTTGTTCTGTCGTCCGATCTGGCGGCGCAGGGCAATACGCGCACGCGCGTCAGCACCGTCAGGCAACCCCATGAGCTGACCACGGATTGTGTCTAGACTTTGGAAATACTGGACGAGCGCGTCGATGCGCCTTCTATCAAAGGTCTCGCCGCGGATGGCGCCATGGCCCACGACATCTTTGATGATTTCTTTGGCCCATGAAGGATGGTCCGCAACATGACGAATGACTTTGACGCCAAAATCCGGCGGCACGGTCAGGAAGGCGCGTAGGCGCGCTTTGGGCCGCCGGCCACCATCGGCGTGAGCTTGATCACGCAGGCTGTGCAGCGCCGTGGCCGTACCTGCATCCATCAGCGCAACATCGTGAAAAGTATCGCAGAACTTTTCCATCTCGCGGCGGCTGAACCGGAGCGCGCCTTCTTCCACCCATGTGTAGGACAGGCAAAGTTGACCTGTTTCAACCCGCTCACCCCCCTCACCATCGGTGGACACAAAGCTGAGCGCATCGGTGAGGCGTACCTCTCGTGAGGTTTCTCCAGGCAAGAAAAAGTCCAGCTCCTCGCGCGACTGATGCCAGGCGAGCGTTCCCACGCTGACGCCGGAAAGGGTTTCACTCACACTCACTTCGGCGAAGGAGCGCTCGCTGCCCTCAGCGCTCACCATCGCGTCGATCAACCCCACATTCCAGGTACGGCTTTTGAGGCGCTGCGCGATGGATGAGCGCTCCGCAGTCAAAGGATAAACGCCTGGCACCGGGCCATCTTCAGCGCTGAGGAGGCGGTCAGCCCCCGTGCTTGGCCGCCAAATGACGCCCTTATAAAACTCATGTCCCTCAGCGCTGATCTCTGCTCCGAAGGTGTAGGCATCATACTCTTCAGCGCCGCGGGTCCAGGCAATCTCGGCGGCAACGAGGTCTAGATTGCGCGCAGCAACTTTTTTGGTGACGCTCGTCAACAGTTCCCGAGACTGGCTGAGGAATTGGCGCAGTCCATCGACGGTGTCGTCCGGAGCACGGCCCAAAACCTTGGTCAGCTGTGCCTTGGCCGCTTCATCAAGAGCGTCCGCGGCAGCGTTGACGTGTGCTTCAAGGTGATCTGATACGCTCGAAACGATACCATCGAGCCGGTCGCGTACTTGCCCCTCAAGCTTTGCCGCCACCGGTTTGAAGATGACTGACAGCGCTTTGTCATGATCGGGACCGAATAGACCCGCCGCATTATCAAGAAGTGTTGCGAAGAACGCAGCAGATGCCTGCGCAATGATGTCTTGATTGCCATCAGCATCGAGCCCAACAACATCGCCAAGTGCAATCTGAAGCCGTGTCAGTCCTGCATCGGGCTCCGATAGCGCCGCCAAGATTTTCTCACTCAGCACATCTTTGACGAGGGTGCCCGGTCGTAAGAATGTCTTACCGACGCCAAGACCGTGGTCGATGTTTTGAACGATACGATCAGCATCCACCAGCGCACCGAGGAGTGTACTTGCCGCCAAAGGTGAAAGGTTCGAGATCCCGAAGGCGTAGCCGATACCAGCGCCTGCTGTGCGGGTTAACCCTGATGTGGCTTGCGCCGATACTACCAGGACTTGTTCGCCCCGATTGCGCGAGGAGCGGGTTTGCTTAATGCTGATCGTAAAGCCGCCGCCAAGGTTGACCTCGCCTTCCGCATGGCCCGAGAGCGTGCCGGCTTTCGCCAGAGGGATCCGCAGCGTTGCATTGGCATTCACCCGCAGCGCATCGTTGCCTATGACGCGGATCTCATCGAGCGCGCCGGTGGCTGGTTCATTATCAGCATCGACGCCGGGCAGTTGAGGCGGTGAGCGCTGGAAACTCTCGCGCACTTTTTCATAGTTGTCGATGGGCTGCACACGGGCCATCGCATCGTGCACCGCACGCCAGGTGATGATGCGGCTGTCATAACTCGTCAAGTATTCAACCGCTCGCTCAGAGGTAACCGATGTGGCGGCGGCAACACCTGCGAGCGTGGCGATGGGGACAGAAAGATTGGCGTTGAAGGCGATATCACCGCGCAAACGGAGCGCGGCCAAGACGCTGCCTATGGGCGTATCGCGACTATCGTCAGGCGCAATGGTGAAGTCGATCGCGCTTTCCGTGGCTAGGTTGAGCCCCACCGGCAGGCGGCTCACATCGACGGGCTCCAGCGAAAAGGCGTGAAGAGGAAAACCGAGGATAACGGGCGTCGATGCTGCCTGATCGCGGACTGTGCCAAGTGTTGAGCGCATGGTGCCAAGTTTGGTCCCCACACCCTCGCTCAGAAGAACTGATGCAATGCGCTTGAGTGCGTCCTGCGTACTGGGGCTCAGCTCACCAAAGTTGAGTGCCTTGCCCAAAATAAGCTGTCTCACAAGATCCGTGTGGCTTTCGCCGTGCCCGTCAACCAGGCTCCGGACACTTTTGAAGAATATGCCGATCAACTCAGCGTCAGTACCAGTAGCAAGCGAGCGGCCCAGTACAGAAATCCAATGAGACATGACTAAACCAACTCTTTTATTGTTTCTTTGTGATGATCGTGACTGGGAACAGCTCACCGGTCAAGCAGCATGGCGTGAGCTGTGTGTGAGGAAAACCATGGAGCCAAGCCGCTGGCGCCCGACAGCGTGAGTTGACGAGATCGCGATGGTGAGACGTTCTAAAAGTCTGTATTCAAGAATAGTCGTTGAACGACATCCTGACGCTGAGTGAGAGGGAGGACCCTAAGGGTTACTGTAAAGGGCCATTAGGCCGTAATCACAGGAGCGGGCGCTCTTTGAGCGGGGGGTGCGATGCTGCGTGATTGTGCTGGAAATCTATATAGTTTTAGGTCACAATCTGTAGCGGTTCGGCTTTTTTATAAAGTGGTGATGGATACACAAGCCCTTCGGTTGTTTGTGATGGCTGCGGAGCTCCTCAATATCAGTGCCGCAGGTCGTCAGCTTGGTCTTGCGCCGGCGGTGGCGAGCGCGCGGCTTGCCAAGCTCGAAATAGAACTTGCAGCAGATCTCCTCCACCGTACAACACGAAAGGTTTCGTTGTCGCTAGAGGGGGCCGAATTCTTACCATATGCACGCGAAATCATTGCTCAGGAGGATGCTGCATTCGCTGCACTGGGCCGTGGTCGCCCGCAGGTTCAAGGCACTTTACGCTTTGCCGCATCGAGCAGCTTTGCCCAGCTTTATATTGCGCCGATCTTGCCGAAATTTATGGAGCGGTATCCTCTCATCAACGTGGATCTGAAACTGTCTGACACTCAAATGGACTTGATTGAAGGTGGTTTTGATCTTGCTCTACGCAACACGGCCTTAGAAGACAGCGGGCTTAAGGCGCGAAAGCTGGCCGACGATACAAGGATACTATGCGCCGCTCCCGCCTACCTGGACACCTATGGCGTTCCCCCAGACCCAAGCGCATTGGCAGGCCACCGGCTCCTTGTGTTTCCAAGCGCGGCGCCACGGAACCTTGCCCATCTTGACGGCCGACCCGCTGGCCAATTTCCGCCTACAGGCGCGCGGGGCCGAATTGTGTGCGATGATGGCGCCAGTATGCGCATTGCCACCAAGGCTGGAGCCGGTATCTCTATGAATTCATTATGGATTGTCCATAAAGATCTTGAAGATGGATCGTTGGCAAGAGTGCTGCCTGACCACCGCGTTGTCGATCATTCAGCGATCTGGCTCGTCTATCCCAAATCCAACGTCTTGACCGCGAAGGTGAGGGTCTTCATCGACTTTCTGCTGGACGAGATTGGCTCACCTCCCATTTGGGAGCGGGACAATGCCCTTCTATGTTGATGCCATCGCCACACCTTGTCCATGATTACACTGGCTGGCTGCCATGCGCCCCTTCCTGATCTTGCAATTGCGCCCCGAAGATGATGTCTGCGACAGCGAATACGCAGCCTTTCTCAATCGAGGCGGAATTGCGCGTGAAAGAACGCACCGTATTCGGGTTGAGCGTGACCCGCTGCCATCAGATCTTAGCCTCAACGACTATGCGGGGGTGCTGGTAGGGGGCGGCCCCGGA
>JBCDLN010000050.1:0-17348 GCA_038745295.1 Pseudomonadota bacterium | reverse complement strand
TTTCGGCTGCACTTTGATGGGCCAAGGCACCCATTGCGATACGCCGGTGAGGGCGGTCGTGATGGGGTTATCCCCGAGGTTGGCAGGTGGACGGGAGAGTGAGGATACAAAAACCGCATTGTCTCGCGCGTCGGGGAGAACGTAGCGCACCAGGTGACACTGCCGCGATAAGGTGAGCCTGGTAAAGCTGCTTTCCCCCTCCGCCATCGGTGCAGTGCCGCGCCAGGCACAGGCGCCGGTCTCAGTCGGCGTGTCATCCAACATCCGTTGGCGCAGCGCCGAGCTCACCCCGTCGGCCGCTATCACCAGGGGCGCGATACCGCCATTGCGAGCAGAGATGCCGCCGCGATCACCGGCACCCGCGTCCGGGATCACCCACCCGGTTCCTGATGGCTCAAGGGTATCAACGGTCGTGTCGAAACAGATGGTGATCCCCGCTTGCGCTGCCGCAATCAGCAACGCCTCATGAAGCCCTGCCCGGGATGCGGTTCGGTATGGGGCGCCGAAGCGCTTTTCCATGAGGCCGTAGTCAATCTCAGCAAGGGGGGCGCGCCGCCCGGCAGCGCCAATGTGGAGCCCCCGCGGGGCCGTTGAGTGCGCCTCCACCACCTCGCGCGCGCCGATCACGTCGAGCGCTTTGATGGCGTTCGGGGATAACTGGATGCCTGCGCCAGCGTTTGCTGCAACGTGCGAGCGGCGCTCCAGCACCAGCACCTCCGCATGGGGCCTGAGGGCAAGCGCTGCGCAAAGACCAGCAATCCCGGCGCCGACCACAAGGACTGTCATGGCGACCACATCTTGGAACGGTTAGCCGCGCTGTGGAGCAGCTTGAGGCGCACACCATCTGGGCGCCGTTGCAGGCCGGCGGAATATTCGTGTGCCAGAGACCGTGCGACGGGCGCTGCCGGCCCGCCGGGAGGGGGTGGCGCGCGCGGGGCCTCAGGCTGGGGTTTTACCGTACACCACGTCTGGTGATGCAATGCACTCGGGCGGATCAGCTTCATCAGCTTTCAGCGACGGGTCATAGACATAGACCGTTGAGCAATAGGGGCAGATGGTTTCGTTGTCCCCGCCCATATCCAAGAATTCATGGGGGTGATCGAAGGGGGGCAACGCACCCATGCACATAAAACGCCGGGCCCCGATTCGGACCCTGCGCACCCCCAAGGTGTTGTGGAAAAGTGGGGTGGAGCCGTGTGCCATGTGTGTCTCCTCTTTGCCCGGAAGCCGTTTGCCGATCGAACCGGCACAGGCGCCCCGCTACATGCCTTGATAGTTGGGGCCACCGCCCCCCTCGGGCGGCACCCAATTAATGTTCTGATTCGGGTCTTTGATGTCGCACGTTTTGCAGTGGACGCAGTTTTGCGAGTTGATCACGTAGCGCGGCGTCTCGCCACTCTGATCCCACTCATAAACCCCAGCGGGGCAGAACCGCGCGGAGGGGCCATGATAAACTTTGAGTTCTGAGCGCTCCTGCACCGCAAGATCGCCCACCTTGAGGTGGATGGGTTGGCCATCTTCGTGGTTGGTGTTGGACAAGAAGACCGACGATGCCCGGTCGAACGTGATCACCCCGTCAGGCTTGGGGTAAACGATGGGCTTCGATTTGTCGGCGGGTTTGAGAACGCCGTGGTCCGGCCCGCCGTGGGAGACGGTGCCAAACACCGACCGGCCCATCAGCTGATGGGCCCAAAGGTCGATCCCGGCAGCGCCGAGCCCCAAAACGGTGCCGAATTTTGACCAAAGCGGCTTCACGTTGCGCACCGGGTAAAGGTCCCGGCCGACGGGTGAATCGCGCCAGCCGTCTTCCACCGCATCGAGGGTATCGTTCGCGCGCCCTTCAGCGATGGCAGCGTCAATGGCGTCGGCCGCGAAGATCCCCGACAACACGGCGTTGTGGCTGCCTTTAATGCGTGGGACGTTCACAAACCCTGCCGCACATCCCACCAGGCAGCCACCTGGGAAGGCAAGCTTTGGCACAGACTGGTAACCGCCTTCGGAGATCGCGCGGGCGCCGTATGCCTCTCGCGTTGCGCCCTCTAAGAACGGGCTGATGGCGGGGTGGGTCTTGAACCTTTGGAATTCCCCAAACGGGTCAAGGTGCGGGTTTTTGTAGTTGAGGTGCACCACAAAGCCGACGGACATCAGATTGTCGCCATAGTGGTAGAGGAACGAGCCGCCGCCGGTGCTGGTATCAAGGGGCCACCCCATGGTGTGCTGGACGAGCCCTGGCTCAAAGACTTCATCGCGCACCCGCCACAACTCTTTAAGGCCAATGCCGAATTTTTGTGGCTCCCGCCCATCCATCAGGCCGTACCGTGACATGGCGGTCTTGGTGAGGGAGCCGCGCACCCCCTCCGCCAGCACCACATATTTGGCGCCCAGCTCCATGCCCTGGGTGTAGTTAGGGCCAGGTGATCCGTCCGCCTCGACCCCCATATCCCCTGTGATGACACCGCTGACGGCGCCGTTTTCGTCAATCATCAGTTCAGCCCCGGCAAAGCCAGGATAGATCTCCACCTCCAGCGCTTCGGCCTCAGCGGCCAGCCACTTGGTGAGATCAGACAGGGAGCCGACGAGATTGCCGTGGTTGTCCATCATCTTGGGCATCAAGATGTTGGGAAGGGAGATTTCGCCCGCAGGACCGAAAAACTTAAAGCAGTCGCGGGTGACGTGGGTTTTAAGGGGAAAGTCGTCGCGCTCGCGCCAGTCAGGCCGCAAATGGTCAAGGCCGATGGGGTCGATAACTGCGCCTGACAGGATGTGCGCCCCAACTTCTGAGCCCTTTTCAATCACCACGATGGAAAGGTCCGCGTCGCGCGCAGCCGCTTTTTCCTTAAGCGCGATCGCTGTGGCGAGGCCGGCAGGGCCAGCACCCACCACCACCACGTCGAAATCCATCCGCTCGCGATCGTCCATCACTATCCCCGTGTTGCAGTGGCCTCGATTGCCCCTAGGATTAGGCGGGTCGGGGGATTGGGCGCTTCGGCCCCATCCAAACGCCACCAACTCAGAGTTTTTCCAAATGTCAAACGCGCACGGATCTGACGATATCATTATCGCGTTCTGGACCGATTGCGGCATCAGCGCGCTGGTGGCGGATGCGCCGCAAAACCATTTTGAAATGGCTCAAAACAAGGCCGATGTCGCCGTGCCTGAGGGGATTGGCGGTGCCACAGAGCCCCAAATGACGGCGACACGCGTCCATGCGGCATCTGCTCCGGCTGCCGGACCGAGAGCTGCCTTGCCTCATCACGATGATGGGGCTCGGTTGTTGCAGGACGATCACCCGCAAGATGCGGTCATGGACGCCCGAGAAATGGCCCGTGCAGCGCCTGATCTTCCAACCCTTCACGCCGCCATAGAGGCCTTTGAGGGGTGCCCGTTGAAGGCGACTGCCATGCGGGCCTGTCCAGGCGAGGGGCCTGTGGGCGCCCCAATTATGTTTGTGGGTGAGGCGCCAGGGCGCGATGAGGATGCGGCAGGGCGCCCTTTTGTGGGCCGGTCGGGCAAGCTCCTCGACAAAATGATCGCGGCGATCGGCCTCAGCCGTGAAGATGTCTACATCAGCAACGTCATCCCCTGGCGTCCGCCGGGCAACCGGACCCCAAGCCCCATCGAGACGGCAACGTGTGAGGTGTTTATCCGGCGCGAAATCGCGCTGGTGTCGCCTAAAATTCTGGTGCCTCTGGGTGGGCCGGCCGCCAAAACGCTGTTGCGCAACGACACAGGTATCATGCGCCAAAGAGGCCGCTGGACCCGCTACATGGGTGATGACGACCGGGAAGTGGACGCTCTTGCCACGTTCCACCCGGCCTATCTGTTAAGAACGCCAGGCGAAAAGCGCAGGGTGTGGCAAGACCTGTTGGCGCTTCGGGCGCGGCTTGAGAGCGCGCATGGGTTTGCCTCGCTTTAAGGTCGCATGCTCCGATGCTGGTCGAGCGGGGCGAGCGACCCCATCTCCACGGGCTGAGTGAGGCTACCGGTAGGGGGATTTATGCGTTTTTGGCCGCGTTCGCGTCGGGTCACGGTGCCAATGGTGCGGCTTAACGGGGTGATCGGCATGGGAAGTGCGCTGCGCCCTGGCCTCACACACGCCTCCATTGCCAGCACACTCGACAAGGCGTTTGCGATGAAAGCGCCGTGCGTTGCGCTTTCGGTCAACTCGCCTGGCGGCTCACCGGTCCAATCCTCTCTCATCTTCAGCCGGATCCGAGCCCTTTCAGCTGAACATGAGCGCCCCGTCATCACCTTTGTGGAAGATGTGGCCGCATCAGGGGGGTACTGGCTTGCCGCCGCTGGCGATGAAATATTCGTGGATCCCTCATCGGTGGTGGGCTCCATCGGCGTTATCACCGCAAGTTTTGGCTTCACCGAGCTGATTGAAAAGATTGGCGTGGAGCGGCGCGTTTATACCGCCGGCGAAAACAAGTCCCTCTTAGATCCCTTTAAGCCGGAGAATGACCGCGACATTTCGATTTTGCGCGCCGTCCAGGCCGATATTTATGAGGCGTTCGTTGAGAGTGTGAAGGCGCGCCGCGGCGACCGGCTGAGTAATGATGGTGATCTCTTCACCGGACAGTTTTGGAGTGGCACCGCTGGCGTGCGCCTTGGGCTTGTGGACGGTATCGGCTCAGCCCGCGCTGTGCTGAAGGAGCGCTATGGCAAGAAGACGCGCATTAGGGTCATGAGCCCGGCCCGCCCATCGCTTTTCCGACTTAGGGGGAGCGTACAGGACACCTACGGGCCCGAAGCGCTCATCGGCGCGCTGCGCAGCGATCAATTGTTTGGGCGCTACGGTCTTTGAGCGCTGCTGGGGTCGTCGCCTTTGGCGGTCGGTATAACTCCGTCACCTCAGGCTCACGCCATCTTGTTGGTGAACTCATGTAAGGCGCGCCATCGGTGTGCCGTTGACCGAATGAAGCCGCGAACCGTTTTTGCCCGCCATGGGCGCCGCGATTTCCTTTGCGGGCGACCCGGCGTTGAGGACCAAGCCATTAAAGCTGTCGCCTCTGCCGCACCTGCGGCGCATACAGGATCAGCGGCATGCGAGGCCGGCGCGGCGTCTCGCAATGACCCGGTTCCGTTCTTTCTCTTTAACGCCGAACCGGGCAAAGCAATCCTCACCCCATCTTCAGCTGCTAACCCTTCACGTGGCGGATGTGCGGGGAGAGTATCGTAAGCCCTCTCCCGCTGGCGCGCTTCAAGGAGCGCTATCCTTTCGGTCCACATGGGCTGATCGGCCCCGTCATGCCCGCGGCGCCTCATGACCGTTTGAGGCTCGCCCAGGGTGTCGTCCCCTCCACCGTCTGGTGGGGCACGCCCGGTGTGACGTCGGCATCGTCTTTGCCTTCCGCGGCTCTCTCTTCATCGTTGTCAATGCAAGGATCCTTGGCGGGGCGGTTCCCTCTCCATGTGGCCGCGGCTGTTCATGATGAGGCGAGGTGAGGAGCAGCATCGCGCCCTCGCGTGGTGCTGTTGGAAAAAGCGCCGCGGTTTGGCGCGGTGTGGCTGGCAGTGTGACCGAGCCTTGGCGTGGTTGCTGAGGTAACGCAAACGACCCGTCGTGTTTAGAGTAGGGGTTTTGGCTATGGAAATCAAACAGTTGCGATACTTCAAGCGGGTGGCCGACGCGGGCAGCGTTAGCCGTGCCGCAGCAGCTCTGTCGGTGGCTCAGCCGGCGGTCAGTCGGCAGATCGCAAACCTTGAAGAGAGCTTGGGCACGCCGCTTTTCTTCCGCAACGGGCGCGGGGTGAAGCTGACGGATGCGGGCGAGCAGCTTTACGGGCACACCTCGGCGATCCTTGATTCGGTTCGCGATGCCGAGCGCGATGTGCGTGATAGCGTCGGAATCGCCCGCGGAACCCTCCTCATCGGGTCGATGCCCAGCGTTGTGAGGATCATCGCCCCACCCCTTTTGAAGTTCGTACAAAAAAACCACCCGGCGCTTATTTTGGAATTCACCGAGGGGCACTCAGGCTACGTCAACGAGTGGTTGTCGAACGGCCTCCTCGATGTGGCGATCATCCACGATGCCACGCGCACCCAACATTTCCTGACCGATCCTCTCATTCGGGAGGAGCTGGTGGCCGTTAACGGTTCGGGTGATACAAGTCCTGCGCGCCTTGGAGAAGTGATAGCCGAGCCCCTCATTCTGCCGCGTAAGAATCATGGTTTGCGGCTTATGCTGGAGCGTACGGCGGGGCAGATCCGGGTCCCCCTCAACATCCGCTATGAGATTGATTCCCTTGATGCCATTAAAGCGCTGGTGCGCAGCGGCGAAGGCGTCACGATCTTGCCGCGCTCCACAGTTGATCCCGGCGCAGGGATGGCGGTGAGGATGTTGTCCGACCCGCCTTTGTTTCGCCAGCTTTTGCTCGCCACGTCATCGCAGAGGCCGGTATCGCACACCACCCGCGCCATCATTCACGAACTTAAGCGTCAAGTGCGTGACATGATCAACACACCCCGGTGGCCCGGTGCAGTTCGCCTTGCTCAACAGAAGTCTCCGGAAGAGGCGGAACCTGTGGCGCGGGCCGTCGTTGACATGGGACATGCAGCTTGACGTTGTACGATCACGGGTTCCAAACATTGGACCTGTGACCGTCATCACTGCCATGGGCTTGATCGTCTGCCATCGTGAAAGTATGGCTCGTGAGAGAAGGCGGAGAGGCTTTGTGGCCCAATCCAAAATCGGCGCTTGGGGTGAGGTAAACCCCTCGGTTAATTGCCGTTTTCCGGACGGGTCGCATCGGCGTCTCTATCTCACGAGGCCGGCCTGCCGGACCGGCTGGCGCATTCAGCACAGTCGCACAGCGTGGATGGGTGGCGGGCGTTGAAGCGGCGTTGGAAAGACATCCGGCAAGTGATCCCGCTGCTGGTCCGGCCCAAATCGCTGTGGCTTCACATTTCGTGGATCCGCAAACACAAGAAGTATCGGCGCGTCCGCCGCGATATTCGCCGCGAATTCGATGATGCCTTCTATTTAGGGACCTATCCTGAGCTCAGACAACTGAGGATCGGGCCGCTGCGCCACTACATCATCCAAGGTTGGAAAGAGGGCAAAGACCCGAACGAACTCTTTTCCACCAAAGCTTACCTTGAGATGTACCACGACGTGGCTGACATGAACGTCAACCCGTTCCAGCATTATGTGGTGCATGGGCGCGAAGAGGGGCGCATTGCTGTCGTGTCGGGTGCGCGGCGCAAAGCTCTCTTGCGTCCCCGCGAAGCGCTCTACCTGCCACCTATTCCCGAAGACGATGAATGGGATCAGCTCCCGCCGCGCGTTATGGACCCACCCAGCCGCCACGCCGTCAATGTGGTGATACCTGTTTATCGCAGCCTCCAGCATGTGGCCGCCACATTGAGGAGCGTGCTGTCGAGCGCGTGCGAGACGCCGTTTGAATGCGTCGTGGTGGATGATTGTTCGCCCGAACCCGAGGTGAGTGCGTTGCTGCAGCGCCTTGCCCGGTCGGGTCATATCAGGTTGTTGGTCAACCCTCACAATCAGGGTTTTGTGCAGAGCGTGAACCGGGGCATGGCCCACAATGCCCACCGCGACGTTGTGATCCTCAATGCCGATGTGATGGTGCACGACGGGTGGCTTGACCGCGTGATGGCACCGCTGAAGGACGATCCGGCCATTGCCACGGTGACCCCGCTGTCCAACAACGCGACCATTGCCAGCTACCCCAACTTTTCCATCGACAATGATTTTGAGCTTGAAGTGTCCTCACAGGTGGTCGATCGCCTGGCGGCCTCAGCGAACGGTCACACCGTGGTGGACATCCCCACTGGCGTTGGCTTTTGCATGGCCATCCGCCGGGCGACCCTTGCTGAAGTGGGAGATTTCGACGCCGCCACCTTTGGTCTTGGCTACGGGGAGGAGAGCGACTTTTGCGTGCGTGCCCTCAAGGCAGGCTGGCGCAATGTTTTGGCGACGGGCGTTTTCGTCAAACACTATGGCTCCACCTCGTTCGGTGGAGAGGGGGCGGAGCGCTCAGAAAAAGCGCAGGCAAAGCTTGCTGAGAAGCACCCTGACTATCCCAACCGTGTGTCACGCCATTTGACGGCGGACCCGGCACTGTCGTCGCGCATCATGCTCGATGTTGCCCGGCTCAAACATGCCATCGGACGCACCTCGATCCTCTTTTTCACCCACACCCGCGGTGGCGGGATCGAGACCTATTTGGAGTACACCCGCAACCAGCTGATCGATGATGGGCTGCGCGATATCGTCAACCGCGCGATCGTCATCCAAACGCAACAGCGGGGGTTTGTTCAGGTCCATGCTTTTGGCGGCCGGCCGCTTCCCTATCTGCCGAACCTTGAAGCGCTCAATGTGGAGCGGCACAAGGATTCGCTTGGCGCCATCATCGATCTCCTCGACCCAGAGCTGGTTCACATCAACTCGTTTGCTGGCCTCACCGTCCCTTCCATCGCCAGGATGATGGAGGCGCTCGTGTCATCCCAGCGGCCCTACTGGCATGTGTGGCACGATCACCAGCCCCTTTGTCCGCGCCTCACCTTCCTTGATGCGGAGGAACGCTATTGCGGGGAAACCGACGCGCAGCGGTGCGTGGCGTGTTTGGCGTCCACCAGCGCCTCGTTTGAGTGGGTGCGCATTGAAGATTGGCGCGCGCGGTTCAGAACCTACCTGAGCCATGCGGAGGTGGTGAGTGCGCCCACTGAGGCGGCAGCGTTGCGGGCGCGTCGGCTGGCCGATGTTTCCAAGGTGCAAATCCATCCGCACCCCGAACCTCACCTTGAAAACGTTGAGCCCCTCATCCGTCCGCACCGGGAGGA
Source organism: Pseudomonadota bacterium (assembly GCA_038745295.1). Lineage (GTDB taxonomy): Bacteria > Pseudomonadota > Alphaproteobacteria > Rhizobiales > Amorphaceae > Acuticoccus. Next base: position 8,540 of record JBCDLN010000050.1, on the reverse strand, counting down.
TGGTGTTCTGCGGGTCCTCATCCAAGGCGCGATCGGCCCCCACAAGGGTGCGTTTTTGTTGGCGGCGATGATCCGCGATATGCGGCGCCGCAAGCTCCCCATCCACATTGACGTGGTGGGTTACACATCCAGCAAAGATATTCGCAGCGGGCCCAACGTGACGTTGCATGGGCGTTACCGGGGAGATGTGGATGCTGCCCGGCGCGTGGCCGCTCTGCAGCCCGACCTTTGCCTTGTGTCTTCTATCTGGCCGGAGACGTACGTCTTCACCATGTCCGTGGCGATGGCGCTGCACCTTCCGCTCGCCACCTTTGATCTTGGCGCCCAGGCTGAGCGTGCGCGGGAGTATGGACGCGCGACGATCTTTGGGAAGAACCTGATGGAGGATCCCGTCGGCCTGAACGATGCGCTGCTCAACCTTGATCTGGATGATTTGTGGGGCCGGCCCGCCAACCGGCGGGTCAGCACCGAACTTGCCCTTAGCGCGTACTTTCGGAAGGGGGAGACGGCTGTGGATCACGGTGAGGGGGGCGATCAGGAAACGCCTGTTGTCCATCGCGCAAAAACTGACGGGCAAGAAGCTGGTCGGATCGGCGCGTCAATGTAGCGATCCTGTCCAAATCGGCGGCGCTCATCACATCGCTGTTGGTGGCGCCCCCGTTTTGGCCAACCATCACCCCCCGACGCTCGGCGTGTTTTTCGTGCGCGGGACGGTCAGACCGGTTGATTTCCAAAAGGCGTGACACGCTCTGAGCCGATGGGGAGGGGTTCACCCGTCGCATGGCAATATCGGTGTCCACACCCAGTGCGGCAGCATCACAAAACGCCTTATAGACGTTGGACTTGGTGTCTTCATAGCGCAGCACATGGACCTTGTGCGCATCGAGGAAGACGTTCCACCGGTTGATCACCCTGAAATAGTTGAGGCCGCCTGCCCAACGCTCCATCTCGCGGCCGAACCAGTCTGAAAACTCCAGCGCGCCCCCGGTCTTGACGGCCTGAAGATAGGACGACTTCACCCAATCGTCGGGCCGTCTCACAAACGCCACCACCTCGAAGCTCGCCGGTGCAAAAGCATCCCGCAAGGCTTTGTACGTGGCTGAGGGGAAGGCGCCCCACAAGTATTCGCTCGACACAATGATTGTGGATGCGCTGGCCTGCGCGGCTTCGTCTTTCATCGCCTCACAGGCAGCCACGAAGAAGCGGTGCCGCTCCGCATCGTTTTGCGACAAAGCGTCTGGATGGAGGTTCCAGGCGCCGGGATGGATGGCTGCGGCAATGAGGTGGTGCGCGCCCGAGGCAACACCCACATCGCTGTAAAGGACGCCGGCCTCCTTCAGCAGGGCGCGCCGCTCAAAAAGCGTGGCCTGGAGAGCAGAACTCCCGGTCTTGGTGGACCCGATGTGGACGATCACCCTCGCGCTCACACGCACCTCACCACAGGGCAGCGCGGACGAAGGGGAGGGGCCGGAGACATGGGCTTTCGTGAGGTCTCATAATAACGCCGGACGGTTAGACGATCTTTCTGGCTTGCGAAAGCGTCTTGGGGCTGTTTGTGAAGGCGGGCGGGTGCGTATTTTCAAGAGGGGAACATGTCGAGCACAGCATTGGAGGAGCGCCGGCTCGCTGCGGAGGCTGCCGCCGAAATGGTGGACCGGGGCATGCGGCTCGGTCTTGGAACCGGGCGCACCGCTGAACTCTTTGTGGCGGCGGTGGGAAAACGCGTGGCAGCTGGGCTTGAGCTTGCCGATGTGGTGTGTACCTCACTCGCCACGGAACGGGCCGCACAGGAAGCCAACCTCACCTTGTGCGACATGATGGGGCCCGACGCACCGCACGCCATTGACCTTGCTGTGGATGGCGCCGATGAGATCGATGATCGCCTGCGGCTGATCAAAGGGGGTGGCGCCTCACTTCTACGCGAGAAGATTGTGGCTCAGATGGCCACTACTTTTGTTGTGGTGGGCGACAGTCAAAAGCGGGTGACGCGGCTTGGAGCGTTTCCTCTTCCCATTGAGGTGGTGCCGTTTGGCTGGCGCGCCACCGCTGTCATGATTGAAAAGGCTCTTGGGGTGTTACCGCAGTTGCGGATGGAGGGCGGGGCCGCAAAGGTCACCGATAACGGCAATTATATTGTGGATTGCGCCCTTGGAACGATCGCCGATCCGGACCGGGTGGCGGCGCACCTTGCCAAGCTTCCTGGAGTGGTCGAGCACGGGCTATTCTTGAGTGAGGCGGATCTTGCTCTGGTGGCCAAAGATGAAACCGTCTCAAGGCTTGAGCGGCGGAAGTAACGCTCCGCTGCGCCGACGCCTCGCGACGTTCGGGGACGGTGCAGAAGCTGGCATGCGGTTCACGGGTGTGCTGGCGGCGGCGGTTCTGGCGGCGCTGGTGGGGGCTGTTGCCCTGAACGTGTTGAGCCGAACCTTTGGGCTTGGCCTCGTCGGCGCCAACATTGCGGGCGCTTGGCTATTGCCCGTTTTAGCGTTCTTGGCGCTGCCCGGCCTCATCCCAAAAAAAGCAACGTGGCGTGGTGACGTTTCGCGCGTTGTGACCGGTTTTGTTGTGGGCGTCGCCACCTTGGGCCTGACCGGCGCTGCCTCCCGGGTGGGGGGGATCGAGCCTGTGCTTGGGATCCCGGTCGCCTTGCGCTTTGGGGTCGTGGCCGTCGTGTGTGTGTTTGCCCTTGCGATTGGCCTGCTCAACGGGCGGCGTCATGCGGTGACGCTTCTTCTTGGGGCGGGGCTTGCGGCACTCCCGCTCCCATCGCTTCCAGTGTTGGTGATCGCAGTCTTCTTCTTGGTGATGTTGGCGATCCGGGTACCGGTGGCGCTTGCGCTCCTTGGGGCGGCCGCGCTTGCGCCGGGTCCTTTGTCGGACGCTGCGCTCTCCCAAACGGTGGTGCGCGGCATGTCCCACTCAGTCCTTTTGGCGGTGCCGCTTTTTGTGTTGGCGGCTGGGCTTTTGGTGGCGGGCGGTGTGGGTCAGCATATCCTCAGCGCGGTGCGCGCTTTGTGCGGGCAAAGGGCAACGGCGCTTGGGGAAGCGAATGTGTGGGCAAGCCTTGGCTTTGGCGGCGTATCAGCCTCAAGCCTTGCCGATGCGGCAACCAGCGCGCGGCTTCTTGTTCCCACCATGGTGCGGGCCGGCTATCGGCGCGAGCGGGCCTGTGCCATCTCAGCGGCCTCAGCGGTCCTTCCCAACATCGTGCCGCCTTCCATCGCCCTTCTTTTGGCGGCCGCAGCGACCGATCAGTCCGTCGGCACGCTCTGGCTCGCCGGCCTTGCCGCAGCGCCGATCTTCACTGGAGCGCTCCTCATTGCCGTGCGGCTGACCCCGCCCCAAAGCAGTGCGCCAGAAGAGAAAGATCCTGCACCAACCGACAACACCTCGTCCCGCCGCCCCCTCGCAGCGCTCTTGCCCGTTGCCTTAATGGGCGCTGCACTTGTCTTGGCGCTGAGATTTGGGCTTGTCACTGCGGTAGAGGCGGGGTGTGTCGCCGTCCTTCTGGCCCTTTTATTTGCCGCAAAAGAGGGTGGGATAAGCGCCATTGGCGCGGCGCTTGTGGAGGCGGCGCGGCAATCGGGCCGTGTGGGTCTATTGATTGGTGCTGCTGCGCCAATCGCCTTCCTTGTGGCCACAAGCGGGGTCAATGCAGCCGACGTCATCCCCACCCACTCGGCAGCTGTTGCGCTTCTCGTCGCGGTGCTTTTGTGTCTGCTCGTGGGGACCTTCCTCGACGCTGGCGCAGCGATTTTGTTGATGCTGCCCGTCCTCATCCCCACCCTGGTCGCCGCGGGCATTGGACCAGCCCACGGCACACTGACCCTCACCCTATCCCTCCTCATTGGAGGGTTGACGCCACCGGTCGGGATCTTGATTTTGGTGGTGAAAGAGGTGGGCGGTGCTGACGGGGTCTACCGGGCTGCCCTACCTTACCTTGCTGCGCTCCTCGGCGCGCTGGTCGTTGTGCTCTTGGTTCCGCTTGTGTCGGGCTAAGGGCGCGTTCCCCCTCTGTGTACACACTGAACTCGACTGAACCACCATGTTTCGCGCAGCCATTGCCGCTTTTTTCTTCATCACCGGCGCTGCGTTCGCCGGCGAACCGATCACTGTCACGTCCCAGTATGGGCCTGGCAAACCGCAGACGTTGTTGTGGGAGAGGTTTTCTGAGCTTGTGGAGGCGGAACGCCCTGGCGCGTTCGACATCACCATTGTGACGGGCGGTGCGCTGGGTGGGGAAAAAGAAGAGGCGGAGGCGATGCGCCTTGGTGCCATTGAGGGGGCGCTATCAACTGTCGCTGCCCTCACCACTTGGGTGCCGCTGGGTGCCGTACTGGACCTGCCATTCCTTTTTGAAGACGCCGCTCACATCGAACGGGCCCTCTCCGGCCCATTGGGGCAGACCCTGCGCAAAGCTTACCGCGATGAGGGGTTTGTCGTTCCCGCCTTCATCATTTTTGGTGCCCGCCACGTGATCGGTTCAGCCCCGCTGAAAACCCCTGCCGATATGGACGGAATCACCATGCGGGTTCTGCAGAGCGACCTTCATGTGGCTCTGTGGCGCTCGCTCAATGTGGAGCCGACCGCCCTTCCCATCACAGAAGCCTATGGTGCCCTCGCCAATGGTGTGGTGTCGGCGATGGACATGACAAAGTCAGGCTATGAGGCGCTTAAACTTTATGAGGTCGCCCCGATTATGAGTGAGACCGCCCACATCTGGGCAATCGGGGTGGTGTATTTTGATGCCGCTTTCTGGGACACTCTCAGCGCTGAGGATGCTGACTTGTTTGGCCATGCTGCGCGTGAAGCAGCGGCGCACTTCAATGAACTGGCAGCGGCGGAACAGGCGGCCGCTTTGGCGCGCACCCTAGAGGCTGGCGCAACGCTTGTTCGGGTTGACCAGACCCCGTGGAGGGATGCTGTCAAGGGGTTCGCTGGCGGGTTTACAAGTGACTTGGGGCCTGCCGCAAAGGTCGCGCTTGATGCCATCGACAGCGCCCGTTGAGGCGCGCATTTTGAGCCGGCTAGGTTTCGGCGGTGTCGGAGCGGAGCGTTTGAGGCGTTTGGCGACGGGTAACGGCAAACGGCAGACGGTAGACGGCACACGGGCGAAGGCAGACGGGACAGACGGTTGCGGCTGCTTGATCTGGCGCAACGCAGCCAGCGCGATCGGATGAAACGAAGGTCAGCGAGAGCGGACAAAAAGGAGCATGCGGCGTGACGCAACGCATCTTTGACGGCCACAACGATGTCCTGCTCAGGCTCTGGCGTCGCGATCGCACCGGGGCGAGCTTCCTCTCCGATGGGGCTGACGGGCATGTGGACCTTGGCCGTGCCCGGCGGGGCGGCCTTGTGGGGGGCCTTTTTGCGACGTTTGTCGCGGACACCGACCGGCCGCAGACTGCAGCGCGCGAGCCGAACGCTGATGGCCGGATCGATACACCCGACATTGCCGCCCAGCAGCAAGAGCGCGCCCTCAAAGGGACCCTTGGACAGCTCGCCGTTGCCCTTCGCGTGGAGCGCAAGTCCGAAGGGGCCGTCAAGATTTGTCGCAGCGCTGCCGAAATCGATGAGACTGTGGCAGCGGGTGTGTTTGCCATGATGCTCCACATGGAGGGCGCTGAAGCCATCGGCCCCGGGCTCGATGAGCTTGAGATCTTGCACCACATCGGCTTGCGCTCGTTGGGCCTTGTGTGGAGCCGGCCCACAATTTTTGGGTACGGTGTCCCGTTCCGCTTTCCCTCCACACCCGATATTGGTGCCGGGCTGACCGAGCGCGGCATCGCCTTGGTCAAAGCCTGCAACCGACTTGGGATCATGGTCGATTGCAGCCACCTCAATGAAAAGGGCTTTTGGGACGTTGTGCGCCACTCAACGGCGCCCATCGTGGCAACCCACTCCAATGCTCACGTGCTGTGCCAAGTCTCCCGCAACCTTACCGACGCGCAGATGGATGCCATCCGCGACAGCGAAGGCGTCGTGGGGCTCAACTTCGCCACCTTCTTCCTGCGTGAGGATGGACGACGCACCGCCGCCACACCCCTTGAGGTGATGACACGCCATCTCGACCACATGCTCAACAAGCTGGGGCCAAGCGGCGTCGCGCTCGGCTCCGACTTTGATGGCGCCCTTGTGCCCACAGGGATCGGAGATGCAGCTGGTTTGCCTAACTTGGTGGCCGCCATGCGCGCCTCGGGCTACAGCGAGGATCTGATTGACGGCATCTGCTATCGCAATTGGCTTCGCGTTCTATCGCGAACGCTCGGGTGATCCACCCCCTGCATCCTATGGCCTCTCCTGCGGTTTCAAGGCACCACCAAGAATAGAAATGCTTGATTAACGGATCTGACTGTCTATTCTGGTTGACGCTTCAGCGAACCATAGGGCAGGGCGATGCGAGCAATGCTGGACCGGGTGAAAAGCCCGAGGGATTTGCGGACCCTGTCGGAAGAAGAGCTCAAGGTCTTGGCAGATGAGTTGCGCCAAGAGCTCATCGAAGTGGTGTCGGTGACCGGTGGCCACTTGGGGGCGGGCCTTGGCGTCGTGGAGCTGACGGCAGCGCTCCACTACGTTTTCAACACGCCGCGCGATATCCTGATCTGGGATGTGGGGCACCAATGCTATCCCCACAAAATCCTCACAGGCCGGCGCGACAAGATGACGACCCTGCGCCAAGGCGGTGGCCTTTCCGGCTTCACCAAACGCAGCGAGAGCGTCTACGACCCGTTTGGCGCGGCCCATTCGTCCACCTCCATCTCAGCGGGCCTTGGTTTTGCCACCGCGTCTGAACTTTTGGGCGATGATAACGAAGTCATCGCCGTCATCGGCGACGGTGCGATGAGTGCGGGCATGGCCTATGAAGCCATGAACAATGCCGGCGCCCGCGATGCCCGCCTGATCGTGGTCCTCAACGACAATGACATGTCCATTGCCCCACCTGTGGGGGCAATGTCGGCCTACCTCGCCCGGCTGGCCTCGGGCGAGCCTTACGTTACCCTGCGCGATGCGATGAAGGGTTTGGTGCGCCATTTACCCCGGTTTGTTGAGCGTGGCGCAGCGCGGGCTGAAGAAATCGCCAAAGGGCTTGCCATGGGCGGCACCCTTTTTGAAGAGCTTGGCTTTTACTATGTGGGCCCCATTGATGGGCACAACTTAGATCATCTATTGCCGGTCTTGCGCAATGTGCGCGACGCGCAGAATAAGCCGGTTCTTGTGCATGTGGTGACGCAAAAGGGCAAAGGTTACGGGCCGGCTGAAAACTCGGCCGATAAGTACCACGGCGTTTCAAAGTTCGACGTGATCACCGGCAAACAGGCCAAGGCCGCGTCAAACGCGCCCAGCTACACGAAGGTGTTCGGTCAATCGCTGGTGGCGGAAGCGCACAAAGATGATCGGGTGGTGGGCATCACGGCAGCCATGCCTTCCGGCACGGGGATCGACATTTTTGAAAAGGTCTTCCCCCAGCGAACATTTGATGTGGGGATCGCCGAGCAGCACGCGGTCACCTTTGCGGCAGGTCTCGCCGCGGGAGGTATGAAACCGTTTTGCGCGATCTACTCCACATTTTTGCAGCGGGCCTATGACCAGATTGTCCACGACGTGGCGATCCAAGGGCTGCCGGTGCGTTTTGCCATCGATCGGGCGGGGTTTGTGGGGGCCGATGGATCTACCCACGCCGGTGCGTTCGACATTGCCTACCTCACCTGTCTGCCCGGCATGGTCATGATGGCCGCTGGCGACGAGGCTGACCTCGTTCATATGGTTGCCACCGCCGCTGCCTACGATGAAGGGCCGATGGCGCTGCGATACCCCCGCGGTGAAGGGGTGGGCATGGATATGCCTGAAGCCGGCGAGGTGCTTGAAATTGGCAAGGGCCGGGTTGTGCGCGAGGGCAACACCATCGCGATTCTCTCCCTGGGGAGCCGCCTTGCGGCTGCCCACGCGGCAGCGGATGAGCTGGCTGCGCGCGGGTTATCCACAACCGTGGCGGATGCCCGCTTCGCAAAACCCCTTGATGAGGCTTTGATCCTTCAGCTTGCCCGCCACCATGAGGTGTTGATCACCATCGAGGAGGGGTCGGACGGTGGCTTCGGCAGCCACGTTCTCACGCTTCTCGCCCGTCATGGGGTGTTAGAGGCGGGTGTGAAGGTCCGTCCCCTCACCATGCCTGATCGCTTTGTGGATCAGGACAAGCCTGAGCGCATGGTGGCGGCCGCTGGCCTTGATGCATCAGGCCTTGTGGCAACGGCGCTGGGCGCGCTTGGCATTGAGGCCCAGGTAAACCGAGCCTAGAGCGGGTCACAGCCGGATGAAATCATCCGGCGGCCCGTGCACCCGCGACTGACAATTGAAACCTGAGCGTGGCGCGCTTCCATGGTGGCGTGACGCGCTCTAGATGGCATTCCCATCAAGGTTTTTCATTGCGGAACCACCGTAGGGCGCCGTGCCTCACTGCTCCCGCCTAGGGTCAAGTGTCCCGCGGTGGGCCTGATGCATCAACCCACGGCTTCGCCTCTTCGGGGTTGACCCATCAGGCC